>DATGXA010000231.1:0-19110 GCA_035299125.1 Opitutaceae bacterium
GGTCGACCGCACCGCCTTCCTGCGCGAGAACAAGCGCATCGAGGCCGCCGGCGGCAAACCCGCCGAAGCGGAGCCCATCCTGCTCGGCATCACCAAGGCCTCGCTCGAGACCGAGAGCTTCATCTCGGCCGCGTCGTTCCAGGAGACTACCCGCGTGCTCACCGACGCTTCCACGCTCGGCAAGGTCGACGGCCTCAAGGGCTTCAAGGAAAACGTCATCATGGGCCACCTTATCCCGGCCGGCACGGGTCTTCCGATGTTCAAAAAATTGCGCATCTCCCTGCCGTTCGGCGCCGAGATTCCCGAGGGCGACCCCGTCGCCGCTCCCGCCGCCGACGAGGCCAGCTGATCCCGCCTCCAACTTCCGCGGACGCTACGCGTCCGCTTCAACAAAGAACCCCGGCCTCGCGGTCGGGGTTCTTTGTTTGCAGTCACGTGGCCCGACGCTTCAACGCGTGCCGGCAGCCTCGGTCGACGAGCGACACCGCCCTCTCCCGTCGCCAATTCTCACTCACGCAGCTTCGCCGCCAACGCCGGCGGCAGCAGCGCGAGTTCGCTCGCTTCCTCCACCGCCAGCCGGATCTGCTCGCGGATGCGCTCAAGCGGCACGGGTGGGAGATAGTTCGAGAGATGTTCGGCAAGCAGATCGACCGGTGCGCGTTGCGTGAGGTAGCTCTGCCGGAAAATCGCGCTCGCGATCGAGGCGGCAGCGCCAGCGGTGAGCAACTCCGGCATCGCGAGCGTCGCGGGACGCGTTTCGGGCAACGCGAGTTGGTTGCGCGCGAAGATGCCGCGCAGCAGCGCCCACGCGTCGTCGTCGGTCGTGGCGGGGAGCACGGGCAGGCGGCGGTCGATGCGACCGGGGCGCTTGAGGTCGACCTCGACGAGATCCGGACGCGAGGTGGCGAGCATCCAGAGCACGCGGCCGCGGTTGGCGCCGTCGCCCATGAACTGCGCGAGCATGGAGTAGAGGCGGCCGTTGACGTCGCTGCTCGAATCGTTGCCCGTGCGGCGGCCGAGCGTCTGGTCGGCTTCGTCGACGAAGACGATGCACTGCCCGAGCGCGTCGATCAGGCGGAAGATGCGTTCGAGGTTGCCCTCCGAGCTGCCGACCCAGCGGTCGCGAAAGTTCTTCAACACGACCACGGGCACGCCCGCCTCGCCGGCGACGCAGTTGACGAGGTAGGTTTTCCCGGTGCCGACCGGGCCGGTGACGAGGTAGCCCATCGGCACGGCGCGCACGACGCCGTCGCGGAAGAGTTTCAGGTCGGTGCGCAATGCGGCGACGAGCTGCGGCTGGCCGTGGTAGTCGTCGAGCGTGGTGGGCGATTCGATGAACTCGATGAGGCCGTTGCTGTCGCGCTCGACCGCGGCCTTGCGCATCGCGGCGACGTCGGCGTCGGCCAGCGCGGTGCCGGCGTGGGCGTGGTGGCGGAGGAGGCCGAGCAGCGCGTAGCGTGTGACGCCGCGGAGGCGTTTGGCGAGCGCGGGCATGCGGTCTTTGAAGTTGGCGAGCGGCGCGGCGAAACGTTCCTGCAGGCGGCCGAGCTCCGCGGCGAGGTCGGCCTCGGAGGGCAGCGGCACGGCGATCGCGGCGGCGAGCGGGTTGTTGCGGACGATCGGGTGGAGGTCGTTCAGCGCGTCGGTGATGAGGAATGTCGTGAGGCTGAACCAAGCGTGTTCGCGCGGGCGCGACCAGTCGCGGATGAGCGAGGCGCAGGCGGAGAGGTCGAAGTAGAGGTTGCTCGTCTCGTTGGGGACGAGAAGCGGCGCGTCGTTGAAGATCGCGGCCACGTGGACCGGGGCGCGCTCGCCGACGGCGCGGTTGTTCAAAAAGAGGAAGAGCTGGCGGAGGGTGCCGAGGTACTCCTTGGGCGAGTTGCGCAGGTCCTTCAGGCCGGCGAGCTGGTCCCAGCCTTGGAGTGCCTCGCGCCCGCGGATGACTTCGATACCGTGCGCGAGATCGAGCGTGAGCACGACCGTGAATGCGCCGAGCAGGCGACGGACGAGGAAGTCGTCGAGATCGAGGAAGTCCGGCGCAGCGGAGGCGGGGACGACGGCGGTAGCGCCCGGCTGGAGACCGACGGCGGGCTCGGCGGCCTTGGCCGGCGCGGCCCAGAAGACATCGCGCACGTTGCCGTGCAGGAGGAACTGGCAGGCGGTATTGGCCGCATAGCGGCTCTCGATTTCTCGGATCCAGTCGGTCGGGGTAGCGGGCATGGGAAAGGACGCGGGGTCGGCGGAGGCTGTTTCGGATTGGGTGAACTGCTAACGGGTTTCGTCAATGGACGAAACATTGGAGGTGTCCTCCGGCTGATCGCCTCCGGAAAGTGGTGTCGGCGCCCGCTGATCGCGGGCGCGGGAAGAGCGATAGCGGCTTGTGTGCGTTCTCAATCTGAGTCTTCGATTCGGATGGAGATGTAGGGCGGGCGTTCGGTGAGACGGTTGAGGGTACTGAACCGCGCTGGGCATCGTGTGGCATCCCGAGACGCGAAGCATCCATATCGGGATCCGTAGAACTCGAGCCCTACGAACCCTCCGGTTCCATCATAGTACGCGAGAACGTTACCGTACTCAGTCATGGTACTCCGGTTTCGTGAGGCTGTAGGACTCGAGAACGGGGGAGGCAACCACGAGTCGGGAATCCTGCGAATCACTGGATAACCGAGGGTCTCATCTCGGACGGTTACCAATGCCGGGTCCAGCGGTGACGCTTCGATACGGGAATAGAGTGCCGCTATTGCGGACAATGCTTCGGGTGAGCCGAACTCATTCCTCGCCGTTTCGCTGTAGCTCGGCGCAACGAGAGCGATGCCCGCTCGCAGCCCCAAAAACAGCAACGCGAGCGCGCCAACTACGGCGAGAGCTATCGTCCAGAGGCGCTTCATGGAGATCTTCGGGCGATCGAAGTGAAACGCTCACGCCCCTTCGCTCATCTTGGGCTTTTCGGGGGCGGGGGAGGGGGCGGCGGAGACGGACTCGGCGGGCTTCATGGCGACGTTCTTCTTGGCGAGGAAGTTTGCGAGGGCGGCCTTCTTCGCGATGTCCTGCTCCTGTTGCTTGAGCTTGAGGTCGCTGAACTGCGTCGAGTCTTGCGAGGCGCGCAGGCGGCCGGAGGCCTTGTCGAGTTTCTCGTTCACCACCTCGTCGAGCCGCTGCATGTTGTCGAGCGAGGCGCTTTGCTGGCTGATCGTGCCGGAGAGCATCTCGGAGACGTCGGCGAGGGCTTCCTTGGCCTTGGCCTTCGAGAGCGACGCGGTGAGCTTGTCGATCTTCTTGCGGATCTCCTGCTCGGCGGTCTGGCAGGCGCCGACGAACTCCTTGTAGGCGGCCTCATTGTGCTCGAGCTCGGCCTTGTTCTCGGCGAGGTCGGACTCGACGGACTGGAGCTGCGCGGCGAGCTCCTCGGCGAGTTGCTGGTTGCCGCCGTTGTAGACGACCATGATGCGACCCTCGAGGTCGGTCTTGCGGCGCTCGCCGTCGGCGACCTGCCGTTTCAACTTTTCGGACACGGCGGCCATCTGCGCGATGCCGTTCTGCATGCGCACGCGGTTGGTCTTGAGGTCCTCCTTGGCGTTCTCGAGGAGCACCTCGGGATTGCGGAACTCGAGCGAGCTGAAGAACAGGCTGACGCGGCCGCGGATCTGGTTGTAGAAGCGAGCGACGAGGGACATGGCGGGAGGAGATGAGGGTTGCGGAGGAGAAAACGGAGAGGATTCGACAGCCGCCGGTCAGGCCTTCTGCGGGGCTTGGTAGCCGACGCGGCGGGTGCGTAGCGTGGGTAGTTCGGGCATGGACGAGGTGAGCTCGGAGGCGACGCGGCTGCCGGTCGAGAGCGAGTCGATGGTGTCGCTGATGCGGCTGGCGAGGGCGTCGGCGGACTGGTTGGCAAAAAAGTCGGCACGGAGGAGTTTCAGCTGCTCCTCGATGCGGTTCTGCTCCGCGCGCACGACGGCGAGATTGTCCATCGAGCGGTTGAACTGTTCGTGGCGACGGCGCAGCGCTTCGAGTCCTTCCTTCTTCGCGCTGACGAGGCGGAACTTCGTCTCGTACGCAGGCGAGTCGGGCGGTGTGCGCGTGAGTTCGGCATCGAGCTCCTTCAGCTCTGTCTCGGCTTCGCCGATGCGCGCGGCGAAGTCTTCGGAGTCCTCCTTCACGAGGTGCTGGTCGAGCCGGCGTTCGGTGGCGAGGAGGCCGAGGTAGGACCACATGAGGCCGTCGAGTTTGTCGATCGGGGCAACGGTGCCGGCGGGCGCGGTGGCCAGCTGTTCCTCGATGTCGGCGCAGACGCGGGCGAGGTCGTCGTAGCGGTGGCGGGCGGAGTCGTTGAGATGTGCGAAGAGGCGCGCGCGCTCCGCCTGCAAGGCGGCGAGCGCAGCGGCGTCCTGTTGTTCGCCGGCGGCGGCGGCGCGGGCGTCGACCCTGGCGCGGAATCCTTGGCGGTCGGGGAGGTACACCCAGCCGACGACGTAGAGCGCGGCGCCGATCACGAGCGCGAGCGGCAGCCCGGTGGCGAATGGCACGCCGAGCGTGCACAACGCGAGCGCGGCGTGGTCACCACTTTTCAGGAACGCTTTGAGGTAATCGATGCGGCGCACTGGGCGGTCAGTCTGGCGGCGGTACGAGGAAGGGCAAGTGGGTGGTGCCGAAGGCTTCGGTGCGGCGGCGGACGGCTCGGGGAGCCGTCCTTACCTCGGGATGCGCCTCACTCGACGGTGAACCACTGGACTTCGACGCGGCGGTTTTCGTCGCTGTTCTTGCCGACGGGCTCCTCCCAACCGCGACCGATCACCTCGATGCGTTTCGGGTCGAGCTGGTAACGTTTCACCATCTCGGAGCGCACGGATTCCGCGCGGTCCTTGCTGAGCTGCATCGCCTTCAACGCCATCTGCCGGACGAAGGCGTCGCCGCCCTGTTTGCGGAACTCGGGCACCATCGCGTCGTCGACATGACCCCGTAACAGGATCGTGGAGCCCGGGCTGACTTGGAGGAGCTGTTTGATGGAGCCGTAGTTCTTGTCGTTGTCGGTGTTGCTCTCGAGGTTCGCGGAGTTGGGCGCGAAGAGGAACCGGATGTTCCGCGTGAGGAGAGGATTCTGCTCGAGCGACGATGCCGCGACGGCGCGGATCGGCTGGATCTCCATCTTCTGCGCGGCGTAGGCGGCGGCGAGGGGGTCGAGCTTTAGGTCGAGGAATCGCTCGGCGGGGACGGAGTGGCTGGCGAACGTGCCGTAGGCGAAGATCGATGACTGGTAGATGCCCGGGTAACTGCCAGCGGCGTCGATCGCGCCGGAGAAGAACGCCTTGTTCTCGGGCCAGTTGCTGAAGTGGATCTGCGCGAGTTCGGCGCGCGTCTGCTCACGAGTCCATTTGAACGCCTTCGCGACCACGTCGAGCTGCGCCTCGGGCGCGGTGCGGACGAGGTCGTTGCCGTGGAGCAGACCGTCGGCGAGACCGGTGACGATCTGCGGATTGGCCTGCGCGAAGGGCTTGTTCACGAGCAACACGTCGGCGACGACGAGGAGATTGCGGTTGGTGGCGAGCGCGGTGGTCTTGCCGGCGGTGCGCTTCAGCACCTCCTGTATCTTGGAGCCCCAGACAACGGCGCCCGCGAGCGACGAGTTGCCCGATTCGACAGCGGCCGCGAACGCATCGCCGGCTTCGAACGCGGTCTCGGCGTACACGAGGTTGATGCGCTCCGGATCGGGACGTTCGCCGGCGGCGAGCGCGGCGCACTCGAGACCGGCCTCCTGCGCGAGGTAGCGGATGAAGAAATCGGCCTCGGTGAACTGCGCGGCCATGACGACGCGGCCCTTGAGCTGGTTGATGCGCTTCACGTCGGAGGTGACGAGCAACGCATCGGAACCGCGGGAGAAACCGATCTGCGCGGGCACGACCGCCTGGAGCGTCTTCGCGTAGACGGCGAGCACGTCGACCGTCGTTGCGGCGCCGCCGATGCGGCCGGCGTTGAGGGCGTTCCAGCTCTCCTCCTCGCTGAGCGTGATGCGCACCTTGAAACCGTGCTTCTTGAAGAAATAGGAGTTCTCGCTCGGCTCGAGCCCGCCGTTGGCAGCGATGAGGCCCGCGTAGCCGGCGTACTCGGAGAGCTCGAGGTCGAAGGTATTGTCCTTCATCGGGTACAGCGCGGCGGGCGCGAGCGCGGGCACCTCGGTGGCGGCCTCGATGCGGCCGTCGAGTTTGTCGAGATTTCCGGCGCTCGCGCGGGCGGCGGGCGTGGCTCCGGACGTGGCGGCGGGTACTGCGGCTGTGGCGGGCGCGGGCTTGTGGGGATCGAGACGGCCCCACCACTTCCAGATGCCGAGACCGACGAGACCGAGAAACACGACGACGAAGAGGAATTTTTTCATGGTGCGAGTCTGTGCGAGCGGGACGTTGAGCGCGGCAGGGGAGCCGGGAGGGAAACGCCGCGATCCTGCGGGTCGTCGCATCCGGCTCAACAAGAACCAAACGCCGCACCGGTGGAACGGAGACGCGAGTTTGTAGGGCGCGGCGGCGAGCGCTGACCAGCGCAGTTGCGCCCGGTGGTTGTCGCCGACTCGAACTTGCCTATGCCGGAGGCATGAACCGACGTTCCTTCATCCAGCGAGCCACACTCGCAGCCACGGCCGGTTTGTTCGTTTCGCGAACCGCACGCGGTCAGACACCGCGAGCGGCGTCGGGGCCGGCCACTGCGTCTCCGATTTCCACGACCCCAGCGGTGAACTTCATGCCACTGCGGGGAAACGTCGGCTACGCCACTGGTCGCGGCGGCACGATCGGCTGGCTGTGCGACCAGCACGCGCTCGTCGCGGTCGACGCGCAGTTTCCCGAAACCGCGCAGCAGTTCATCGACGGGTTGCCGGGCCGCGGCGGACGCGAGTTCGACCAGCTGATCAACACGCACTACCACGGCGACCACACCGCGGGCAACAGCGCGTTCCGACCGGTGACACGCTCGATCATCGCGCATGCAAATGTGCCGGCGCTGCAACGCGGGCGCTCGAAGACGCCGGACACCGAGACCGTCGCCGACACGACGTTCACCGACCAGTGGCGGCGCGACTTCGGCGGCGAGACGGTGGCGGCGCGCCACTTCGGACCGGCGCATACGAGGGGCGACATCGTCGTCCATTTCGAAAGGGCCAACGTCGTGCACCTCGGCGATCTCGTCTTCAACCGCCTCTATCCGGTGATCGATCGGCCGGGCGGCGCGAGCATCGCCGGCTGGATCGAAACATTGGAGACGTTGGCGAAGACCTATCCGACGGACGCGCTCTACGTCTTCGGCCACGGTACCGCGCAGTTCGGCGTGACGGGGACGGCGGCCGATCTCGGCGTGATGCGCGACTTCCTCACCGCCTTGCTCGAGCACACGCAGCGGGAGATTCGCGCCGGGAAGGCGCGCGACGAGATCGTGCGGCTCACGGAGTTCCCCGGCTTCCCGGACCACCGACCGGCGCCAGGGAGCACGAGCCGGTTGCCGGCGGACCTTGGTGTGGCTTACGACGAGTTGACGGCGGAGCGGTGAGCGCGCGATTCGTCGCGACGAAAAAAGGCGCCCGCTAGGCGGGCGCCTCGATTAGCACGGAGAAAACCGGGGGATTACTGTGCCTTCCGAATCTGGATTTCGCCATTCATCGTAGTGGCGCGAATCTCGACGCCGCCGCCGTTGAGGAGCCCGGTCACCACTTGCCCGCCGAAAGCGGGGAACGTGGGCGCGTGCGGCGCGCGCGGTGGTTTGGGCGGCTTTGGCGCCTTCGGGGGCTGGGCGGGCGCGGCAGGCGTCGTGGCGTCGTTCGCAGCCTCGACTTGTGCGTCCTCATCCGACTCGGGCGCGGGATTGCCGTACGCGTTGGGCGCGAGGGAGCGAGCGACCTCGAGCGCGGCGCGAGCCGCCTCGACACCGGCGCGGATGCCGCCGGCTCCGGGAAACTCGCTCGAGCCCTTCTCCGTCGTGGTCGCGAAGATCGTCTCGTCGAGATCGGTGGCGACGGTGCCGTTTTGCGCGCGTAGACGGAAGGTCGCCTGCGCCGAGGTCGGCACGTACAGTGCGATCTGGCCGTTCATCGAGGAGAACGAGTGGGCCTTGCCCGCCGGCAGCGCGAGATAGCGCGCAGTGATTTCGCCGTTCATCGTGTCGACGGCGACGCTGCCGCTGATGTTCTCCAACGTCACCTCGCCGTTGAGGTTGCTGATCTCGATGTCGCCGGAGACATCGCGCACCTCGGCGTCGCCGTTGATCGCGACCTTGATGATGACCGAGGTGTCGCGCGGCACGGTGATCTCGAAATCGCTGCCGCCGTGGAACAACGCGTTCGAGTCCTGCGTCACGTGCACGACGTTGTCGCGCTCGGTGACGTTGTACGCGCCGGAGCCGGCGATCACGCGCAGGCCGTCTTCGCGGCGGGTGTCTTTGTGCTCTGCTTCAGTGTTCGATGAGACCGAAACGTCGCGGACATCGGCGCCGCGTACGGTCACGCTGCCGCTGGTGACGTCGACGCGGAGGGTGTGCGGCGCGTCGGGTTTGCTGAACGTGATGGTTTTCTCCGCCGCGGCGGCGGAGATGGCCATCATCGCGGCGAGCGCGGCGGCGAGCGGAAGGAGGTGGCGAGCCGTTTTCATGGTAGAGGAGAGCGGTTTGTGGGGGACGGTTTACAGGAGCCGCGCGAGGCCGCTGGTCGCGGCGGCGCGGACGGTGGAATTCGTGGCGGGGTTGCGCGCGAGCGTCTCGAACTGGCCCTGCGCCTCCGTGGCGCGTGCGGTGGCGAGGAAGTCGATCATCGCGACTTGGACAATTGGCGACGTTTCCCGCGTGAGCGCGGCGAGCACGCCGGCCTGGACCGCGCCGTCGCCGGCGTGCGCGTAGAGCGACTCGAGCGCGGAGAGGCGGACGTTGACGTTGGGGTCGAGCGAGAGCGCGCTGAGGAGTTTCGCGAGGCCGATGGAGTTGGCGGAGTCTGTCGTGAGCACGGCCTGCACGCGCTCCGAGGCGGACTCACGGTCGAGCGCGGTGTAGGCGACAAGCCGAGTGACGGCGTCGACCTGCTGGCGCAGCGCGGCGAGATCGGCGTCGCGCTCGCGGCGGGTTTGCATCCAAAGGGTGGTGATCACGCCGCAGGCGACGAGCGCGGCGGCGGCCGCGGCCTGCGCGAACGGGTTGACCGGCATCCACTCGGACCAGAGCCGGGCGAAACCACGGCGCACGGGGGCGAACACGCCGGGCTCGCGTTGGGCGGAGAGGTGTGTGTCGAGCATCGCGTAGAAGTTGCGCGAGAGGTTGGCGGAGGGCTCAGGGGTCGGCACGGCCGCGAGCTTGCGGTCGAGCTCCTGGAAATCGGCCCAGGCGCGTTGGCAGGTGAGGCAGGTGCGGAGGTGCTCGCCGAGTGCTTGGGCGCGGGCGGGGCTGAGCCGGTTGGCGCGGTACTCGAGGAAGTCTTCCTGAAAGGAGTCGCAGCTCATGATCGGAAAAGACGCGGCGGTTGGAGTGGAATCAGGCGAGCGGCGTGCGGCGCAGGCGGAAATAGCGGTCGCGCAACGCGACGAAGGCGCGGTGCACGCGGACCTTCACGGCGCCCACGGTGGTGTCGAACAAGCGGGCGATCTCCTCTTGCGAGAGCCCTTGGAAACGCGCGAGCACGAGCAGCTCGCGTTGTTCGGTGGAGAGCTCCCCCATGGCGCGCTCGAGGAGCGAGAGATCGTCGGCGGTGGCGGCGCGGGCGTCGGGCGCGGGCGCTTGGTCGGGCAGGTTTTCCCACGGCGACTCGTCGGCATCGGCAGGCAACGTGGCGCGAGCGCGGCGGGAGTGGAAATGGTCGGCGGCGATCTTGCGCGCGAGGTGGTAGACCCAGGCGGAGAACTTCCCCTCGTCGCGGTAGGTGTGTCGGTATTTGAGAATCCGATAGAACACCATCTGGACGAGGTCCTCGCTCGCGTCGCGATCCTGCGTGAGGCGGACGAAGAAGCCGTAGAGCGCGCGGTGGTGACGCTCGAAGAGATCGCCGAGTTTGCGGAGTTCGCCGGCGCGAACGGCGAGCATCAGCTCGTGGTCGGAGGGTTCCATGCGATCAGCCGCGGGAGCGAACGCAGCGGGCTGCGCGGACGAGGCTAGGCTGAAATCTGGTGCGTCGGCTATCACGGTTTCCAAGCGACGGGTTTGTGTGTCGCGAGGGGAAACCGCGGGGCGTGGGAAAGGTTACAGGGTTTCTCGACCGGCGGGAAACGTTGCGCCGGCGCCCGCTCAGCGGCGGGGCGAGCTTCTCGCCGCTTGCGCGAGCGGCGTCACGCGCGGGACTGTTTCGCGGCGGCGAGGCGGCGGAGGTTGTCGCACACGATGGCGGCGGCGACGGCGGCGTTGAGCGACTCGGCGCGGCCGAAGGCGGGGATCGTCACGCGTTGCGTGAGCGTGGCGCGCACGGGAGCGGAGAGCCCGCGGCCTTCGCTGCCGATCACGACGATGGCGGCGGCCGGCGCGGCAAGCTGGTGGAGATCGGCGCCGTCGAGATCGCAGCCGAGCACCGGCGCGCCGGCGGCGGCGAGCACGGCGGGCAGCTCGACGCGGTGCAGCTCGGCGCGCGCGAGCGAGCCCTTGCTGGCGTTCACCACCTTCTGGGAGAACGGATCGGCGCAGCCGTCTCCGAGCAGGACGCGGTCGAAGCCGTACCAATCGGCGACGCGGATGATCGTGCCGACGTTGCCCGGGTCCTGCACGGCATCGAGCGCGAGTGTGAAGCCGCTGCGCAGTTGTGCGAGATCGAGGAGCGGCGGCGTCGGGTAGGCGAGTACGGCGAGTACCGACGACGGCGAGGGCAGGTGGCTGATGCGGGCCATCTCGGCGGCACTCGTCTCGTGGCAGGCGAAGGTGAGATCGCGGGCGGTGCCATCGCGTCTCCAGCCGGCCCACTCGGGCGTGACGTAGAGGTCGCCGCGGAAGCGGCCGGAGTCGACGAACTCGCGCACGGCCTTGTCGCCCTCGACGATGAACACGCCTTCGTTGCGGCGGAAACGATCGTCGTCGCGCAGGCGCTGGAGGCGTTTGATCTCGGCGGCAGGCAGCATCGCGGCGAGCGAAGCGCGCCGGTGCGGGTTTGGCGAGCGCGGGCTTGCGGCTCGCCGCGCGCCGGACCCAACTCGGGGCATGAGCCACACGCCGCTTCGTTGGGGAATCCTCGGCACCGGGATGATCGCGCACAAGTTCGCCGAGGCGCTCCGGGAAACGCCCTCGGGCCGCCTCGTCGCGGTCGGTAGCCGGGCGCGTGAGACTGCGGCGCGGTTCGCCGGCGAGGTCGGCGCGGGGCGCGCGGCCGAAGCGGCCGAGTTGATAGCGGATCCGGAGGTGGAGGCCGTCTACGTGGCGACGCCGCATCCGGCGCACGCCGAGTGGGCGATCGCGGCGGCGCGGGCGGGCAAGCACGTGCTCTGCGAGAAGCCGCTGACGTTGAACCGTCGTGACAGCGAGCGCGTGATCGCCGCGGCCCGCGAACGCGGAGGGACGTTGATGGAGGCGTTCATGTACCGCTGCCACCCGCAGACGGCGAAACTCGTGGAGCTCGTGCGCGGCGGTGCGATCGGCCAGCTCGGGATGGTGCAGGCGGCGTTCGGTTTCCACTGCGAGTTCCAGCCGGGGCACCGGTTGTTTGCCAACGTGCTCGGCGGTGGTGGCATCCTCGATGTGGGCGGGTATCCGGTGTCGATGGCGCGGTTGCTCGCGGGGGCGGCGCAAGGGCGGGCGTTTGCGGAGCCGGTGTCGGTCGCTGGTGCGGCGCGGTTGCACCCGATCGAGGGCACCGATCTGCACGCGACCGCGCTGCTGCGTTTCGACGATGGCGTGACGGCGCAGGTGGCCTGCGGTGTGTCGCTCGAGATGGAAAACGTGGTGCGCGTTCACGGCTCCGAGGGATGGTTGCTCGTGCCGGAGCCGTGGTTCGCGGCGGGGGCGGGAGGTGCGACCCGGATCGTGCTGCACCGGCGCGGGCGTGCGCCCGAGACGATCGAAGTGCCGGCCGGGCGCGGCCTGTACGCGTATGAGGCGGAGGCGTTCGCCGCGGCGGTGCGCGCCGGGCGAGCGGAGGTGCCGGCGATGACGTGGTCCGACACGCTCGGCAACATGGCCGCGCTCGACGCGTGGCGCGCTGCGGCCGGAGTCGTTTACCGCGGCGAGACGAGCTGAACGCCGCACTTGGGCGAGTGGTGTCCGCGGGGCGCGTTTCCCGGACGCTTCCGCGGCGTCGCGGCAAAAACAAAACCCCGCCGGACTGCCGGCGGGGTCGTGTGTGGGTTTGCGGGGAAAACGTCAGGTGCCCGGCTGGCCGGCGGCGGCGTCCTCGGCCATGAGCACGAGGAGGTACCAACCGAGGATCGCCAGATAACCGATCTCCTGATGGGAGGATGCCTTGAGCTCGATCGCCACCTGGGCGCCGAGCTTGAGGCTGGCGGCGTCGGGTTTGATCGTCATCAGGCGATCACCCTCGTGGTCGAAGAAAGCCCAGGCGTTCTGCCAGAAGTTCACGCAACGCCAGGTGAAGCGTTGGTCCGCCATCGCCTCGAGCACGCCTTCGCCGGTGTTTTTCGGACGGAAGACGGCGAAGTCGTAGTCGGAATTTGGCAGGCGGAGCGTGACGCGCGGGTTGAGAAAACCGGCGGCTTTGAACGACCATGTGCCATCGGGCGAGCGGCCGACCGCGTTTGTGCCGACGTTCTTGCGCCAACGCAGCGTGGCCACGACTTCTTCGCCGATCACCATCTCGTATTCCTGCCTCAGCTGGCTGGGCTGGCGCCAGAGTGCGGTGCGGCCTGCGAGGTCGCGGATGCTGCGGACCGAACCCGGCGTGGAGGACGCTGCGGCTTCGGCGGGACTGGTGCGGGGATTCAGTCCCAGCCGCAAGGGTGACGGGTATGGGCTCGGGTCGGCCATCGGTTCTGGGTTGTTGTCGAAGTGTTTAGCACCGCTCGCGCGGAAACGAAGCGTTCCTTTGCGGTGTGAAGCCCGGAGTTCTGGGTTTGACGGAAAATTCACAGCTGTCGCTTGGCGGTGTATCCCGTGTGCGTCGCTCCGGGAGGCGCGCCGCGCGGGTCAGTACCCGTCACGGGCAACGGCTGGTTGCCCGACCAGCTCCGCGAGGATCTCCACGGCGCTCGAGGTGCCCAGCCGTGATGCACCGGCGGCCAGAAACGCGCGCGCTTGGGCGAGGGTCTTGATGCCGCCGCTGGCCTTGAGCCGGATGCGGCCGGTGCGCGCGGTGGTCCACTCGCGGAGGTGTTCGGCGACCGCGCCGGCGGAGCCGAAGCCGGTGGACGTCTTGATGAAGTCGGCACCGGCGGCTTCGCAGAGTCGCAGCGCGGCGAGGCGCTGGGCGTGGTCGAGGTAGCAGGTTTCGACGATGATCTTCACGAGGAGACCGAGCCCGTGCGCGGTGGCGGTGAGGGCGGCGACTTCGTCGGCGGCTTCGGCGGCGCGTCCATCGCGGAGCGCGGCGTAGTTCAGCACGATGTCGACTTCGTGTGCGCCGGCCGCGTGGGCGGCTTCGATCTCGACGCGTTTGGCGCGGGTCGAAAACCGGCCGCTGGGAAACCCGATCACGGTACCGATGCGTACGCCGGTGCCGGCGAGTTGGCGGGCGGCGAAGGCGACGTTGCTCGGGTAGAGCATGACGCACGCGAAGCGGTGGAGCGCGGCGTTGCGGCAGAGTTCGCCGAGGTCGGCTTCGGTGGCGTCGAGGCGGAGGTTGGTGGAATCGAGCGTGGCGGCGAGTTCGGCTGGGCTCATGCGGGCATGCTGCCGGAGGACGGTGCGCGGCTCAAGTTTGCGCCGCGCCAACCGCCCATCCTCTCTCTGCAACCGCCGGAATAAAACGTGGCGCGGCCGAGCGCGCGCTCGCTAGGCTGCGGGCGATGTCGTCGCCCGTCGTGCCGCCCACCGAGAGACCCGCTTCGCGGAATTCGCGGCTCTATGTCGCGTGCCAGGCCGTGGGGTGGGGCGGTTGGACGTTGCTCTACATCTGCCTGTTGTTTGCGCAGGGCGAGGTGCTCGTGAAGGGCGAGGTGATCAACAAACAGCCGACGCCGACGGACCTCGCGTTGATCGTGGCGGGCAACTGCATCGGTCTCGTGCTGACTCATCTCTACCGCCTGCACATCCACCGTCGCGGCTGGGCCCAGTTGTCGTTACGCGCGCTGCTGCCGCGGATCGGGTTGGCGTCGCTGCTTCTGGGCGTGGCCTGGACCGGGCTCACGTGGCCGCTGCTGCACATCTTCGAGAGCCAGGGGGAGCAGACGGTGCAGATCAGCCGTGCGACCGTGGTGGTCTACAGCGTGTTCAACGGGACGGTGTTCATGTTCGTCTGGTCGGCTCTGTATTTCGGATACCACTTGTTCGAACGCTACCGGCGGTCGGAGGTGGCGGTGTGGCAGCTCCAGAGCACGGCCAAGGAGGCGGAGCTGCGCGCACTCAAGTCGCAGGTGAACCCGCACTTCATCTTCAACTCCCTCAACTCGCTGCGGGCGCTCATCGACGAGAATCCGGCGCAGGCGCGCGACGCCGTCACCCGGCTCGCCAACCTGCTCCGCTACTCGCTCAAGGCCGGACAGCTCGAGACCGTGCCGCTTTCCGACGAGCTGCAGATCGTCGGCGATTATCTCGCCCTCGAGCAGGTGCGGCACGAGGACCGGTTGCGCGTGCGGATCGAGGTCTCACCCGAGGCGCAGGCCGTGAACGTGCCGCCGATGCTCGTGCAGACCCTCGTGGAGAACGCCGTGAAATATGGCATCGCGCCGCGCCGCGAGGGCGGCGAGATCAGCATCGTGGGCCGCTGCGAGGGCGAGCGGCTGCTGTTGCGTGTCACGAATCCGGGCACGCTCGACGCCCGGGGCGGCTCGACCGGTCTCGGTCTGCGCAACGCCGCCGAGCGCCTTCGCCTGATCTTCGGCGAGAAGGCCCGCCTCCGCCTCGAGGCGCAGCCGGTTGGCCTCGTGGTCGCGTCGATCGAGCTGCCGCTCGCCGGCGTCCACAGCACGCCTGCCTACCGTTCCATTCCCGCCGTGCCATGAAAGCCCTGCTCGTCGACGACGAACGCCTTGCCCGCAAGGAACTCCGCAAACTGCTCACCGCCCATCCCCACATCGAGGTGGTCGGCGAGGCGGCCGATGCTGCGGAGGCACGCCAGGCGGTGGCGGCGCTCACGCCCGACCTGCTTTTCCTTGATGTGCAGATGCCGGGCGAGGACGGCTTCGCGCTGCTCGAATCGCTCGAGCCGCCGCTGCCGCACGTGATCTTCGCGACCGCGTTCGACGAGTTCGCCGTGAAGGCGTTCGAGTTCAACGCACTCGACTACCTGCTCAAGCCGGTGGATCCGGCGCGGCTTGCGGCGGCGTTGACGAAAATCGCCGCCGCGCCCGCGGCCGAGGAGGGCGCGGAGCCCGTCACGATACGCACCGACCGGCTCCACGCGCACGACAAGGTCTTCGTGCGCCAAGGCGAGCAGTGCTGGTTCGTCGAGGTGCGCTCGATCCGCCTGCTCGAGAGCGAGGGCAACTACACGCGGGTGCATTTTGACGGCGCGCAGCCGTTGCTCTTCCGCTCGCTGAACGCGATGGAGGAGCGGCTCGACCAGCGGATGTTTTTCCGCGCGAATCGCCGGCAGCTCGTCAACCTCGAGTGGATCGACAAGATCGAGCCGTGGTTCAGCGGCGGACTGCTCGTCCATATCAAGGGCGGCCCGCGCGTCGAACTCTCCCGGCGCCAAGCGCAGGCGTTCCGCGAGCAGATGAGCCTCTGATCGGCGGCTGAAATTTCCCGAACACCGAAAACCATGATCGAAGCTCGCGAGCTCACCAAAGTCTTTCGCGACAGGAAACGCGGCGAGATCCGCGCCGTCGACGGCCTAAGCCTGCGCGCCGAGCCCGGTCGTATCTACGGGCTGCTCGGCGCGAACGGCGCGGGCAAGACCACCGCGCTGCGGTTGCTCGCGACGCTGCTTCGCCCGACTTCCGGCATGGCGACGGTTGGTGGCTGCGACGTGGTGGCGGCCCCGGAGCAGGTGCGCGCGCAGGTCGGTTTCCTCGCGGCGAGCACGGCGCTCTATGGCCGGCTCACGGCGCGCGAGACGATCGCGTATTTCGGTCGGCTCCATGGATTGGACACGCCGCAGGTCGCCGCGCGCATCGCGCATCTTGCGGACGAGCTGGAGTTGCACGAGTTTCTCGACCGCCGCTGCGACAAGCTGTCGACCGGCATGAAGCAGCGCACTTCCATCGCGCGGACGCTCGTCCACGATCCCGCGGTGATGATCTTCGACGAGCCCACTCTCGGGCTCGATGTGATGGCGGCGCGCGCGATCGTGCGTTTCGTGCGCGGCTGCCGCGAGCGCGGCAAGACCGTGATCTACTCGACGCACGTGATGGCGGAGGCGGAGAAGCTCTGCGATGTGATCGGGATCATCCACAATGGCCGGCTCGTGGCGGAAGGATCGCTGGAGATGCTGCGTGCGCGCTTCGGCGAACGTGATCTCGAGGATGTTTTTGTGAAGGCGGTCGGCGGCGAGGCCGAGCGCGGCGAACGCTGAGCCAACAAGGAGGAAACGACGATGTTCTGGTCCCATGTCTGGACGGTGTTCACGAAGGAGCTGCGGGATTCGCTGCGCGATCGGCGCGCGGTGATTTCGATGTTCGTCGTACCCACGCTGGTGATGCCGTTGCTGCTGCTCACCGCCGGCGCGGTGATGGCGAAGATCGTGAAGAAGGCGCAGGACGAGGCTTCGCCGGTGGTCGTGGTTGGCGGGGCGGACTCGCCGGAGTTGCTCGCGGCTCTTCGCGCGGATGCGCGGATGCGCGTCGTCGAGCCGCAGGGCGATTTTCGTCGGATGATCGCCGACAACCGCGTGCGCGCGGCGGCGGAGATTCCGGAGGGCTTCGCCGCGGCGTTGGCGGCAGGGGAGCCGACGAGCGTGACGCTGCATCACAACGAAGGTGACATGAAGAGCGGCTTCGGCTTGCGCGATCTCGAGCGGTTTTTCCGCGAGTATCGTGATCGCACGGTGGCGGCGCGGCTCGAGGCGCGCGGGCTGCCGGCGGCGCTCGTGCGGCCGTTCGAGATCCACCGCAGCAACGCCGCGCCGGAGAAGAAGGCCGGCAACCTGCTCGGCGGCATCGTGCCGTACGTCATCATCCTCCTGTGTTTCACCGGTGCGATGTACCCCGCGATAGATCTGACCGCCGGCGAGAAGGAGCGGGGCACGATGGAGACGTTGCTCTGTAGCCCGGTGGACCGCACCGCGCTTGTGTTCGGCAAGTTCCTCACGGTGCTCAGCGCGTCGTTGGCGACGATGGCGTGCACCCTCGTCTCGATGGTCGCGTGTATCCTGGTCGGAGGCACAGTGATGCTGGCCGGGCCCGAGGGCGCCGCGGCGGCCGGGGAGGGCGCGAAGCTCTCGCTGGATCTGCTCGGTGCGGCGGGCGTTTTCGTGATGGTGCTGCCGATCGCGGTGCTGTTCGCGGCGGTGCTGCTGGCCGTCGCGCTCTGCGCGAAGACGACCAAGGAGGCGCAGACCTACGTTTCCCCGCTCGTCTTCGTGATCGTGCTGCCGGCGATGATCGGGATGCTGCCCGGCGTGGAGCTCAACACGAAGCTCGCACTGGTCCCCGTGCTCAATCTCACGCTCGCCTGCAAGGAACTCCTGACCGGTGTGTGGCACTGGCCCTATCTCGCGTTGATCTTCGGCTCGACGGCGTTGTATGCGGCGGCCGCGCTGGCCGGCGCGGTGGCGTTGTTCAAGCGCGAGAGCGTGCTGTTCCGCACGTGATCGGTGTGCGGACCCGCTGCTGAGGTGTCGCGGGGAGCCGGTCAGAGTCCGATGGCCGGAGTCGCTCGGCGAAACGGTCGCGTTGCACGGGAGAACGTGCGTCTCGGGCGGTAAAGACTTCGTGAACATGGGTGCCGACAGCGGAGCGGACGAGTTTTCACAGCGAAATTCTGGGGCGAATTGCCGATGTAAGCCCTCCCGGCCCGGGCCCTTCGGACCACCATTTGGTCGGGAAAACCCCGCTTGTCTTGTCGGAGCAGCCCCGTTTACCTCCTCACCCACATCCACTTTCCCCTCCCGGCCTTGACGAAAAAAATCCTGATCGCCCACAGCAACCCGAAGGCGAAGCGCACCCTGACGCTGCTGCTCGCCGACGCGGGATTCGACGTCCGCGGCGCCGCGAAGGCGACGGAAGCGGTCGAGCTGGCCAAGCATGAACTCTTCGATCTGGCGTTGATCGAGCAGGCGTTGCGCACTCCGGAAGGTGACATGCTCGCGGCGATCCGCGCCGAACAGCCCACGTTGCCGGTGTTTCTGCTGGCGAAGGATCTGGCGTTGCCGGCGATCATCCAGGCGATCCGTCTCGGGGTGGCCGATGTCTTCAACCAGCCCGAAGATTTCAAGGCGATCGTCGAGCGCGCACACCTGCTGCTGCGCCCCGGACAGGCGTTTGGCGGAGCCGATGCGCTCGGCGAGATCGACACGCTACCCTCCGCGCCCGCGACGCCGGCGGGCAAGGGCGGCAAGGCCGCTGCGAGCGGCGGCGAGTCGAGTGCGTTGACGCAGCAACTCGCCGCGCTCAAGGCCGACCTGGCGAAACTTTCCAAGGAGCAGAG
This sequence comes from Opitutaceae bacterium, assembly GCA_035299125.1. GTDB lineage: Bacteria > Verrucomicrobiota > Verrucomicrobiia > Opitutales > Opitutaceae > CAJCBL01. The sequence continues at coordinate 18,628 of DATGXA010000231.1, forward strand.
CGAGCTCGCGATCGCCACCGAGAACCTCCGCGCCGAACGCGAGGCGTTGCAGGGCGAGGTGGAATCGCTGCAGCAGAGCCGCACTCAGTCGCAGAAGATCGAGGCCGAGATGGCCGCGGCGCGGGCCCAGCTCCAGAAGATCCAAGCCGAGGCGAAGCAGGCGCAGCAGCAGATCGCCACGCTTGAGGCCGAGAAAGTGGCGATCGAGCAGGAGCGCGCCGCGCTCGCGAAGCAGCAGAGCGAGCTCGCCGCCGGTCGCGGCAGACAGGCGCAGGCCTCCGCCGCCGAGAAGGCCGCCGTCGACAAACGCGTGCGCGAGCTCGAAGAGCGTCTTGCTCAGGCGGAGACGGAGATGGTCGCCGCGAAACAGGCCGACGCCAAGCTGGCCGCCGAGCGACAGGAAGTCGCGAGTCTGCGCGCCGCCGCCGAGAAGGCGAATGCCGAGGCCGCGCGCCTGAAGGCCGATCTCACCCAAAAACTGGA
>DATGXA010000232.1:0-2951 GCA_035299125.1 Opitutaceae bacterium
ACGGGCGCCGACGAGCGACGCCCCTACGGCGCGAACTCGGCTCGGCGGGTTGATTGGCTTTCTCGCAACGAAAGTGTGAACGTGGGCGCGGGCGGTGGTGGAGCATGGACAACGCGGCGGCGGGTCGAACACTCCGACGCCCGCAAACCCGACAACATCCATGAACACCTCCGCACTCCTCCACGGCGCGATGCCTCAGGTCGCATCGATCATCGTCTTCATCCTCGCGTGTCGCGCGTACCTCCAGCAGCGGAGCTTCGGGTTTCTGCTGCTCGCCTGCGGCTTCGGCATCGGGGCGGTGTTGGCCGCTTCGGCGTTGATCGCGTCGTTCGGCGGACCGTCGTTGATGGCGGAGCTCGGTGCGCAGGTGCCGGGATTCTGGATCGCGACGACGTACGGGCCCGCGGTTTCGTTCCTGCTCGGCTTCCTCCTGCTCGGCAAAGGCAAGGCGGCCGCGGCGCCGAAGAGCAAGAGCTCGTCGGCGAAATAGTGAAGCGGCCCGCCATTTGCGACGGTCACACGCCGTGTGCCGCGAGGATCGCCTCGAATTCGTGGCGACAGCCGCGGCCGGTGACGGTCTGGTGGCCGAGGAATTGGGCGCGGTCGTTGGCTTCGACGAGGACCCAGCCGTGTTCCGCCAAGGCGAGGTCCCACCCCGTGTAGCGATTGGTGGGCACGACTTGGCAGAGCGTCTGCGCGAGCGCCAACAACTCGCTCCAGCGGGGGAGCCGCCGGCCGCGGTAGACGATGCCGGTGTCGGGGTGGCGCGGGAAGACGATGCCTTCGCGGTTTTGCCCGTCCGTCATGATCTCCCCGGTGGCGATGTCGATGGCGGCGAGGATGCCGCCGGCCCCGCCGTTGTCCACGATCGCGCCGCCGCTGCCGGTGCGCAGCATCGGATTGTAGAGCACGGGACTGGCGCCGAGATTGAGCGTGATGATCCGGACGGTGTTCACCGAGGAGGGGTGAAACGCCGCCATCTCGGCGGCTTGGCGGATGAGCTCCTCGACGACCAAGCCCCCGGCGTACCTGGCCAGAAGGGCGTGAAACTTCGCCGCAGTGTCGACCTCGGCCGCGTGGACGAGCCGCACGCCTTGGCCACAGGCGGCATCGCGGGGTTTGCAGATGAAGCGTGGCTGGCGCGCGCAGAACGCGCGGAACTGCGGCCAGTCGGCGGCGTCGCGCACGAACAGGACCTCGCGGCGGAAGAACGCGCCGAAGTGCCGGTAGGTCTCGTCCTTGTTCTTGAAGATGGGCTTGTTCTCGAGGCGGTTCAGGCGGCGGTAGTAGTCGTGCCGCACATGGTCGGTGATGAAGCCTGCTTTCTCGGCATCGGGACGATGGCGGAAGCGGAAGAGCACGTAGTCGAACTTGTCGGCGCCGAACAGTGCATGGCAGCGGTGGAAATCCGCGAGACAGCGCCAGCGTGCGAACGGACCGAGGTGTTCGCGTTCAAAATACCGACGGAAGTAGGTCGTCTGGGCGCGGCCCTCGGGCGTGGGGCGGAGCAGTTCGCGGCAACTGGTCCGGAGCAGCGTGAGGTGCGCGAGCAGGCGCGGCCGCGCTTTGAGAAACGCTTTCGCGCGGGCGGCGAGTGTGCCGGACGGGCGGCGGTCGAACGATGGCTGTTGTCGGGACGACGTTGTGGTACTCGTCGGTGCGACGGCGTCGTGAACGGGCGCGGCTTCGGACGAAACGCGGCGGAGGCTCGTGGCTGCTGGTGGCATCGGGTTTGGGTGGCGACGGTGCGCGTGGGTGATGCGCCGCTCGCGGGTCGAGGTTCAGGCGGGGTGTTTGGAACGAATGCGCTCTGGCGGTGAGTCAACCCGCCGCTCGCGGGGGCACGCGGAACGGCGGGCGGGTTGCGACCAGGCCGACGGCGGTTGTGCTGGAGAAACCGATCCCCCGGCATCCTTGCGGTGGGCACGGGTTGTCTTCGCCGGCCGAAGATTTGCGCTGCCGCCGGCAGGCCGCCTGTTTTGCTCGACCGGATTTTCGCCCCGATGATCCGCCCCGTCCAACCCTCCGATGCCGCCCGCGTGGCGGAGATTTACAACCACTACATTCTGACGAGCACGATCTCGTTCGAAGAGCTGCCGGTGTCGGCGGCTGCGATGGAGGCGCGGATCGTCGAGACGACGAAGGCCGGCTGCTGGTTGGTGTGCGAACACGACGCGCGTGTGGCGGGCTACGCGTATTTCGGCCCTTGGAAGGCGCGCTCCGCCTACCGCTTCTCGGCGGAGTGCACGGCGTATGTCGACGCCGCTTGCCTGCGCTCGGGCATCGGGCGCGCGCTCTACACCGAGTTGCTCGCACTCGCGGGCGCGCGAGGATTGCACCGGTTGATCGCGGGGATCGCGCTGCCGAACGAGCGGAGTCAGGGCCTGCACGAGAGTTTTGGTTTCCGCAAAGTCGCCCATTTCACGGAGGTCGGGTTCAAGATGGGGCGCTGGGTGGACGTGGGCTACTGGGAGCGGGCCCTCTGAGGCGGCCGGCGAGGTCGTTGGCGCGGGTGGTGCGGGTTCGTCGTCACAGGCCGTGTGCGGCGAGCAGCGCCTCGAACTCGTGGCGACAGCCTTGGCGGGTGAGCATCTGGAAACCGACGAACTGCCCACGGTGGTTCGCCTCGACCAGCACCCAGCCGTCGGGTGTGAGCGCGAAGTCCCAGCCGGTGTAGCGTTCGCCGGGCACGATCCGGCACAGGCGGCCGGCGAGTTCCGCCACCTCCGCCCAACGCGGTATCTGGAAACCGCGGTACACGATGCCGGTGTCGGGATGGCGCGGGTAGTACACGCCGTCTTCGTCGCGACCATCGGTGGAGAGGATGCCGGTCGCGGGGTCGATCGCGGCGAGGATGCCGCCGGCGCCGCCGTTGTCGACGACCGCTCCGCCCACGCCGGTGCGCAGGAACGGGTGATAGAGCACGGGAGCGTCGCCGAGCAGCAGCGTGG
>DATGXA010000233.1:0-14674 GCA_035299125.1 Opitutaceae bacterium
CGAGGCAGGCGGCGACAGTGCCGGATTTCGGCGCGAGCGCGACGGGGTTCGGCGTGAGCGCGAGGTCGAGCGCGCCGAGCACCTGGCTGGCGTCGGCGGGTGAAGTTTCGCCGAGCTCGATCACAATCGTGTCGCGCGGCAGATTGCGCCGGAGGGCAGCGAGCAACGACGCGCCGCCGAAGCCGGTGCGGCCGAGCGAGACGAGCACGAGCGGGCGGCCGGCCTCCTGCGCCGCGGCGGCGAGGCGCGCCACGACTTCGGGGCCGTCCCACTCCGGATGCACGGTGCCGAACCAGCCGGCGAACAACGCGGTGCGCGGATCGAGGCCGGGGGCGTGTTGCTCGAGCAGGCGGCGGCGCGTGGCGGCGCGATCGCCGGGCTCGACGGGAAGGTTGCCGAAGAGGGGCAGGCGTTTCGCGGCGATGCCCTCGGCCGCGAGCGTGGCGACGTAGGCGGGCGTCTGCGTGTGCACGACCTGCGGCGCGAACGCGCGGTGCAGGCGTAGGATGGCGTGGCGTTGGAGGACACCGTGGAGGCGGTTCACGACGCGGTCGTGGCGGTTCAACCCGACCCAAAGTTCGTGGAACATGAGGTGCCGACGGCGGCCGCCGAGCAGCGGCTCGAGGCGTTCGGCGAGGCCGAAGGCGTATCCGCGGGGGTGCCACGCGTAGGCGACGAACTGCAGGCTGATCCAGTCGGGCGCGAAAGCGGCGATGGCGGCGCGAGCGTGCTGGAGGCGCTGGGCCCACGGGCGGCGCCGCGCGAGCCGGACGACGGGGTCGCGGTCGTCGAGCGCGTCCTCGGTGTCGGCGAGACCGATCGCGAGCGCGGAGTGGCCCTGGCGCGCGAGTTCGGCGGAGAGGCACCGGATGTAGTCGCCCACGCCGTTGCGACCGGGTGCGAGCGAGGAACCGAGGAAGACGAAGCGCATCGGAGAGGAGGCGAAAGGAGAGAGGCGAGAGACTGGAGGGCGGCGAGCCGAGGGTGGAGCGCCGCGCTCGCGAGCGGCGCCGCGAGGAATCCGGGCCGTTGGCTCAGCTGCGGCGGTAGAAGCGGCCGAGGAGGGCGCCGAGTTTGATCGCGCGGCGGCGCGCGCGCACGGTGGCGGCGGGGAAGAGCGGCAGCGGGCCGTCGGCATATTCCCAGAACCAGCGGTCGGGGCGGCTGGGCGGCTGGCCGCGGAGCGCTTCGATCACGTACCGTTTCTTCCACGGCTTCGGTTTGTCGACGGCGTGGCTCATCATCGGGCGGCCGGCGCTGGGGACGAAATCCATGCCGTTGGGGCCGTAGATCGCGACCGGGTGCGGCGTGATCATGGCGGCGAGGTTCATCGTATCCTGATTGGCGCTCCAGAAACGATGCGTGCGGTCGAGGCTGCGCCAGCCCTTGAGGCTGCCGCTCTCGGGTTCGACGGCCTTCACGAGCTCGGCCCAGTCGGAGAGGAACGAGCGGTGCTCGCGGCGCACGCCCTGGAATCCGCCGTTGCAGAAACGGTTCAGCGTGTGGACGACCTCGCGGCCGCGTTCGTGGGCGAACTTCGCCCACGCGTGGCGGAGCGGATGGTGCGGGCCGACGTGGTAGTGGTTGTCCTCGCACAGGGCGATGCCGTAGCCCGCCCACTCCTCGTAGTAGCTCCAGCGCGAGCAGACGACGATGTCGGGATCGAAATAGAAGACGGCGTCGGCGCCGGGCTCATGGGTGTCGAGCACCTCCTGCATCCACCACGGCTTGTAGTGGGTGAAGTGGATGTCGGTCGGATGCGGGAAGAGCACGATCTCGACGGAGCCGGCCGCGATGCGGCGTGTGCCGTCGGCGGCGGGGGCGACGGCGGCCCAGGCCGGAAGCGCGCCGCGGTAGGCGGTCCAGAGGCGGCCGGTGTAACCGTTGCGCGCGAGCGAATTGGCGAGAGCGGCGACGCCGTAGTGATAATCGCCTTCGAAGAGGGTGGTGACGACGCTGGGCATGAAGGGAGGCGAGAGGCTCGAGGAGTGAGGTGAGGGGAGGACGGAGGACTGTGGGGCGGGTTCGGCCCCGATCGGAGCGGAGGAGGGTGTGAGGCCGGACCTACGGGCGGATCGCTGCTCTCGCGAGCAGCGTCACACCTGGTGACGGAGACCTACGCGCGGCAGTAAAAGCGGTTGAGAAAGGACGCGGCGGCGAGATCCAGTTTTTTCCAGCGCACGCGGCCGGCGGAGAACGCCGGGATCGGGCCGCCGGCGTGGGCCCAGAAGAAGCGGTCGGCGGCGGCGAGCGGGATGCCGGAGAACGCGCGGCCGAGGTAGAAACGCAGCCACGGTTTCGGGCGGCCCATGGCGTGCGAGAGCTGCGTGCCACCGGGGAAGAAATCCATGCCGGAGGGCCCGACCGTGCTCAGCCCGAGCGGCGAGACCATCGTGGCCATGTTGAGGAAATCCTGGTCGGCGAAACGGAAGTACGGATACTGCTTCATCCGCTGCGACGCGGTCTTCGGCGTGAACCCGGCGGACTGGCCGGCCTCGATGAGGCGGTGCCAGAGCTCGACGAACGACGCGTCGCGGCGGTGCACGCCGACAAAGCCGCCGTTGTAGTACGCGTTGCGGGTCTGCGTGGGCGGGAAGCCGGCGCCGCGGAGGAAGCGCGCCCACGCCTGCCGCACGGGGTGGTCGTCGGGCATGACGGGGTTCACATCCTCGACGAGGGCGACGCCGCAGTCGGCCCAGTCCTCGAAGTAGAGCCACTCGCGTTTCACGACGACATCGGGGTCGAGGTAGAAGAGGCGCTCGGCGTCGGGCACGATCTCGCGCCAGAGGCGCTGGAAGAACGCGGGCTTGTGGTTGGTGAGGTGCCACTCGGTGTCGACGGCGACGCATTCGACGTGGAACCCGTCCGGCCCATCCCAGCGCGGGCGGCCTTCGGGGCTGCGCGCGGTGCACCACGGCGGCGGCGGTCCGCGGTGGCCGATGATGCATTTGCCGCGGAAACCGGCCGCGTGGAGCGAGTTGAAGAGGACGGCGGCGCCGAGGTGGTAGTGGCCTTCGAGGAGGGTGAAGACGACGGAGCGAGTGGGCATCGTTGTCGGAGGACGGAGGCTAGAGGGAGAAGGCGAGAGGCAAGAGGGCGGGCTGTCGCTCGCGCGAGCGGCGCCACCACTGGAGGCGATCAGCCGGCGGTGGGCGCGGCGGAGAGGCGTTGTGTGAGGAATTCGAGGATGCGGGCGTCGACGGCGGTGTCGAACTTGCGCGCGAAGAGCGCACCGCGGGCGGCGGCGGACGTCAGCACCGGAAGATCGGCGGTGCGGAAATTCTGCGGACTGGCGAGGCCGCCCTGCCAGTTGATGCAGCGCAGGTGATCGTTTTGCACGGGGCCGCAGGGGAGATTGCGCACGACGGTCTGGAAGACGCTCTCCTCGGGAAACGCGGTGCCGCGGAACCACTCGGCGATGCGCCAGCCCTCGGGCGAGACGAGGTGCTCGGCGGCGGTGCGCGAAAGCACGACCCAGTTGTCTCCGCCGTACCAGCGAAACCACGGCGTGGCGCGTGGGCGGCGGCGCGGGAGCGAAGGGATCGCGCTGGCGCCGCCGAAGAACCGGCGCAGGCGCCGACCGAGGCCGGGGAGGCGCAGCCACCACTCGAGCGTGGGGCTGTCGAGGCGATCGCGTTCGAGGCGGCCGGCGGCATCGCGCCAGTCGGAGTCGGGGCCGAGCGGATCGAAGTGGCGGACGAAGCTGGTGTCGCCCGCGGCGGTGAGCCGAGCGGCGATCTCGGCGGGCGCGTGCAGCGGGAAGCATTGACCGCTGAGGTTTACCCAATGCGTCCACGGCTTCGTGTGGCGCAGCGCGAGTTCGAGGCCGACGAGTTGCGCACGGATGAGGCTGAAACGGCCCCAGAGCACGGCGGTGGGCGGCTGGACGACGATGTTGGGCCGTGCCGCGGCGAGCGCGGCCACGGCGCGGTGTTCGCTCGCCGGACGGCGGCGGTCGTAATGGACAACGTAGACGTTGTCGGGCGACCAAAGCGCATCGATCAGGTGCCCGAGCTGCGCTGGTTCCTTGTGGGCGAGGAGGTGGAAGGCTACGGCCATGCGACGCTGGGGAGTGCGGCGGTTTCGGCGGCGGGCGCGGTGTGGCGCCTCAGCCAGTCGAAGAATCGCGCGCGTGTCTTCGGCAGCTCGAGGTGCTCGCGGGCGAAGGCGACGGCGGTCTCCGCGATCATGCGACGTTCGGCGCGTTCGTCGTGCAGGCGGAGCAACGCGCGCTCCACCTCTGTGGCGGTCGACGCGAAGTGCGCGACTCCCGCGGGAAGCCCGGCGAGGAAGTCCTCCGTCGCAGTGCCCGGGCAGGTGGGCGCGACGATCGGCAGACCGGCGGCGAGATAATCGGCCAGCCGGCCTGGCACGGAGAAACGCCAACGGCTTGCCGCCTCGTGCCGGACCGGCAGCACGCCTACGGAGGCGCTGGCCAGCAATCGCGAGAATTCGGCGGCGGGCCGGCGGCCGAGTTCCCGCACGTGGCGGCGCGCGGCGGGCGAGAGCTTGTGCGCCTCGGTGCCGATATAGAGCAGTTCGGCGGCCGGGCGGCGGGCGACGAACGCGAGCCAGCCGGGGAGGAACACCGTCTCGAAAAACGAGTCGCGGCCGGCGTAGAGCGCGCCGGTCGCGAGCGCGCGGAACGGCCCGAGGTGGCGATCCGGCGGGAAACCCGGGACGAAACCGCAGGGCGGCTGGAGCACGAGCTGCGGCGCCGACACATGGCGGGCGAGTTCGTCGCCCAGTTGCGCGGAGACGGTGATCAACGCGGAGGCGTCGCGCGCGAGCGCGAAGAGTTCCGGCAACGCGTCGGGAGTGACGGGGCCCTCGTCGAGCAGGTCCATCAGCATGAGCACGTACCGATCGACTCCGGCGTGGCGCAGGAGCACGCGTGCGCGGGCGGCGTGATCATCGCTGTAGACGCAGACGAGCGCCGGAGCGGGGCTGCGTCGCCAGACATTGCGGACGCGGTGCAGCTGCGGCGAGCTTGCCGCGAGTGCGGGCATTGCGATCTTCGGGAAGATGCGGCGGACGAAACGCGCGCCGCGGGCGAAGGGCCAGGGCAGTTCGCTCGCGACATGGATGCGGCGGAATTCCGCGGGCGGTGCTTGGCGGCCGCGGCGGAAGGTGAGGTGCAGGAGGCGCTCCGCGCAGGGCTTGTAGAGACGCCGGAGCATGACCGAGGTGCCGTCGGCTTCGCCGAGCGGCACGTGGTAGACGAGGAGATGGCGGGCGGAATTCATCGGCGCGGCGTCAGAGCGGAAGCAGGGTTCGCGCCGCGCGGAGGGCGTAGCGGAGCGCGGCGCCGGTGTTGCCGGAGCGCGCGATGCGGGCGGCATCGAGGAGGCGGCGGCGGGCGGCGCGGCGGGCGGCGGCGGGCGAGCGGCCGGGAAAATCGCGGGAATTGGCGAGCAGGATCGCGGCGGTCTCGGCGATGAGCGCGGCGCTCTTGTTGGACATCGCGCCGGGGTGCTTGCGGTAGCGGAGCGTGAGGGCGCCGTTGTAGGCGAGGGCGACGCCGCGGCGGCAGCAGCGCAGCCAGTAATCGAAGTCGTTGCAGATCGGATAGAGCGGATCGAAACCGCCGACGAGCGCGAAGGCGGCGCGGTTGAACACGACCGCCGCGGGCTGGATCACGAGCCGGCCGTCGAACAGCGCACCGGGCAGGCCGCCGCGGAGATCGGCGGGGATTTCGCGCCGGTTCACCTCGGCGCCGGTGTCGGAGTCGAAGACCGAACTGCCGCCGAAGACGAGCGCGGCACCGCTGGTGGGCGCGGCGGCGAGGCAGCGCGCGAGGTGGTCGGGCGTCCAGAGATCGTCGGCATCGAGGAGCGCGAGCCATTCGCCGCGGGCGGCGGCGAGACCGGTGTTACGGGTGGCGGGCAGACCGCGGTTCACCTCGTGGCGTGTGTAATGAACCGGCTGGGGCACGGAGGCGGCGAACGCGCGGACGATTTCCTCGGTGCGGTCGCGCGAGCCGTCTTCGGTGACGATCAATTCCCAGTCGGTGAACGTCTGCGCGCGCACGGACTCGAGGGTCTCGGCGAGGAAACGTTCGGCGCGGTAGGCCGGCAGGCAGATGGAGAGGAGAGGCAAGAGGCGAGAGAGGCTAGAGGGGCGAGGCGTGAGGGGACTGCTGAAGCGGCTCAGGCGGAGTCGTAGTGGCGGAAGTGGCGGCGGTTGAGGCGAGCGTAGAGACGCTGGCCGGAACGCGCGCCGGCACGGAGAAGGTGGAACAGGCGAGGCGCGACGGCGTGTTGGCGCGCGGAGAGGCGGACGGTGAGCAGTTCGTGCCAGACGCGGGCGGTGGAGGCGGGCGCGATCTCGGCGGCGCGTTCGCGGGCGCGGCGGCACATCGAGGAATAGAGCTTCGGGTCGTCGCGCAGTCGCTCGAGGGCGGCGAGCGCGGCTTCGGCGTCGGCGGCCTCGAGGTAGTCGAGGGCGTCGCGGTGGAGCGCACGGTAGGCGGACTCCGGACCGACGATCGCGGGGATGCCGGCAAGCCAGGCGTTGAGGAGCTTCGTGGGCGGTTTGTGATCGGCGCCTTGGTGCGCGGGATCGCGCGCGGCGAGCACGACATCGATATCGCTGTAGTCGTGCAGGCGGGAAAAATCGATACCGGCTTCGACGCTGGCATTGCCGGGCGTGACCCATTCGAGGCCGAGCGCGGCGAGTCGACGCGGCCACTCGGGCGAACGAATCTCGGGCGGCAGGTGCTTGAACATGCCGAAATAGCCGACGCGGCGCACCGTGGTGCCGCGGCCGGGCTCGCGCGGGTGGAGCCCGGGCTGCGTCCAGTGGTTCACGTAGAACGTCCGGCGGCCGTCGGCCTGCAGCGGGTTCTGCACGATCTCGAAATCGGCGCGCCAGTGCGGGATGCGGTCGGCGCGGCAGACGACGGTCCAGAGGCGTGGCGACAGGATCCGGCGATCGAGTTGCGCATAATCGTCGGCGTGGAGGACCACGAGGCCGGCGCGCGGGAGCTCGCGCGAGAGCACGGCGGGCAAGCCGGCTTGGCGGAGGCGGGCCCACGTTTGGAGAATCCACGCGGGGCGACCGCCGTTGATCTGTCGGCGGAGGAACGCCTCATCGGGCGTAGAGTCGGCCCAGGCTGGATCGGCACCAGGAAAGAGGAAAACGGGCGGGCGGGAAACGACGGTCACGTGCCGGTGAGCTGGTGTTTGAGTCCGCGCGGGAGGCTGCGGCGGGCGGACTGGAGCATGCGGTCGGGGAGGGCGGCGGCGAGGCGCAGTGTCGCCGGGAAACGGATGCCGCGTTCGCGGGCGAGGTCGCGCACTTCGGCCCAGAGGGGATCGGAGCTGCGGAGCATCTCGACGATGTAGCGCGAGCGCACGGCGGCGTAGGCTTTCAGATCGAAGGCGTCGCGGAACGAGTCGAGCAGGCCGAGCACCTCGAAGCTGAGGAGCGTGCGCGCGCATTTCCAGCAGACGGAGCAGTTGCGGCGTTCGCTGCTGCGCACGCAGACGTGGAGATGGCGGCGGCTCGGGGCGAACCCGGCCACGCGCTCGATCTTCTGCACGCGGGAGTACTGGCAGCCGACGGAGAGCACGCGGAGCCGTTCGGTGGAAAGTTGCGGGAGGAGGACCGGGTCCCAGGCGGCGAGATGGGAGCCGGGCTTACGTACGAAGCAATCCTCGTAACGGTAGCCGGAGGCGTAGAGATAGGTGCCGATGGACGACTGGACGACCAGCGCGGCGGCGATGTTGCGGAACTGGTGCTCGAGGTTGAACGTCTCGAGGCCGAGGAACTCGTCGAGATTCGAGTCCACCGCGATCACCGGCAGGCGGAGGTCCTGCGCGCAGTCGACCACGCCCTCGTGACGCTGGCGGAAGCCGGCCGCGCCGCGCGTGCCGAACGCGCCCACGTTGTTGAAAAGCAGATGCGTGAGCCGGTGCGCCGGCGGCACGGCGGGCCCGAGATGGTCGCAGAGCACGCAAAACGAATCGATGCCGCCGGAAAATCCCACCGCGACGCCGCGGCTGTAGGGCGGCGGCGGGGCGTAGTCGACCGCCTGGGCGACGCGCACGCGGATCGGGCGGAAGCCCACGCCGGATTGCGCGACGATGGCCGGCACCGCGGTGTTGAGCGAAAACAACAGGCGGGCCGAGACGCGGCCGGCGGCGAACACGGAGTCGCCGTGGCGGAAGGCCAGCGACAACGCGCCCATGACGAAGGGATCGAGACACTCGGGATCGAGATAGCGTGCCCACTCGGGCGCGACGGAGAACCAGACGGGGTGGGTCTGGCCTTGGCAGGTGATGTTGGTCGTGAGGGCGACGGAGTCGCCGCGATCAACGAGGGTAGGTTTGGCGATGTGCATGGCCGTGCAGGGGTTGGCACGCGCGCAGTGGGACGGACGTGGGCGGGGAAGCCGGGGTTCAGGGGTGAGAAAGGACGGCGGCGCGGAGCGACTCGAGGCCGCGCACGAGACGATCGGTACGTTCGCGGGCGACGGTGTCCGTGCTGAGAAACGGCGTGAGCTCGCGCCGCGCGAGTTGGCGGCGCAGGCGGGAGAGGTTGCGCTGGAGCGGGACGAGCTGGAGGGCGAGGGCGCCGGCGTTGACGACGCGGCGCGCGAACGCCACTGGGGCGGAGTCGCCCGGCCGGTGCGGTGCCACGCGGCGGAGGGACGCGATGCGTTGGGGCCGGTACTCGAGCTCGACGGAGAGGAGCCAGTCGCGCCATTTGAAATCGAGGATGTGGCCGCCGGTGACCACGGGGATCCAGGGCACGCGGCAGGCATCGGCCACGATCGCGCCGTGCATCGCCTCGGCGATGAGGCATTCGCAACCGCGGATGGCGGCGAGGCAGTCGTCGACCGGCAGGAGTGGATCGATGTAGCGCAGGCCGGCGCGTTCGCAGAGGCGGCGCCAAGGGGTGTGCGGCATCGCGCGGAAATGCGGCATGAAACCGATCGCGGGACCCGGGCGCGGATCCGGCAGCGGCACGGTGCGGAGGAGATAGGCGGCATCGGTCGCGGCGCGTTCGGCGGGAAGACCGAGGGCCTGGGCGGTGAGCGGCCCGCGGACAGCATGAACGTGCCAGCGGGAGTCGAGCCGGGGCGCGTCGTGGTAGCCGGCGCCGGAACCGAGCACGTGATAGGTTTCCGCCGCGGGGATGCGGTTGGTGAGGATTGTGCCGATGCCGAGCAGAAGGGTGGACGAATCGTCGTCGAGCACGTCGCCGAGCAACTGCGGCCAGAGCCAGGGATTGAGCGCGTCGCCGAAGTTCGGGGCGTCTGTGAAATAATGGAGCTTCATGCGGCGAGCAGGTGGCGGACCTCGGCGTCGAGTTCGGCGGAGGGGACGGTAAGGCGTTCGTGGGCGAGCGCGAAATTGGCGGCGGCGGTCGCCTCATCCCAGATAAGCGAGCGGGCGTCGTCGGCAAATGTGCGGAACTGGAAGCCGGCGTAGGCGCCGCAGGGTTCCTCGACGATCGGAATCGCGCCGCAGAGCACGGCTTCAAAAAACCGGTACGACCACACGAAGTCGCCGCTGGGGCAGAGCACGAACTCCGCGCGGGCGAGAAGTCGGAAGTAGTCTTCGTCCCAGGCCTTCCAGGGGAAAACGCGCCCGCGTTCGGAGGACCAGAGCAGAAGGTCGCCGAAGCGGCACGAGGAGCCGGCGGGTGGTACGCCGAGCCGGACGCGGAGCTTCTCCCAAGCTCGGCGGGCGCGGCCGGGGACGGGAAACGGCGTGCGCGCGTGCGCGGGGAAGTTGCGCGCGATCCAGTCGCGCAGGAGGCGCCCGCGCCGGTCGGTGACGAGGCCCGCGAACGCGAAACGCGTCTCGCGCGGCGAGCACCAGAGGCTGCGGCAGTGGTCGACGATGGCGTGCGGGAAGATGAGCGGACGCACGATGCGGCCGATGCGGGTCTCGGGCAGCGGATGCGTGAGGCCGAGGCCGCGGAGCGGCCGGGTGCGTTGGTCGACCGGCGTGAACCGCGCGCCGAATTTGCGGCTGAGCAGGCGGAGGCGCGCGCGTTGATTGGCCGGCAAAGCGACGGGGATGGAACCTTCGGCAAGAGCGTGCACGAGGCGCAGGCCTTGGATGTAATGAACCGGCACAGCCGGCTCGATCGTGGGTGTCATCGGCAGATGGTTGGCGCGGTCGCGGACGACCGGCGTGGGCAACCGGTTGGATTGAAACGACGGAAACGCGGGCGCGGACGGCTCAGCGCCGGCGACGAAGAAGTTGCGCGGCGAGACACCACGCGAGCAGGTGCGGACGCCACGGGGTGGCGCGCCACGCCTGCCAACCGAGGGCGATCGCCTCGGCGGAATCGGACTCGCGGAGCAACCGAGCGAGTGTCCAACGCGAGTCGGAGAGAAGGTGGTTGCGCAGGCGCGCCGGGATGTCCTCCGCGCGGGAGTGTTTTTCGTAGAAGCGGACGGTGTCCTCGGCGACGCGGAGCGTGCGCGTCATGCTGCTGCCGTCGTGCTTGTTGTAGCGGCAGGTGACGGATTGGGTGCAACAGAGCGTGCCGCCGCCGGCGAGGGCGCGGAACCAGTAGTCGCGATCCTCGCCGATGCGCAGCGCCTCGTCGAAGAGTCCGACGCGGCGCACGGTCGCGCGCGGAAGCGCGACGCAGGACGAAGTCTGGATGAACGAGCGCAGGAAGAGGCCGCGGCGCGGCGCGGCGATGATGTCGGCGTGCGGGATGTGTTCGCCCACGCTGCGGCCGAGGAGCGCGTCCCAGATCTCGATCCCGGTGAACGCGAGCGCGTGACCGCCGCGCGAGAGACAGCCGACGAGCGTGGCGAGGTGGCCGGGTTGCCAGCGGTCGTCGGCGTCGAGGAAGGCGATGTAGTCGCCTTGCGCGAGCTGGAGGAGGCGGTTGCGGGCGGCCGCCACGCCGCGGTTGGTGCCGAGGTTGGCGTACCGAACCGGCTGTGACATCTCGGCGGCGAAGTCGCGGATGAGGACATCGGTGCCGTCGTTCGAGCCGTCCTCGACGACGATCAGTTCCCAGGTGCGGTGCGTCTGCGTGCGCAGGGACTGGAGCGCATCCGGCAGGAAGCGCGCGGCGTTGAAGGCGGGAATGAGAACGCTGACGGTCGCGGCCATGTTCAGCTGCGGGCAGTCGTAGCGCCGATACCGGCGAAGTCGAGCCAGCCGAGGCTGCGGGCGAGACCGTCGCGGAACGCGACCGGCGGCCGGTAGCCGAGGATACGCGCGGCCTTGGCGTGCGGGAGTTTCCAGCGGCACTGCTGGAGCAGCGCGAGCTCGGCGGTGAGGCGCGGGGCGGAGCGCGGATTGCGGAGCGTCCAGGAATCGCGGCGCGGCGCGGGCGCGGGCCAGGCGGCGGCGAGCGCCTTCACGAGACGTTTGGCACGGCCGGGCACGAGCGAACCGAGACGCGCGTAGGCGGGCGAGGTCGTGAGCGCGGCGAGGCGGTTTTCCCGCTCGGGGATGATGCGCGGCGGCGGCACGGAGTGGAAGGCGGCACGGTCGTGGCCGAGGTGCGCGGCGATCGGCAGGAGGAAATCGGCCCAGGCGACGGTCTCGGCGTCGCCTACGAGGAACGTCTCGCCGGCGGCGGCGGGCGCGGTGGCGGCGAGGCGGATCGCTTCGACGAGGTTGTCGATGTAGATGGAGTTGCAGACGCCGCGGCCGTCGTCGATCCACGCGGCGCGGTTGGCCGCAAGATCGGCGGCGACATCGGCGAGCCAACGCGAACGCGGGCCGAAGACGACGCCCGGGCGCAACATGACGACCTCGACGCGGCGGTCGCGGGCGAGCTTGGCGAGCCGGCGTTCGGCGCGGACCTTGGCGTTGTTGTAGGCGAGCGGATGGCGCTCGTGGAGCGGCGAGGACTCGTCGGTGCCGACCGGGCAGTCCTGGCCGTGGACGGAGGCGCTGCTCAACCAGACGAGACGGCGCACGCCCGCGGCGGCGCAGGCCTCGTAGGCCGCGGCGGCCATGCGGACGATCTGGCCGGCGTCGCCGATGGCGGCGTGGATACAGGCGGAGCAGCCCTGAAGCGCGGCGGCGAGCGGCGCGGGCGCGAGCAAATCGGCGATGCGCCAGTCGAGGCGTTGGCGCGCGAGGACGGCGAGGCTCGAGGCGGCGCGCACGATCGGGCGGATCGCGCAATCGCGGCGCGCGGTGAGCAGCTCGACGGTGCGAAGGCCGACGAACCCGCTGGCGCCGATCACGGCGAAAACGGGGAGTGCGGAGGAAGCGGGGAAAAGGTGCGACATGATTTCCAACTCAGGTGATCACCGGAAGCAGGCGGGGAAGGGCGGTGCGCTCGACGTGTTTGCCGACGTTGATCGAGGGCAGCTCGAGCGCGCGGTAGAGCCACCACGCGACGGTCTGCATGACGGCGAACGTGAGCGCGAAGCCGACGGTCCAGAGCGCCCACGGCGGGATCTCGGCGACGAACGGCCGGAGCAGGCCGCGCAGGAGCCAGAGCATCGGGTTGTGGAAGAGGTAGAGAGAGAAGCTGCTCAGGCCGACGGCGGCCACGGCGCGCTCGAGGGCGTTGAGCGGGCGGACATCGGCGCAGGCGGCCTGGAGCGCGGCGGCGAAGGCGAGCGGGGCGGCGGCCCAGCCGAGCGGCGACCACGCGCCGCCGCGCAGGAGCGCGAAGGCGGCGACCGGGAGCAGCGCGGCCGTGAGCAGGCGTGCCCGCGGGATGGCGACACGGCCGTGCGCGAGCAGCTCGGCGATCCAGAAACCGAGGCACCACTCGAACCACCAGCGGAACGGCAGGTGGAGGATGGCCCAGTTCACGGTGAGCTGCGGCAGACCGTAGTGCCAGAACGCGGCGGTCGCGGCGGTGAACGCCATCGTGGCGCCGGCGCCGAAGCGGCGGTTCAGCCAGAGCACGAGCGGGTACACGAGGTAGAGCTGCCACTCGACGGCGATCGACCAGAACGCCGGGTTGATGTTGAAGTAGAACGGCTCGGAGAGCGTGTGGAGCAGCGAGGCGCCGAAGGCGAGGTGGCGCAGCGCGCGCAGGTCGAAGGTGGGCCAGTAGGCGATCGTGAAGGCGAGCAGCAGCGCGACAGCGTAGGGCGGGTAGATGCGCCAGAAGCGGCGGTTGATGTAGTTCAGCAGAAAGCCGTTCACCGTCGGCGCGGCGGTGCGGCGGCGCCAGCCGAGGTATGAGTTGTGGATGCAGAAACCGGATACGACGAAGAACAGCTTCACGCCGAGGTAGCCGAGCTCGTGCGGGAGGAAGAACCAGCGGTTGGCGGCGCCGAGCGCGGGCGCGAGCTCGGCCGGCACGCCCATGGGCGTGAACGTCAGCAGAAAGTGGTGCATGACCACCGCGGCGATCGCGAGGCCGCGGAGCAGATCGAGGCGCGGGAAGCGCTCGGGTTTGTCAGGCTTGGCCATCGGTGGGCGTCTGCCACGGTTCGGCGAGCGGTCGGCGGCGGGCGTAGCAGGCCTCGATCCAGCGCACGGCCGCGGCGGCGCTGGCGCCGGTGACGAACGGCGCGCGGCGCTCGCGCACGGCGGCGCAGACATCGACGAGCTGGGCGATGAACGCCTGGGCGTTGGTCTCGAGCGGCGCAGTGGGCGCGGCGGCGCGGGGCGGGAGCGGATCGCGCAGCTCGGCGGCGAACGTCATCGGCAGGCCGTCGAGCGTGAGCTCCAGGTGGTTGGAGGCGTTCACGCGGCAGTGCACGGTCGCGTGCTCGAAGCGAAAGACGTAGGTGTTCGCCGTTTTCCAATCGCGGCTGAGGCGTACCTCGGCGCGCACGCCGGTGGCGTAGCGGGCGGTGAGCAGGCAGTTCGACTCGAGACCGTCGCGGGCATCGTCGGCGTAGGAGAACTCGGCGGGTTCGCCGAGCCACCAGAGGAGGAGATCCAGGACGTGGACACCGATGTCGAGGAGGACGCCGCCGGGCGTCTGCTCGCGGCGGAAGAAGGAATCGGTGGCGGCGGGCCAGGAGAATTTGCCGCCCTCGGCGATGGCGACGGAGCGCAGCGGGCCGAAGGTGCCGTGCTCGATCAGATGGCGCAGCGCGCGGTGCGCCGGCATGAAGCGCTTGTAGTGGCCGGCGGCGAGCAGGCGGCCCGTGCGCGCGGCGGCGGCGGCGATGGCGTCGGACTCGGCGGCGGTGGGCGCGAGAGCTTTCTCGCAGAGGACATCGAAGCCCGCGGCGAAGCACGTCTCGGCCTGTTCGCGGTGGAAACGCGGCGGGGTGGCGAGCACGGCGAGTTCGCCGCCGGCGGCGAGCGCGGACGGCAGATCGGCGAAGGCGCGGGCGCCGAGGGCGGCGGCGAGGTCGTCGCGCGCGGCGGCGACGGGATCGACGACGGCGACGGTGCGCGCGAGGCCGTGGCGGGCGAGCTCGCGCAGCGCCGGCAGGTAGAAGAGGCGCGAGACGGCGCCGCAGCCGACGAGGACGAGCGACACGGGACCGGATTTCGCGGCGGGCGCCGCGGCGGCCGGGAGCGGTTGCGAGGCGGTTGATGCGGAGGCGATCACGAGGAGACGGAGGAGGCGCGCGGTGCGGCGGGCGTGGCGGCGGCGGTGCCGGCGCGCAGGCGGGCGAGCAGGCGGTAGGCCAGCGCGCGGGGCGAGAAACGGGAGACGCGGGCGAGTCGGTCGAGGGCGGCGAGGGCGCGCTGCGGTTGGCGGCGCCAGGTCATGCGGGCAACGTTGAGGAGCATCTCGCGCAGGAGGCGCAGGC
>DATGXA010000234.1:0-8094 GCA_035299125.1 Opitutaceae bacterium
GAGCCTGCTTGCAGGCGACAGACCGCAGTTCCAATTCCCCCCCTTTCTCTCCTCGGAAAAGCGTCGCCACGGGTCCGCGCCGTTAAGCAAAACCAGACATGTACCAGTATAGAGTCACCAAGTATGATCCTGCGTTCCGCAACAACGCAGGCGCGTATACGAGAGACGACTGGACGATGTTCCGCCAAATAGGCGATGCCTTCGGTGGGGTCACACTGTCCGAATCTGAGTATCTGCGCATCGAATCAGCCTACGTCGAGGCCGCTACCGCGTTTCTGACTGAAGACCAGTCGCCCGAGCTGAGGGTTACGAGCCTGGAGATCCGGGCGGATCTGCCGACTGTGCCGCCAGAGGGATCCTTGGTTGCATGGAGCGATTTCGGCCGCATTTGCCGCTCGGTGCTTCGGGAAGAGTTTTGGTGTATGCTTCAAGCCGATGGGCGCTTTGTGCATTTCGGGTGGGATTTCTACATGTATATCGGCGTCGTAAGTCCATGCGAGAAGGCCATCGAAAAGGCGCAAACGCTTGGGCTGTTTGTCGAGAACTGCGCTTCGCCGTATTGCGCGGACGAAGAAGATGGAGCCTAACTCCTAGCTTCTAGATTCTAGCTCCTGGCTCCTGACTCCTCGTTCCTGTCTCCTATGCCTGCTCCCTCCGACACCCTGCTCTCGCTGCGCGGCGTGCAGACGCACTTTCCGGTGCAGCGCGGGTTCGTGTTCCGGCGGCAGGTCGGCACGGTGAAGGCCGTCGACGGCGTCGACCTCGAGTTGCGCCGCGGCGAGGTGCTCGGACTCGTCGGCGAGTCGGGCTGCGGCAAGTCCACCCTCGCGCGCACCATTCTCCAACTTGTGCCGCCCACCGCCGGCACGGTCGTGTTCGAGGGGCAGAACCTCGCGGAGCTCAACGCCGCCGGGCTGCGCCGCGCGCGCCTCGGGTTGCAGATGGTCTTCCAGGACCCTTACGCCTCGCTCAACCCGCGCATGACGGTGTTCGACGCCCTCGCCGAGCCGCTCCGTGTCCACAAGATCGTGCCGCGCGCCGAGGTGCCCGCCCGCGTGACAGCGCTCATGGAACGCGTCGGTCTCGCCCCGCGGTTCGCCAAAAAATACCCGCATGAATTCTCCGGCGGCCAACGCCAGCGCATCGCCATCGCCCGCGCGCTCGCCCTCGAGCCCCGCGTGATCGTGGCCGACGAACCGGTGTCGGCCCTCGACGTGTCGATCCAGGCGCAGATTCTCAACCTGCTCGCGCAACTCGTCCGCGACCTCGGGCTGAGCCTGATCTTCATCTCGCACGACCTCTCCGTCGTGAAGCACCTCTCCGACCGCGTTGCCGTGATGTACCTCGGCAAGATCGTCGAGCAGGGCCCGGCCGCCGCGGTGATCGAGCATCCGGCACATCCCTACACGCGCGCGCTCGTCAGCGCAATGCACGTGCCGGATCCGACGCGCGAGAAGGCCCGCCAACGCATCGTGCTCCCCGGCGATCCACCCTCGCCGCTCAATCCGCCCGCCGGCTGCGCATTCCATCCGCGTTGCCCGTTTGCCGCGGAGAAATGTCGTGCCGCCGTGCCGCCGCTCGAGTCGCAATCGGATGGCCGCTTCGTCGCGTGCGTGCGCCTGAGCGAGATTCCATCCGTGGGCCTCGTGTAGAGCGAGGGCCTCGCTGCGCGTCCGCTAAACGCGAGGCTCCGCGCGCGCGGCGAGTTGGAGCGCCTCGGCGAGTTCGCCGACGGCGAACGGTTTCGGAAAACTGTCCACCTCGCCCCACGGCGTGATGCGTTTGCCGCGCGCCGGCAGAGTCGCCGAGATGAGCAGGATCGGCAGGCCGGGCACGACCTGCCGAAGGCAGGCGACGGTGCCTTTGTTCGAATCGATCTCGCAGGAATCGATCACGGCAGCGGCGAGCACCGCCCCCATCCTGGAGGCCAAGGCGACCAAGTCCGCTCCGTCTCCAGGATACATGACACTGAGCCCGTTCATGTTGGCGGCGTTTTCGATCAGGCGACGAACCTCCCCGTCGTCTTCCGAGACGAGCACGACCCGCCGCTGGCCGACGCCCGGAAGGATCTCTTCACCTCGTCTGGAGATCGCGCGCGCCGGCAGTTCGAGGCGGAAACAGGCTCCGTGTCCGGCCCCGCCCAGAGCCTCGAGCTCGAGCGTGCCGCTGTGCGCCTCGGCGATCCGGCGGGCCACGGAGAGCCCGAGCCCGCGGCCGCGGCCCTTCGTCGAAGAATACGGCTCGAAAATCGTGGGCGCCACCTCGGCGGGCACACCGGAGCCGTTGTCCTCGAAGCGCACGACCACGTGATCTCCGTCGAGCTTCGTCGTGACGCGCAACTCCGGGCGCGCCACGCCGGCCATCGCCTCCGCCGAGTTCACCGCGAGGTTCAGGGCGACCTCGAAGATCTGCGCCTCGTTGCCCTCCAACTCGCAGCCCTCCAGCGGCTCGTGTTTCTCGACGATCGAGAGGTTGCGCGGGACACCTTTGCGGTAGCGCACGAGCGAAGTCGCGCAGGCCAGCAGCGGTAGCAGGCGAAACGGCTCGGGACGCGCGGGTCGGCCCGTCGAGTAGTCGCGCAACGTACGAGTGAGCTGCGCCATGCGGCCGATCGACTCCTGAAGCATCGCGTTGCGCTCGTCGGTGCGCGTCTCCGCGGCCAATCCCATGACACCGGTGAGGATGTTGTTGAGATCGTGCAACACACCGTCGGCCATGCGGCCCAGCGCGGCCATCCGGCGCTCGTCCTCTTCGCGCTTCTGTTTCTCCTCGAGTTCGGCCTCGGCGATCTTGCGCGCGGTGATGTCGGTGCGGAGGGCGACGAAATGCGTGATCAACCCCTCGGTACGCAGCGGCGAGATCGTGGTCTCGACCCAGTAGAGGTGTCCGTCCTTGGCGCGATTGCAGATCTCGCCACGCCACACCCGGCCACCGAGGATCGTGGCCCAGAGGTTCCGGTAGAACTCCGGCGGGTGCCGGCCCGACTTCAGCAAGCGGTGATTCTGGCCGATCAGCTCGGGGCGGCGGTAGCCCGAGATCTCGCAGAAACGGTCATTCGCATAGACGATCGTGCCTTTGCGGTCGGTGATCGCGATGATGCTCTCCTGGTCCACCACCGAGTGGACCATCGATTCGATCTCGAGCGGAAGCAGCGGGTCGGTTGGCACGGCGGCAATGGTCTGCCCATAAGATTCGTTCCAGCCGCCCTTAAGTCAAAATACTTGGCCAAAAAACGCGCAGCCCGACGCAAATCTTCACTACGGCAAAAATGGGCCTCGGAACACGCTCGAGAACTCCCGGCGATCGACCGGAGCCCGGCCTCGCCGTGGCTAGCGTTTCCCGAGCCGCCGCGCGCAGGAGCGGCCGTGCGCATCGAGCTGCTCCATCGCGGAAAAGGCCGCGACCACCGGAGCCGCTTTCGGCAGGCTGCGCGCGTCGTAGCGAACGACGCTGGTGCGCCGGAGGAAATCCGCCACACGCAGTCCGCTGAAGAAACGGCCGGTGCGGCCCGTCGGCAATGTGTGGCTCGGGCCGGCGACGAAATCGCCGAGCGCGGTCGGTGTTTCCCCGCCGACGAGCACCGCGCCGGCGGTGGTGATCTTCTTGAGCAGGGTCGGCACGGCTTTCGCGGCCACCTCCAGCTCGAGGTGTTCGGGAGCGATGAAGTCCGCCACGCGCGCCGCTTCGTCGAGCGATTTCACAAGGAGGGCGAGCGCGCCGGTGTCGAGCACCCGGCGGATGAGCTCCGCGCGGCCTGCTTCGGCAAGCTGCCGCTCGATCTCGGATTCCACGGCGCGGACCACCTTCTCCGAGGTGGCGACGAAATAGACCTTTTCACGCCCGGTGCCGTGCTCCGCCTGCGCGAGGAGATCGGCGGCGACGTATTCAGGATTCGCGCTAGCGTCGGCGATCACGCAGACCTCGCTCGGTCCCGGCAGCAACGCGACGCCCACAGTGCCGAAGACCTGACGCTGCGCTTCGACCGTGTAGGCGTTGCCCGGGCCGAAGACCTTGTCGACGGCCGGGATCGTCTCGGTGCCGTACGCCATCGCGGCCACGGCCTGCACGCCGCCGATGCGGTACACCTCCTTCACACCGATCGTGTGCAACGCGCCGAGCATCGCGGGGGCCACCTTGCCGTCGGGGCCGCACGGGGTGAACACTGCGATCTCCGGGCACTTCGCGATCTGCGCGAGCACGACCGTCATGAGCACGGTGGATACGAGCGGCACCTGGCCGCCCGGCACGTAGAGACCCACGCGGCGGATCGGATAGAAACGTTCGCCCACCTGGGCACCGTCGGGATTGCGCGCGGTCCAGTCGCGCGGGAGGCCGCGACGGTTGTACGCGACGATGTTGCGATGCGCTGCCTTGATCGCCGCGCGCTGGTCGCGCGAGAGCGCCTTCGCGCCGGCCGCCAACTCCTCGGCACTCACGCGGAACTGCGCGGGAGCGAGCGCGGCGCGGTCGAATCTCCGTACGTACTCCGCCACCGCGGAATCGCCGCGCTCGCGCACGGCGGAAAGGATCGCCGTAACGGATTCGCGGATTTCGGCGGGCGCGGCGGCCGCGGCGCAGAAGCGCGCGAGTTCGGAGCGGAAGTTCGGTTCGGAGGACCGCAGGAGACGCATGGCAACCGCACGAAAGGCCCCGGCGCTGCACTTGGCAACCGGACAGTGTGTCCGGCGCCGCGATCAGCGCACGCCCGGCAGCGGCACGGCGAAAAGATCGGGGGCGTAGGCCTTGTTCACCTCGACCTCCTCGATCGTGACAGTAGCGCTGTACGCCTTGCCGTCCTTGGTCTTCCCGGTCGTGCGCATCGTTTTCGGGAAGCGGATTCCGTTCACCAACAACTCGCCCTCCTCCCGCACATCGCCGCCGAAGGACATCTCGGTGAGTAGGAGACGACCGGTCTGCTTGTCGAAGTGGCGGAGAAACGTGATGCCGTGCGGGTGGGTGAACGCCACGGTGAGCGCAATGCGACCATCGACCGTCCGTTCGCCGCGCAACTCGATGATCCCGCCGCGGTCCTCGTGGCCGCGGAAGAACGCCAGGTTTTCGAAGGTGTTCGCCTGCAGGCGGCGCAACTCATCGAGATCGAGAATCTTCAGGCGCGAACGGCCCGGCTGCTCCAGCGAATCCACGCGCATCCAGCCGGTCAGGTCATCGAGCGCGATCGCTTCGCGCAACCGGGAGTTGGTGCGGACCATGAGCTGCTGTTGGGGCTTCTGCAGGATCATGTCCATCGTCCCCGAAGCCTCCGGGACGACGGTGCCGGTGTCGTCCTTGAACTCGATCGTGCCGCGATAGCGGAGCGAGCGAATGGACGAGAGGCTGTTTTCGTCGCCAACATAAGCCCTGGCACGCGCGACCACCTGAGCAGCGGTCTCGGCGAGGCCGATGGCGGGAACGAGCAGCGACAGCAGTGCGGCGACAAAGGGGGCGCGGCGGAAGAGGAGCATGGCCGCGACGCTGCCGCGCGAGGTGTGCGAACGCAACCCGCGGAGGGACCAAATCGGGACCTCGTCCGCGCGGCGCGGCGAAGGCGTCTCCACCGCGCGCCGGAGCGATGCGCGGCCGGCGAGCTCCGGCGGCATCGCAGAAGGTCGCGAGCTCAGTTTGCGCTCATTCCCACTCGATCGTGGCCGGCGGCTTCGAGCTGATGTCGTACACGACACGGTTCACGCCCTTCACCTCGTTGATGATGCGCGAAGAAACCTTCTGGAGAAGATCGTGTGGCAGGCGGGCCCAATCGGCGGTCATCGCGTCGACGCTTTCGACGACGCGCACGGCGATCACGTAATCGTAGGTACGCTCGTCGCCCATCACGCCGACCGTCTGCACCGGAAGGAAGACGCAGAAGGACTGCCAAACCTTGTAGTAGTACCCGGACTCGACCATCTCCTCGTGGAGAATGGCGTCGGCATTGCGGAGGATCTCGAGGCGCTCCGGGCGGATCTCGCCCATGACGCGGACGGCGAGGCCGGGGCCGGGGAACGGTTGGCGCCAGACAACCTCGCGTGGCAGCCCGAGCTCGGTGCCGAGGGCGCGGACTTCGTCTTTGAAAAGTTCACGAAGCGGCTCGAGCAGCTTGAGCTTCATGCGCGCCGGCAAACCACCGACGTTGTGGTGGCTCTTGATCACCGCAGCGGGGTTGCCGCCGATCGAGACGCTCTCGATCACGTCGGGATAGAGCGTGCCCTGCGCCAGATACTCGGCCTTGCCGATCGACTTCAGGGAGTCCTCGAAAACGGCGATGAATGTCTTGCCGATGATCTTGCGCTTCTTCTCCGGGTCGGTGACGCCTTTGAGCTTCTTAAGGAAGATCTCGCCGGAATCGGCGACGCGGAGGTCGATCTTGAAGTTGCGCTTGTAGAGGGCGACGACGGCATCGCGCTCGTTTTTGCGGAGCAGGCCGTTGTCGACAAAGACGCAGGTGAGCTGTTTGCCGATCGCCTTGTGAATCAGCGCCGCGGCGACAGAGGAATCCACGCCGCCGGAGAGGCCGAGGATGACGCGGCCGTCGCCCACCTTCTCGCGGATATCGGCGATGGCGCGGTCGACGAAGTTGGCCATGGACCAATCTCCCCGGCAGCCGCAGACGTTGTAGAGGAAGTTGCGGAGGATCTGCACGCCGTTCTCGGTGTGGTGGACCTCGGGGTGGAACTGCAGACCGTAGAATTTCTTCTCGGCGTTCTCGATCGCGGCGTACGGGGAGTTTTCCGTGCGCGCTGTCGCGGAGAAACCGCGCGGGAGCTGGGTGAGCTTGTCGCCATGGGAGTTCCACACGCGGACGACATGGCCGAGCCCGGAGAACAGCGCGCCTTGGCGGAGAATCTGGAGACGGCCGTGGCCGTATTCGCGCTCGTCGCTATGCGCGACCTTGCCGCCGAGGAACTGGCCCATCAGCTGCACGCCGTAGCAGATGCCGAGCACCGGCAGCCCGAGCGAGAAGATCGCGCGGTCGGGCAGCGGGGCATCCTTGGCCAGCACGCTCGAAGGACCGCCCGAGAGGATGATGCCGAGGACTCCATCTTTCTTCAGCGTCTCGGCCGGTGTGCTGTAGTGATAGATCTTCGAATAGACCTGGCACTCGCGGATGCGGCGAGCGATGACCTGGGTGTATTGGGAGCCGAAATCCAGGACGGCGATGGTTTGAGTCATGGCAGGAAAAGGGAGAAATTGGCGGGGCCGCCCGGGGGCAGTCGATACGAAACCGGAGCGGCGGGATGAAAACTACGAATCAGAAGTGCAGGCGCGGGTTTTCGTGGCCGCAGCGCGGGCAGGCGCAGAGTTCGTGGCGCTCCGCACTGGTGTAAACGTGGCCACACTTGAGGCAGTGGAACGTCGTCTTCCGCCGGGTGCCGTCGTAGAGCCGGCGATCGCGGCGGTCGTAATAGACCCAGAGTCCGACCAGCAACGCGATGCCGCCGGCGACGGCCAGCACGAGCGCGATCGTGATGTCGGTGGAAAACACGGGGAGACGTTCCGGAAAAGCGCAAGACGCGCCCCGCCGGAGCGAGACGCGTCTTGGAATCGATGTCTAGGCAGGAGCGCCGGAAGGGGCGCGGATCAAGCCTGGGGCTGCTCGGCGGCAGGCTCGGCCGCGGCCTTCTTGGAGGCCTTGCGCGGACGGCTGCTCTTCTTGTAGCCCTGATCGTCGGCGGCGACGAACTCGATGAGAGCCTGCTCGGCGGCGTCGCCGATGCGGCGCGGGCTGAGCTTATAGATGCGGGTGTAACCACCGGCGCGATTGGCGAACTGGGCGACCTTCTCGTTGAAGAGGAGGGTGATCGCTTCCTCGTCGCGGACCTCGGTAAGCGCGAGGCGGCGGAGGTGGATGGCGCGAGGCTGGAGCTTGTCGTCCTTCTTCTCGAGGGCGGCGGCCTTCTTGGCCTTGGTGACGACCTTCTCAATGAAGGGGCGGAGCGCGCGGGCCTTGGCGAGGGTGGTCTTGATACGACCCTTCTTGATGAGGGAGGCGCCGAGGTTGGAGAGGAGCGCCGCACGGTGCTCCTTCGTCACGCCGAGCGTGTGATTGTGTTTGCGATGACGCATTGGCTTGAAACGGGTGTGGTGTGGCGGGCCGGCGGG
>DATGXA010000235.1:0-1716 GCA_035299125.1 Opitutaceae bacterium
CCGCTCGCCCTTCACCGCTCCAGCGCCCGCGTCACGCGCCGCGGGTTCAGCACATCGAGCGCCCCGAGCCCGGCCGGATTCAGCGCCCGCAACTCCGCCACCAACGCCTCAAGCCCCTCGCGCTCCAACTTCCCCCGCACCGCATCGCGCAACTCCGCCGGCACCGCCACGTCATCCGCCACCGGTCCGAAAAACGCCTTCAGATAAAACCCGCTCCCCCCCGTCACCAACACGCTCCGCCCCCGCGCCCAAATCCCCTCCACCGCCGCCCGAGCATTCATTACGTAATGGGTAATATTCACCTGCTCGCGCACGTCGCACACGTCGACGAGGTGATGCGGCACGCGCGCGAGCTCGGCGCGCATCGGCTTCGCGGTGCCGATATCCATGCCGCGATAAAACAGCAGCGAATCGCACGACACGATCTCCGCACCGCGCGCCTCGGCCCAACGCAGCGCCAGCTCGGTCTTGCCGACCGCGGTGCAGCCCGTGAGCACATGGATGACGCCGTTCATGCGGCCACAGAACGCCGTCACGCAATCGTTGCCAAACTCCTTTTGCCTTCAACCAGCCGCCCGTTTCGGCTCTGCTTTTGTCATCGCCGTCCTCTTCTTCGCCTTGTCATCGCGAGCCCGACGCAGTCGGGCGTGGCGATCCAGCTCGCTGGATTGCTTCGTCGCTCCGCTCCTCGCAATGACAGACACGAGACAACCGGCGTTACTCGTCGCGTGAAAGTCCGCTTCATCTTCAACCCCCACTCCGGCTCCAACCGCCGCAACCCGCACCTCCGCGACAAGGCGGCCGAGTTCATCGCGCCCTGCGGCTGGGACGGGAACGTCGTCTCCACCGAGCGCCCGCGCCACGCCACCGACCTCGCGCGCCAGGCCGTTGACGACGGCTGCGAACTCGTCGTCGCGATCGGCGGCGACGGCACGATGAACGAAGTCGCCAGCGCACTCGTGAACACACCCGCCGCGTTCGGCCTGATTCCGTGCGGCTCCGGCAACGGCCTCGGCCGCCACCTCGGCATCCCGCGCGCCGGCCGAGGCGCGTTTCGCACGCTGGCCGACGGCGTCGTGATGGAGATCGACGCCGGCAAGGTGAACCAGCACCTCTTTTTCTGTGCGGCCGGCACCGGTTTCGAGGCGCTCATCGCCGAGCGTTTCGCGCTGCTCTCCTCGCGCGGCTTCGCCGGCTACCTCAAGGAAAGCGCCAAGGCTTGGTGGAGTTACCGGCCCGAGCGCTACACGATTCACCACGCGCGCGGCAGCGATCCGCTGGAGGCGTTCACGCTGGCGATCGCTAACTCCTCCCAATACGGCAACAATGCCTACATCGCGCCCGATGCGTCCGTGAGCGACGGCATGATCGATATCGTCGCCGTGCCGCACGTCAGCGCCTTCCGCGCCGTGCCGCTGGCCGTGCGCCTCTTCCACGGCTCGATCAACCGCGTGCCCGACGTTCGGCATTTTCAGGGCAGCCAATTCGTCATCGAGCGCACGAAACCCGGCTGGATGCACACCGACGGCGAACCGCGCGCCGAAACCTCGCGCATCGAGGTCTCCGTCTTGCCCCGCAGCCTCCGCGTAATGGTGCCGCGCAAAGCGGTCATCGAAACCGAAGCGTGATCGCCAGGGTGGCGTCCCGCCTGTGGCCCGCGACCTCCGGGCGCGGGTGCTCGGTTCGCAAATCTTTCCCCGCGCCCGGAGGTCGCGG
>DATGXA010000236.1:0-35043 GCA_035299125.1 Opitutaceae bacterium
CCCGCCCGTCGGGCAGATGGAGCGAGCCGCAAAGTTCGCAGAGCGCCTGCAGCGGATTGAGCAGCGCGCCGCCGTGCAGGCCGGAGTGCAGATCCATCTTCGGACCGGTAAGCTCGATCTCGAATGTGAACAGACCGCGCAGGCCGCACGTGACGACGAGCTGGTCCTCACGCGGGCTGCCGGTGTCGGAGAGGAACACGAAGTCCGCCTTCAGCCGGTCGCAGTACTTCTCCAAAAACGGCAGGAAACTCGGGCTGCCGATCTCCTCCTCGCCCTCGATGAGGAACGTGATGCGCAACGGGAGATCCGGCTCGGCGGCGAGCAGTTTCGCGACCGCGGTCACGTGCACGAGCAGCGGGCCCTTGTTGTCCGCCGTGCCGCGGCCGTACATGCGGTTGTCGCGGATCTCCGGCTCGAAGGCCGCGGACTTCCAGAGGTTGAGCGGATCGGCGGGCTGCACGTCGTAGTGCCCGTAGATGATCACATGCGGCCAACTCGGATCGCCGCCGCGCGTGGCCAGCACGAGCGGGTGCTTGGGCGTGGGCACCACCTCGACGGCGAAGCCGATGTCGCGCAACAGGCCGGCGATGAACTCGCGTGCCTGCTTCATGCCGCCGGCAAAATTCGGGTCCGCCGACACACTCTGGCAGCGGACGTATTCCTTGAGCTTCTCGACGTGATCGAACATGGCGCGCACGGTGAGCGAAAAAACGCTCCGCCGCTAGCCGGAAGAACGTGCTGTCGTTCGCGCGTATTCCCGCTCTCGGCAGCCGCCGCACCGGTCAACGCCGGTTCGCCTCGTAGACCGGACGCACCTCCGTCAGCCACGCCTCGAGCTGGCGGATGCGCGTGTCGTCCGAGGGATGCGTCGACAGCCATTCCGGCAGTCGCGCCCCACCCTTTTCTTTCGCCGCCATCTTGCGCCAGAACCGGACTGCCGCCGCCGGATCGTAGCCGGCGCGCGCCATGTAGAGCAGCCCGATGCGGTCGGCCTCGCTCTCGTGGTCGCGTGAGTATTTCAGCACGGTGCCCGTCGCGGCCAACCCGTACGCGAGCCGGATCTGGTCGCGGTATTTCGCATCGTCCGTCGCGACCGTCACTCCGACGCCCAGCAGCGCCGCGCCGAGTTGTTGCGAGGTGCGTTCGGCGCCGTGACGCGCACTCACGTGCGCGATTTCGTGACCCATCACCGCCGCGAGTTCGTCGTCGCTCTCGGCGAGCGCGAGCAGGCCGGTGTAGACGCCGACCTTGCCGCCGGGCAGCGCAAACGCGTTCACCTGCTCCGACTCGAACACGACGAACTCCCACTCGGCGTTCGGCAGATCGCGGCCGACCGCTGGCGCGATGCGCGCCCCGACGCGTTGCACACGAGCGTTCGCCGCCGCGTCACGGCTGATCGGCTGCTGTTTCTTGATGTCAGCGAAAGCCGACAACCCCATCTGCGCCTCCTCGGCGGGACCGATGAGCATGAGTTGGCGGCGACCGGTTTCCGGCACCGTCGTGCAACCGAGCACGAGCACGAGAGCGCCTGCACCGAAAGCGAGGAGAACGTTTCCACGTTTCATGTGCGGACCATGTCGCGCGAAACCGAAGTTTCCAGCGGCTCGCCGTGAATCCGCCCATGAAACAGGCCGCCCCCGGACGGAGCGGCCTGCGGGAGTTTTCTGCGCCCGCGGCGCAGCGGAGCGCCGGCTCAGTGTTTGAAGTGGCGGATACCAGTGAAGACCATCGCCATGCCGCGGTCGTCGGCGGCCTTGATGACCTCCTCGTCGCGCACCGAGCCGCCGGGCTGGATCGCGGCGGTGGCGCCGGCGTCGGCCGCGGCGATCAGGCCGTCGGCGAACGGAAACAACGCCTCCGAGGCGACGATGCTGCCCTTCAGGCTCAGGCCGGCCTCGCCGGCCTTCCACACGGCGATGCGCGAGCTGTCGACCCGCGCCATCTGACCCGCGCCGATGCCGAGAGTCTGCTCGCCCTTCACGTAGACGATGGAGTTCGACTTCACGTGCTTGCCGATCTTCCAGCCAAAGAGCATGCCGGCCCACTCCTCCTCGGTCGGCTGACGTTTCGTGACGACCCTAAACGCCTTCACGTCGCCGAGGGTGTTGTCGCGATCTTGCACGAGCAAGCCGCCGATCACTGAGCGCACTTCCTGCAACGACTCCGCGCCGGGCGCCTGTTTTGCGATCATGAGGCGGAGATTCTTTTTCTTGGCGAAGATCGCGCGCGCTTCATCGGTGAACGCCGGAGCGATGATCACTTCGGTGAAGATCTCTTTGATTTGCTCGGCGAGATCGGCGCCGAGCGTCTGGTTGACGACGATGATGCCGCCGAACGGCGCCTGACGGTCGGTCGCGTAGGCCTTGTCCCAGGCGGCGAGCAACGTCTCGGCGCTGGCGACGCCGCACGGGTTCGTGTGCTTGAGGATCGCCACGGTCGGCCGCTGAAACTCGCCGATGAGGTAGGTCGCGGACGTGATGTCCAAGATGTTGTTATACGAAAGCTCCTTGCCCTGGAGCTGCTCGAAGTGGTCGTAGAACCGGCCGTAGAGGGCGGCCTTCTGGTGCGGGTTCTCGCCGTAGCGCAGGCCCGAGGCCTTCGGGAGGCTGAGCTCGTAGCGCGCGGGGAAACCGGCGATGGCGTCCATGTCCGGTTCCTCCACCTGCTTCGAGAGGTATGCGGCGATCGCGCGATCGTAGGAGGAGGTGCGCTCGAAGACCTTCAACGCGAGCTTCCGACGCAGCGCGTGCATCTTCTTGTCGTCACCGAGCGCGGCGACGACCGCCGTGTAGTCGTCGGGATCGCAAACGACGGTGACCGACTCGTGGTTCTTCGCGGCGCTGCGCAGCATCGAGGGACCGCCGATGTCGATGTTCTCGATCGCGTCCTCGAAGGTCACGTCGGCCTTCGCCACGGTGGCCTCGAACGGATACAGGTTCACGACCACCAGATCGATGAGCGCGATGCCGTGCTCCCGCGCCTGCGCGAGATGCTCGGGCTTGTCGCGGCGGCAGAGCAGGCCGCCGTGGACCTTCGGGTGCAGCGTCTTCACGCGCCCTTCCATGATCTCCGGGAATCCCGTGTGCGCGCCCACCTCGGTGACCGGGAGGCCGACCTGCTGCAGGAGCTTGGCGGTGCCCCCGGTGGAGAGGATGCGGTAGCCGTGCTGCTGCACGAGGGCCTTCGCGAAATCGACGAGGCCGCGTTTGTCGCTGACGGAGATGAGCGCGAGCTTTTCCATTCGCACGTTTTCGGCAGGGTGGAAATCGGCGGCAATCCCAAAGCCGCCGAGGCGATTTTCCGTGGCTCGGCTAGGGCCGCAGGTCCCGGCGGAGTTGGGGTCGTTGCCTCATTCAGCGACGGCCCGCTCAACTCGTTTCGGGCTTGGTCGATCACCGCGGCGAGAATCCATGACCACGTCCGTTCCAGTTCAAAGCGCCGCGAGCTACTCCACCGTGCTCGCCTACGCCGCGCCTGGAGCCGACAAAGTGTCGAGCGACCAGAAGGTCGAACCGCCGCCGCGCATCCCGAGCCGTCCGAATCTCTCCCGCCAGCCGGGCGACGAGCCGGAGCCGACGGATTACACCGTCTATCTGCCTCAGCGGAAAGACGACGTGGGGCCGACCTATTCGAACCTCAATCCCGCCCGCCGCCAGCGGTCGGCTTGAGTCGCCACACCTGCCGGCTCCACCGCGGTCCCTCCGGACCGCGCAGCGTCCAGCGTCACAATCCGTCCGCCCGCCAACTGCGGACTAGACTCGTCGCAACACGGCGGCAGCATGGCCGCCCATGCCTGCGACGACGTTCACCATCGCCAACCAAAAAGGCGGAGTCGGCAAGACCACCACGGCCATCAACCTCGCCGCGTCTCTCGCGGCGCGGAAGATCCCGACGCTCGTGATCGATCTTGATCCGCAGGGGAACGCCACCAGCGGGCTCGGGCACGAGCGCACCGAGGGAGGCAGCATCTACCGCCCCCTCCACGGCGACGGCTCCGCCGCGGACATGGTCGTACAGACCTCGATCCCCGACCTCTGGCTGCTGCCCTCCGAAGAGGACCTCGCCGCCGCCGAGATGGAACTCGCGCAGACGGAGAACTACTTGCAACGCCTGCGCACCTGCCTCCAACCGTTGCACGACTCCGAACGTTTCCGCGCCATCATCATCGATTGTCCGCCCGCGCTCGGGATGCTCTCGATGAACAGCCTCGCCGCCGCCGACTACCTCCTCATCGCGCTCCAGTGCGAGTACCTCGCGCTCGAGGGCCTCGGCCAGATCCTCAAGGTCGTGCAACGCCTCAAGGACGCCGGGGTGAACCCGAAGCTCGAGGTCGGCGGTGTGGTCATGACGATGTACGACATCCGCACGAAGCTTGCGCGGCAGGTCGTCGACGAGGTGAAACAACACCTCCCGGACAAGGTCTTCGAGAGCGTGATCCCGCGCACCGTCCGCCTCAGCGAAGCACCGAGCTTCGGAAAGACGATTTTCGCGTACGATCCCACGAGCCCCGGCGCGACCGCCTACAAGAATCTCGCGAAGGAAGTGATCGAGCGTTTCTCGCTCAAGTGAGCGGGCGTTCGCGTTTGTCCGCCGACGCGCTTCTGTGGGCATCCCGCAAACCCGCAATATGAACCTGCTGCGCAAATACGGCCACGTGTTCTCCGTCGGGCTGCAAAGCGCGCTCGTCTACCGCTGGAATTTCTTCATCCGCGGCTCGTTCTCCCTCGTCCACCTCTGCCTCGTCTTCATCCTCTGGGGCGCGGCGTACAGCGGAGTGGATCAGAT
Organism: Opitutaceae bacterium; assembly: GCA_035299125.1. GTDB lineage: Bacteria > Verrucomicrobiota > Verrucomicrobiia > Opitutales > Opitutaceae > CAJCBL01. The sequence goes on from DATGXA010000236.1 coordinate 4,786, forward strand.
GGGCGGCTTCGATGTGCGCGAGACGCTCACCTACTTCATCGTCGTGCTCGCGCTGCAATTCATGGTCGGCGCGTTCAACGAGGACTACCAGATCGGCGAGGAGATCCGCAACGGCCTGATCAACCAGTTCCTGCTGAAGCCGGTGAACTACTTCGGCTACCGCCTGAGCCTCTTCGCCTCGGCGCGCATCGTCTCGGGCCTGCTCGTCTTCGTGCCGTTGCTCGCGGTCTCGCCGTGGATCATCGATCAGCTCACGTTCCCCTCCGATCCGTGGCGGCTGCCAGCCGGCATCGCGGCGATGCTGCTCGCGGCCGCGCTCCAGTTCACGATCGCATTCTGCTTCGGCCTGCTCGCGTTCTGGTTTCTTGAGATCCAAGGCTTCGTGATCCTCTCCTACGCGATCGAGACTTCGCTCGGCGGCGCGATGTTCCCGCTCGACCTGCTCAGCCCGCGCGTGCTCGCGGTCGCGCAGTACCTGCCGTTCCCCTACCAGATGTACTTCCCCGCCGCGATCATCACGGGACGCATCGAAACGCTCGACGAAGCGCTCCGCGGCCTCGCGATCCAAGGCACGTGGGTGATCATCGCGATGTTCGCCGCCCGCGCCCTGTGGGCCGGCGGTCTGCGCAAACACACCGCGGTGGGAGGCTGAGGAAGATTGCGGAAAGCGGATTTCGGATTGCGGATTGGCCCAGTCACATCCCGAACCACGCACCACGCCGCACCCTCGCACATTCTTCGACCGTCTGCGTTCGCCAATCCGCATCCCACAATCCGCGTTCCGCAAATCCCATGCCTCACTACCTCCGGCTCTGGCTCGCCTGCGTGCGGTACTCGCTCGTCCGCACGATGATGTTCCGCTTCGATTTCCTGCTCTGGTCGGCGGTCGAGTTCGCATGGATGGCGGTGAACCTCCTCCTGATCCAGGTCATCTACGGCCACACGGATTCCATCGCCGGTTGGAACAAGCATGAGATGCTCCTCCTGCTGGGTACCGCGCTCCTCATCCAACGCCTGTTGATGGGGTTCTTCTGGACGAATCTCTTCGAGGTCGGCCGCAACGTTCGCACCGGCAGCTTCGACTTCTACCTCACGCAGCCGGGCCAACCGTTGTTCATGGTCGCCACGCGCAAGCTCGATCCCGACGGCCTCGCCAACGCACTCATCGCGCTTGGCGTCGTGGCCTACGCCGCTCACGAACTGCACCTGCCGCTCACCATCGGCGGGGTCGCGCTATATGTCGCGCTCGTCGCGATCGGCCTGGTGGTGCACTTCAGCCTGCTGCTGTTGATGGCCTCGCTCACGTTCTGGATCGTGAAGACCGAAGGCATCGAGGGCAGCTACTTCACGATCGCGGAGTTTGGCCGCCTGCCGCGATCGGCCTTCACGAGCCTCTTCACCAACGTCGTCTTCGTCTACGCCCTGCCCGCGGTGATCGTGACCAACGTCCCGGCTTCGGCACTTCTGGGCCGGCTCGAATGGCCGCAGGTCGCCTGGCTCGCGGCCCTCGCGCTCGGCTGGTGCGGGCTCGCCTTCGCAGCATTCCACGCGGGAATTCGCCGCTACACCAGCGCGAGCTCCTAAGTCCTCGGAAACCGCCCGGCTGCGGCGCAACTGGAATTTCCTACGCATTTTGCGGCTTCCGCCGATAGGGAAAAGGCTTTACCTCGTTCCTCGCCTGATGGGAACCGCCACCGAAACCGCCCGACTCGAACAGCAGCTCGGCTACGCCTTCCGCGACCGGGCACTGCTTGCTGATGCCCTACGCCACCCCTCCGCGGCCGCGCTCACGCCAGGCGTTTCCAACAACCAACGCCTCGAGTTCCTCGGCGACGCCGTCCTGCAGCTCATCATTTCCGAAGCCCTCTACCGCGCCGACACCGAAGCCCGCGAAGGCGTGCTCAGCCGCCGTCGCGCGACGCTCACCAAGGGCGCGTTCCTCGTCACCCTCGCGCGTGAACTCGGCCTCGACCAAGCCCTCGAGCTCAGCCCAGCCGAAGAACAGACCGGCGGCCGCGACCGCGCCTCCTCGCTCGAAGATTGTTTCGAGGCGCTCGTCGGCGCGATGTACCTCGACGGCGGAATCGACGACACCCGCGCCGCTGTCCTGCGTTGGTACGGCCCGCTCGCCCGTCGACTCGACGGCCCGGAGGAAGGCGACAACCCCAAAGGCCGCCTGCAGGAACTCGTCCAACCCGAGCACGGCAACACCGCGCTGCGCTACGAGGTGATCCAGACCCAAGGCCAGCCGCACAACCGCCATTTCGACGTCCACCTCCACCTCCTCGGCCGCCTCATTGGAACCGGTTCCGGCCGCTCCAAAAAAGAAGCCGAGGAAAACGCCGCCCGCGAGGCCCTCCGCCAATGGAAGACATCCGCGCCAAACTGAAGACCGAACATCCCCTCCCGCCGCTTCCCGCCGTCGGTCACCGCCTGCTCGAGCTCATCAATCAGGATGCGCCCTTCGATGACATCGCCGCCATCCTCGCGACCGATTCCGCGATGGCCGCGCGCGTCCTGCGCGTGGCCAACTCCGTCGCCGTACGCGGCGCCTCGCCCATCGCATCGCTGACCGAGGCGTTTCTCCGCCTCGGCACGGTCCAGCTCCGCCAACTCATCCTCGGGCTCGTCTTCGTCCATCATTTTCCGCGCCGCGGCGCGTTCGATTACGTGGCGTTCTGGCGACACAGCCTCCACGTCGCTCTCACCGCGCAACAGCTCGAGTACCACTCGAACGGCCTCAAGGTCGTCAGCGCCGATGTCTACACCGCCGGCCTGCTGCACGACATCGGCATCGCCTACCTCAACCTCAGCGCATCGACGCGATACAAGGAGGTCATCGTCGAAGCCCGCGCCAGCGACGAGTCGCTCGCCTCGGTCGAGCGCCGCATGCTCGGCGTGAGCCACAACGAAGCGGCCGCGTTCCTCCTCGGCGAGTGGCGTTTCCCGCCGTCGATCGTGGCCGTCTGCCAGTTCCACGGCGAGCCCGACAAGGCGCGTGAAACCTATCGTGACCTCGTGCGCCTCGTCCACGTGGCGGACCAGCTCGTCTGGGGTTTGGGCTTGGACAACGGCGCGAAGCGCGTCGGCGACGAGTTCAATCCGCTCACCACTCTGCCCGAGATCCGCGTGAAACCGGAGCGCTACGAGCAGATCCTCGCCGACATCAAGGCCAAGGCCGAGCAGGTCGAGTCGACGCTCCTCTGAGGAGCGCACACCCGCACACCATGGGGGCCGCCCGCCCGCCCAGCGCTCTGCCCGCACGCAGCCGCCTCACCGGCGTGTGCTCCGCGGCCGTGCCGTTCGTCGTCGAGGAACTCCTCCGCCGTCGGCCGGCGCCGATCTGGCTCGTCCTCGCCGAAAACACCCGCGCCGCCGAGCGCCTCGTCGAGGATCTCCGTCTCGCGCATTCGCTCTCCGGAGACACGCGCCATCTCGAGCTCGCCGTGCTCCCGCCGCAGCCCGACCCGCAGACCGGCATGCGCGAAGCGTTCGCCATCGCCAGCGCCCGCCTCGCCGCGCTCGGCCACCTGCGCGCGCGCCGCAGTTTCTCCGGCGAGAACTGGACCGAGACACTCGTGCTCGTCACCACGCCGCCAGCGCTCTTCCAGCCGGTGCCCGCGATCGATGCGATCGCCGTGCGCGAATTCACGCTCGCGGCGGGCCAAAAGCAGCCTTTCCAGGACCTCCTCAACCGCCTCGCCGAACTCGACTACGACCACGAGCCGCTCTGCGAACAGCCCGGCCAGTACGCGGTCCGCGGCGGCATCGTCGACGTGTACCCGGTCACCGCCGACGCGCCGGTACGCATCGACTTTTTCGGCGACGAGATCGAGGAGCTCCGCGCCTTCGATCCCGTTACGCAACGCTCCGGCGAGAAGCTCGCGAGTGTCGTCCTCACGGCCAGCCCCAGCCTCGAACTGCCGGCCGCGCACACCGGACTGGCCGCGTACCTTGGCCCGCGCACGCACGTCGTCGCCGTCGATCCGCCCGAACTCGCCGCCGGCTATGCCGACGAGCTCCGCGCGTCGTCCGAAGGCCACGCGTTGCCGGCAGATCTCGCCGCAGGTTTGGCGGCGCTCTTCGCCACGCGCGATGGCCGCGGCGACTGGCTCGGCGGGCTTTTCGATCTCGATGTCGACGACGAACTCTTCGCCGGCGCCGAGGAAACCGAGCCGTGGGAAACCACCAGCCTCGCGCTGCATCGCACCCAGCCCGAGGCGCACCTGATCGCCGAGGATCGCCTCAACGCCGAGCAGGAGGCGCGGCGGCGTTTCCTGCTCGAGGTGAAGGACTGGGGCGCGGCCAGCTGGCGCATCCATTTTGTGCTGCCGCGCGAGGCCGAGGAGAAACGTGTGCGCGAAATCCTCGCCGAGGAGAAGATCAAGATCCCGCGCATCGTCTGGAGCCACGGCTCGCTCGACGAAGGCTGCAAACTCGCCCGGGGCGCCGACCGCGGCCCGAGTTGGACGGAGCTGCCCGCGGAATGCGCCGGCGTCGTGCTCGTTTCCGAAACCGAGATCTTCGGTCGTCACCGCCAACGCCGGCCGAGCGCGCGGCGCGCGGTCGTGCAGACGTCGCAGGTCGACCAGATGCTCGATTTCGCCGATCTGGTCGAGGGCGACCACGTCGTCCATCTGCAGCACGGCATCGGCATCTTCCGCGGGCTCACCCGCATCGAGTCGGGCGGGCAGACGCGCGAGGTGCTTTCGGTCGAGTTCGCCGACCAGATCACGTTGCACGTGCCATTGCAGGAATCGCATCTGCTCAGCCGCTACGTGGGCCTCTCGAAGGCCAAACCGACGCTCGGGAAGCTCGGCACGAACCGCTGGGAGAAGACGCGTCAGGCCGCCGAGCGCGCGACGATCGACCTCGCCGCCCAGCTCCTCGAAGTGCAGGCGAAACGCGACAGCCAGCCGGGGCATGTGTTCGGCCCGGATACGGTTTGGCAGCAGGAGTTCGAGGCGTCGTTCCCGTTCACCGAGACGCCCGACCAGCTCCGCGCGATCCAGGACACGAAGGGTGACTTGGAGAAGTCGCGGCCGACGGACCGCCTGATCTGCGGCGACGTGGGCTTCGGCAAGACCGAGGTGGCGATCCGCGCGGCGTTCAAGGCGGTCATGGGCGGAAAACAGGTCGCCGTGCTCGTGCCGACCACGGTGCTCGCACAGCAGCATTTCAATACGTTCAGCGAGCGCATGGCCGGCTACCCGGTGGTCGTCGAGATGCTCAGCCGGTTCCGCACGCGGCCGGAGCAGGCGCGCATCATGACGGGCGCGGCGACGGGAAAGATCGACATCGTGATCGGCACCCACCGGCTGTTGCAACGCGACCTCGTTTTCCGCGACCTCGGGCTCGTGGTGATCGACGAGGAGCAACGCTTCGGCGTGAAGCATAAGGAGGCGTTCAAGCAGTGGCGCGCGAGCGTCGACATGGTCTCGATGAGCGCCACGCCCATCCCGCGCACGCTCTACCTCGCGCTCGTCGGCGCGCGCGATCTGAGCGTGATCGAGACGCCGCCCGTCGACCGGCTCCCGATCCAGACGATCGTCAAGAGCTACGACGACAAGCTCGTCACCGATGCGATCCGACACGAGGTGCGGCGCGGTGGACAAGTTTTCTACCTGCACAACCGCGTGCAGACGATCGAGGCCGTCGCGCAACATCTGCGGCAGCTGATGCCGGAGATCAGCGTCGGCGTGGGACACGGCCAGATGGACGAGACGGAGCTCGAGCGCGTGATGACCGATTTCGTCGCGGGGCGTTATCAGGTGCTCGTCTGCACCACGATCATCGAGAGCGGCCTCGATATCCCGAACTGCAACACGATCATCATCGAGGGCGCGGACCGGTTCGGACTCTCGCAACTGTACCAGCTGCGCGGCCGCGTCGGGCGGTTCCGCCATCAAGCCTACGCTTATCTCCTGCTCCACCGGCATGCGCGCCTGCTCGATCTCGCCCGCAACCGCCTCAACGCGATCCGCCAGTACAACCAGCTCGGCGCCGGGTTCCGCATCGCGATGCGCGACCTCGAGCTGCGCGGCGCCGGCAACCTGCTCGGGCCGGAGCAGAGCGGGCACGTGGCCGGCGTGGGTTTCGAGCTTTATTGCCAATTGCTCCGCCAGAGTGTCGCGCGCTTGAAGGGCGAAAAAACGGCTACGCGCATCCGGGCGAGCGTGAAGCTGGATTTCGTATTCGTCGGCGAGGGCGATCCCGATTCGGCGCCCGCCCGCGGCCGCAAGCAGGACGGCTTCACCGCGCTCAAGGATGCCGAGATGGAGGGCGGCGGCTGTGAACCGATCCAAGCGCGCGTGCCCTCGTCCTACATCACCGAGGCGCGGCTGCGCATCGACATCTACCGGCGGCTGGCGATCGCCGAAAGCTTGGCCGACGTGCGACAGGTCGAGACGGATCTGAAGGATCGTTTCGGCGCGTTCGGCGAAGAGGTGCGCGCGTTGCTTGCGGTGACGGAAATCCGCGTGCGCGCGGAACAGAAAAAGATTCTGTCGGTCGAGACCGACGGCAACCGCTTGAAGTGTTTGCGCGCAAGCGGTCGCAGCGATGACTTCTGCCAGCTTTCGGGGAGGTTTCCCCGCTTGACCGCCCCAACCGCGCAAAAAAGACTCCGCGAAATCTGCTCGTTTCTGAACAATCTCCCAAATCCATGATCGTTCGCCCCACACTGCTTAGCGCCGCCGCGGCGTTGTTCCTGCTTGCCGGCCGGGTGCAGGCCGAAGAGGCCAAGCCCAAGGACAACCTCGATCTGCGCTATGAGAACGGCATTGTGGCCGTGGTGGAGGACAAGGCGATCACCGTCGAGGAGGTGCGCCGCGAGCTCGGGCCGCTGATTCCGGAACTCCAGCGCCAGTACAAGACCGAGGCCGAGTACAACCGCGCGCTCGAGTCGTTGCAGAGCGACATCATCCAGAATCTCATCGACCGCGTCCTGATCATCAAAGAGTTCCGGAAGGACGAGAAGAAGAAGATTCCTCCCTACTACGTCGACCAAGAGATCGCGGCCACCCAGGCCGAGCAGTTCGAGGGCGACCGGTCCAAGTTCCTCGCCTACCTCCGCTCCCGCGGCAAAACGCAGAAGGAGTACCGGAAGGAGGTCGAGGAAGACATCATCTACGGCTATATGCGGCAACAAGTCCGCAAGAGCACGAGCATGGTGAGCCCGGTGAAGATCGAGACCTACTACAACGAGAACAAAGACAAGTTCTACCAAGACGATGCCGTCGATCTCCGTCTGATCCAGATCAACCGCAACGCCCTCACCGATTCCGAGCTCCGCGCCGCGGCCGACAACGTCATCGCTCGCCTGAACGCGGGCGAGAAGTTCGAGGACATCGCCAAGGAAGTCAGCCAAGACGCCCGCAAAAACCGCGGCGGCGACTGGGGTTGGCAGAAACGCACAGATCTCCGCAAGGAGTTTGTCGACGAGCTCTTCACCCTCGAAAAGGGCCAGTTCACCAAGCCCATCATTCTGCAAGACTCCGCGTACATCCTCTACGTCGCCGACCGCAAGTTCGCCGGCATCCAGCCGATCGCCGATGTGCGCGGCGAGATCGAGCGTATCCTCGTCTCGCAGATGGCGCGCGAGGCGCAGGAACGCTGGCTCGAGCGTCTCCGCCGCAACGGCTACGTGAAATACTACTAGGCGCCCCCGGCTCCCCTTCTGGCCGCACCTTCTCGGGTGCGGCTTTCTTGTCGGCTGCGAAGAGTAGACAGGTGTCCATCGCGTGGGCCGTTTCCCGCTTGCAGCGCCTGCCTGCCCACCGCACCGTCGCCAGCTTGTCCCGCTTCAGTGCCATGAACCAATCCATCCGCAACATCGCCATCATCGCCCACGTCGACCACGGAAAGACCACCCTCGTCGACAAATTGCTCAAAGAAGGCGGTGTGTTCCGCGCCAACCAACAGGTCGAGGAGCGCGCCATGGACTCCATGGATCTCGAACGTGAGAAGGGCATCACGATCAAGGCCAAGAACACCTCCGTCCACTGGAAGGACAAGATCATCAACATCGTCGACACTCCCGGACACGCCGACTTCGGCGGCGAGGTCGAGCGCGCCCTGCGCATGGTCGACGGTGTATTGCTCCTCGTCGACGCCTACGACGGCCCTCAGGCGCAGACCCGCTTCGTGCTTCGCAAGGCGCTCCAGCACGGCCTCAAAGTCATCATCGTCGTCAACAAGATCGACCGTGAGAACTCCGATGCGAAGCGCTCCTATGACAAGGTCCTCGAGCTCCTCCTCGAGCTCAATGCCACCGAGGAGCAGTTCGACGCGCCCGTCGTCTATGGTTCCGCCCGCGACGGCTACATGATGCGCCGCCTTGAGGATGAGAAGAAGGACATGAGCCCGCTCTTCGAAGCGATCCTCGAACACATCCCACCGCCGTTCGCCCGCCCCAACCAGCCTTTCCACATGCTCGTCTCCAACATCGATTGGAGCGACTACGTGGGCCGCATCGCCATCGGCAAGATTCTCGGCGGCAAGATCACCGTCGGCGATCCTGTGTGGGTCATCCGCCACGCCGATGCCAAGCGTATCCGCGCCAAGGTCACCAAGGTCTTCGAGTACTCCGGCCTTGGCACCAACGAGTCCTCCAACGCCGTCGCCGGCAACATCGTCGGCCTCTCCGGCTTCGAGGACATCGACATCGGCGACACCATCGCCTTTGCCGACGATGCAGTTGCCCTCCCCTTCACCCAGATCGACCCGCCCACCCTCGAGATGCAGCTCGCCGTCAACGACGGCCCGCTCGTCGGCAAGGACGGCAAATACGTCACCTCCCGGCAGGTCCGCGACCGCATCTTCAAGGAAGCCAAGACGAACATCTCCATCAGTGTCGAGGACACCGATGTCGGCGGCGTCACCAACATCAAGGCCCGCGGCGCCATGCAAATCGCCGTGCTCGTCGAGACGATGCGGCGCGAAGGCTACGAGCTCCTCGTCTCCCGCCCCTCGGTCATCACCAAGGTCGTGGACGGCCAGACTCTAGAGCCCTACGAGACGCTCTGGGTCGAAATCCCCGAGGAGTGTGTCGGCGGCGTCATGCAGAATTTGGCGAACCGCAAGGGCATCGTCGTGAACATGGAGAAGCACCACACCACGACGATGATGGAGGCCACCATCACCACCCGCGGCCTGATCGGCTTCGAGATCGATCTGGTCAACCTGACCAACGGTCGCGGCGTCATGAGCCATCTCTTCAAGGAATATGGCGCCCATGTCGGCGAACTGAAGACACGCATCACCGGCACTCTCATCGCGACCGATCCCGGCGTGGCCACCGCCTACGCGCTCGATGCGCTCGGCGAACGCGGCAAGTTCTTCGTCGGCCCCGGCGACGAGATCTATGAGGGCATGATCGTCGGCGAGAATCCGCGCGCCGAGGACATGCCCATCAATCCGACCAAGGAGAAACACCTCTCCAACGTGCGCTCGCAGGGTGAAGGCAAGGGCATCCAGCTTCCGCCCCCGATCCGTTTCTCGCTCGAGCGCGCGATCGAATACATCGCGCCCGACGAGTACGTCGAGGCCACGCCGAAGAACATCCGCCTGCGCAAACGCATCCTCGATGCGAACAAGCGCAAGCGTGCGGCCAACGCCACCGCGGGCTGATCTCGCCTGACGCGCCGCGTGCGCTCCCGAAGCGGCTGTTTCCAACGCCGCGAGACCACTGGCGGTCTCGCGGCGCTGTTTTTTCGAGGCCAACCAGCCCGCGACTGACTTAGCCTAGGGGACGCTTTGCGCGCCCCACGGCTTCTCGTACGTTTCGCACATGAGCACCAACGTCCAAGCCGTCATCAACGCCGCGGCCGACGAGGCCGACAACCTGCTGGAAGGAGTCCTGAAACCGGCCGATGCCCGCCCGCTGCTCCTGGAGTGGCTCGGTGGAAAATACCCCGGCCTGACCCAGAGCGAACGCGATGCAGTGGTCGCTGAAGTGTTGTCCGTGCTGGAGCGGGAGGAATTTTTCGAGGTCGCCTTCGGCGACGACAACGACGACCCGCCCGAGAACGGCGAACCGGACGAATAACCCGCCCTGCCGCCGCTCACGGTTGCGCCGCCGTAGCGGGAGCGCCCTGCGGCGACCGCGGAGTCATGTGCATGGCGAGGAACTTCTCGATCTCCTCGTACATTTCGATGCGGTTCTTCATTCGAGCCATGCCATGCCCCTCGCCGCCCTCGAAGCGCGCCACGACCGGAACGCCCGTCTTCTTCAGCGCGGCGACCAGTCGCCGCGACTGATCGGCGTCGGCGATCACGTCCGCGGTTCCATGGCCGACGAACATCGGGATCTGGACCTTCGCCACATGCCGCAGCGGAGAGATCTCGTCGAACTTCGCCGCGTTGGTTTTCGGATCGCCCAGGTGCCGGCGCAGAAACCCGTACCTACCGCGGACATACTCCTCGAGCTTCGCCTCGCTCATCACCTGCGCCCAGTCGTACACGCCCGAAAGCGCCACGGCACAGCGGTAGAGCCGTCCTTCATGGACAGCGCCGCTCAGCGCGAGGTAACCGCCGAACGACCAACCCATGATCGCCACCCGGTCGGGGTCGAGCAGCCCGGTCCGGAGGACCTTCTGCACCCCATCCGTGACGTCGTCGTGCATTTTGCGGAACTCGTACAAATCCGAGGCCGGGATACGCCAGTCGAAGCCCTGCGAGCCGCGGTAGTTCGGCTGGAACACCGCGTAGCCCCGACTGGCCAGGAACTGCACTTCTCCGTCGTAACCCCAGGTGTCGCGCACCCAAGGGCCGCCGTGGGCCAGGACCACCAGCGGCGCGGGATTCGCCTTCGACGCACCGTTCGGCAACGTGAGATAGCCCTCCAGCGCGATGCCGTCCCGCGATCTGTAGTTGATAACCGAAGTTGCGCACATCCGCTCGGGATCGATCCACGGCGCCTGGCTTTTGATCAGGCCGAGTGTGCGCTTCTTGAGATCGACCGAGTAGTAGGTGGTGGGCTTCCGATCGGAGGACGCCGCCACGAAGAAACGTTTCTCCGCCTTGTCGCTGCCGAGGATCTGCACCACCACGCCAGGGAGCAGTTTCGCGATCGCTTGCTGAATCACGCGGTAGTGCGGATCGAACCAGATCGTCTCTCGCATCGCGCGATCGAAGCGGATGCCCAGCAACTGCTTCGAGACCGGGTGCCGGTAGAGGCGGCAGTTCGAGAGGTCATATTTCTCGTCCTGCCAGATCAGGTCGCCGAGCTGCCCGGTCGCTGCATCCAGGTACTGGAGCGCCCGCGGTTTACCCTCTTGGCGGGGTCCGCGCACCACCAGCTTCCCGTCCTGATCGCTGCCGATGACATCGATCTCATCGAGGTTCACCGGGCAGACCTCCCAACGATCCTTCACCAGGCGGAGCAATCGTTGGACTCCGTTCTCGATGGTGTAGGCGTAGGCGAGGTTGCCTTCGAGATCCGTCGTGTACCAGGTCGGGATGCCCGGCTTGGCTTTCGGATAGCTGCGCACAACGCGGGCCGTGGTGCCGTGATCGATCGACGAAGGGTCCACGTACATCCCGCTCGCGAACGGATTCTTCGGGCGAAACTCCGCGTCGATCTGAAAGACGCCGCCGTCCTTGCCGTGGTTGTAGGCCGAATGTTTGATCCAGATCACCGGCCGCTGGCGTTCCGCTTCGGGTCGCGCCACGACGAGGGAGACGTTGTGGAGATCGACGAAATAGTGCTGATCGAGCGACCGCGCGTTCACCACATAGAGCCCCTCCCGGTATCGCTTCTCCGAAGACAACGCGAACAGAAGCCGCTCGTCGTCGAGCCAATCGAAATCGTAGATGTCCTTGTCCCCCACTCCGTGGAGCCGCTCGAACGTCGCCGTCTCGAGATCATACACGAGCAGCTCCTCGCGATCGACCCCGGCGGTGACCATCGCGGCGAACAACGTGCCGGCATCGTTGAGTCGCGGGTCGCGAAAAAGCGGAGGGCGGAAGAAGTCGATCGCCGGGATCGGGGTGTCCGCCGGAACCGGTCTCGTCCGATCGAGCGGATTCTCGCTCTTGGCGCAGAGGGTGCCCGCCATCCCGGCCAGCAGGCCGACCATACCGATGCATCCACGAAGTGGGGTAACCATGCTCCGTTCAACACTGCTCGCCGCCGCCCAGCAAGCGCGCAGATAGCGGCCGATGAAGACGCAGTCTCTTATCGCGAGCTGCGCGACTGCAACGGCACGGTCGCCGGCTTGTTCCGCTCCGCGATGATAACGAACACCGTCCAGGCGGCGACGAAGAGCCCGAGCGCCGCCACGATCAGCAGCCACGGACGCTCACTGAGCGGGTTTTTCACGCCAGTAATCCTCGCTGAGCAGCTTCGGATCGGGTCCGAGAAACTCCGCTTCGCGCTCGAGCGTGTACCCGCCAGCCTCGTCGCGCACGGCAATCTTAAAACGGAATTTTCCGGTGTAGGCGGCTCGCGGCATGCGCACGATGACCGTGTGGAGTCCCTCATCCATCGGGGCGACTTCGATCGACTCGCCCGTGCCGGTCGACTGGAGCGCGGCCGGGGCATCGACGAGCGAAAGCGTGAATCGGCGAGCGGCGTTCGTCTTGTTCGTCAAGCGCACGAGGAGCTGGTTGCGCACGGCATCGCCGTCGACGAAGTACGCGCCGCCGGGCATGCGCATCGTGGCGAACGCCACGGGTTTCACATTGCTGAAGACGGCGAGCGTGACGGCCGAACCGATCGCGAGCAGCAGAGCGTACAAGATCGTGCGTGGGCGGATCCAACGCGTGCGGCCGCCGGCAAAATTCGTGAGCGAATCGTACCGGATCAGACCGCGCGGTTTCTTCAACCGAAGCATCACGTCGTCGCAGGCGTCGATGCAGGCGGTGCAGGCCAGGCATTCGAGCTGGAGGCCCTGCCGGATGTCGATGCCAGTGGGGCACACTTGCACGCAGCGCAGGCAATCGACGCAATCGCCGGTGTCGGTCGCGCCGGACGTGCCGCGCCGCGGTTCGCCGCGTTTAGCATCATAGCCAACCACGAGCGAGTGGTCGTCGATCAGCGCCGATTGCAGGCGCCCGTACGGGCAGATAACGATGCAGAGCTGCTCGCGAAACCAGGCGAAGTTGAAGTACAGGAGTCCGCTCGCCACCACCACGAAGAGGAACGCGCCCCAGTGCGCGGTCGGCGCGCTAGTGATCATCGCGTAAAGCCGGGGCAGCGAGACGAAGTACGCGAGCAGCAGGTGGGTGATAAACGCCGAGACGAGCACGAACAAGGCGTGCTTCGCCACGCGTTTCAGGACCTTGGCATTGTCCCAAGGCGCCACATCAAGACGTCGGCGAGCCGGCGCATCACCCTCGATCGCGCGTTCGATCGTACGGAAGACGTACTCGAGGAACACCGTCTGCGGGCAGGCCCAACCACACCACACTCGCCCCAACAACGCGGTGACAAAGAAAAGCGTGAAGCCCAGCCCGGTGATGAAGAAGAACAACAGCCAGAGCTCCTGCGAAGCGATGGTCCAGCCGAAGAGATGGAACCGCCGCTCGGCGACATCGAGGAACACCGCCGGGAAGCCGCCGATCGGGATCCAGGGCAGCAGAACGTAGATCGCGATGAGGACCCACGCGACCATGCGGCGTGCGGTCGTCCAGCGCCCGCGAGTGTCGGCCGGGTGGAGAAAACGGCGCGACCCATCAGCGTTGATGGTGGTGACGGAATCGAGCGTGGGACGAGCGGCGGACATGGGACGGGAATTATGGGACAGATACGACCCCCATGGTCCTATGCGAGGAGCGAAGAGCTCACAACCCGCCTGGGCCAGGGATCGCGTCCTATTTCGCGTACGGCGAAACGACGGCGACGATCTCCTCCCCGCGCTTGTGCTGGTTCATCACGTAGGCGACGACCTGCGCGATGCGCGTGTCGCCGAGCACAGGGCCCCACGCCGGCATGCCGGGTCCGGACACGCCATTTTTCACCGTGGCGAAAACTTGTGTGGGGTTGCCGCCATGGATCCAGCCGGTGTCGGCGAGATTCACGCCGACAAGCTTGGCGTCGCCATCGCGACCGCGGAGGTCGTTGCCGTGACAGGAGGCGCAGGTGCTCTTGTAGGTCTCGGCACCTTTGGAAACAAACTCGGGATTCTGAGACATCTGCCAGAGATTGTCGTCGTTGAGCATCGCGACGAGTTTGGTGAGCTTCTCGGCTTCGATGCGCTGCATCTCGCGGGTGACGCGCTCGCCGTCCGGGAGGACGAGATTGGATTCGTAGTGGACGAACCAATAGGCGATGGCGAAGGCGATGGCACCGTAAAGCGTGAGCAGCCACCAGTTCGGGAGGCGCTTGTCGAATTCGTGGATGCCGTCGTGGGAGTGCGGCCGCAGGTTGTCCTCGAAGGATTGCGGCTGGGCGGGGTCGGAGCTCATGGCGAAACGTGGGCGGGAGTGAGTGGCGTTAAGGGGTTCAGGGGAAGGCCGCGCGGCGGATCGGCGGCGTCAGCGGCGCGTGGCGCGCGCCGGCGTCGGTTTCTCGGGTGCGTCGTCGAGCGCCATGGCGGCGCGGCGGGCGGCCTTTTCGCGCGGAAGGTGGAAGGCGTAGAGGTACATCAGCAACGTGCCGAGCAGGCTCAACAGGAATAGCCCCAGCGCGAGCGAGGTCTGCCAATGGTCGGTGATGAGGCGGCGGAACATGACGATCGCGGAATGCGGAGTTGGGATTGCGGAGTGTACCGGAACTCCGGAGGCGGGCTTCAGTTCCGTCGGGCGGAGGCGGTCGCCTCGCTGACAGCCTGCGATTTGCCGAGCTTCTGGAGGTATGCGATGAGCGCGACGAGTTCCTTCTCCGGCGCGATGAGTTTGCCGGTGTTGCGGAGGTCGAGCGCGATGGCCTTGGCCTGCGCCTCGCATTGGGCGTTGATCTCGGCCTCGGTCATCTCGGGGTACGGCACGCCAATGATGCGTTGCACGCGGAGCTTCGAGGGCAGCGCGGCGATGTCGGTGTCCTGCTCGGCAAGCCAGGGGAACGAGGGCATGTTCGAGTCCTTGTTCATGGAACGCGGGTCGATCATGTGGTCGTAGTGCCAGGCGTTGTTGTACTTGCCGCCTTCGCGGGCGAGATCCGGACCGGTGCGGCGGGAGCCCCATTGGAAGGGGTGGTCGTAGATCGACTCGCCGAGGCGGGAGTAGTCGCCGTAGCGGAGGACATCCGGGACCAGCGTGCGGATCATCTGCGAGTGGCAGTTGTAGCAACCTTCGCGGATGTAGATGTCGCGGCCGGCGAGCTCGAGCGGCGTGTACGGGACCTGGATGCGGTCCTCGACGTTTTCCGGTCGGTAGGCGAGCACGGTCGGCAGGATCTGCGCGACTCCACCAATCGCGGCAGCGGCGAAGGTGAGGATCGAGAACGGAATCGCGTTGGCGAGGAGCTGATCGTACCACTCGCCCCACTTCGAGCCCTTCGCGAGGAAATGCGCGTAGCCGACGACGATGGTTGTGATCAGGCCGAAAACGGCGACCACGCGGGACGCGTCGTTGCCGAAGAGCCAGAGGAAGCCAAAGAGCAACGCGAAGGTGCAGACCAGGATCGGCGCATTGAAGAACGTGCGGATCGCGCCCATCGCGGTCGTGCCCGCGTGCGCCTCGGCCGGGTGGACCTCGACGGTGCCATTGACCGGCTCGCCGCTGCGCGCGGTCTTGAAGATGTTGTACGCGAGGAGGACGAAGCCGCTGAGGTACAACAGGCCGCCGAAGAGGCGGAAGAGCATCATCGGGCGGATGGCCTTCAACGTCTCGGTGAAGATCGGGTACGCGAGCGTCGTGCCGTTGTCGGTCGTGGCGAGCAGGTTCATACCCTGCGTGATGCCGGACGTCCACATCGCGCCGACGTAGAAAAGGATGCCGACCATCGCCAACCAGAAGTGGAGGTCGGCGAGCTTAGTGGAGTGCAGCTTCGTGTTCCAGAGGCGCGGAGCGAGCCAGTAGAACATGCCGGCGGCCATGAGGCCGTTCCAGCCGAGCGCGCCGGCGTGGACGTGGGCGATGATCCAATCGCTATAGTGGCCGACGGCATTGACCGAACGGATCGAGAGCAGCGGGCCCTCGAAGGTCGACATGCCGTAGAACGTCACGCCCGCGGCGAGGAACTTCAGAACCGGATCAGTGCGCAGCTTGTGCCAAGCGCCGCGGAGCGTGAGCAGGCCGTTGAGCATGCCGCCCCAAGACGGCGCCCACAGCATGAGGCTGAAGAGCATGCCGAGGAACTGGAGCCAGGCGGGCAACGCAGTGTTGAGCAGGTGATGCGGGCCGGCCCAGATATAGACGAAGACGAGCGACCAGAAATGGATCACCGAAAGGCGGTACGAGTACACGGGGCGCTCGGCGGCCTTCGGCATGAAATAGTACATGATGCCGAGGATCGGCGTGGTGAGGAAGAACGCCACGGCGTTGTGCCCGTACCACCATTGCACGAGCGCGTCCTGCACGCCGCCGAAGAGGGGGTAGCTGTGCAGCAGCGAAGTCGGGATCGAGAGGTGGTTGACGATGTAGAGCATCGCCACCGTGAGGATCGTCGCGATGTAGAACCAGATCGCGACGTACAGGGAGGGCTCGTTGCGCCTCGCGAGCGTCCAGAAGAAGTTGATCGCGAAGACGACCCAGATCAGCGCGACGGCGATGTCGATGGGCCAGATGAGCTCCGCGTACTCCTTGCCGCGCGTGAGACCGGCCGGGAGCGTGATCGCGGCGGCGACGATGATCAGATTCCAGCCCCAGAAATGGAGCTTCGAGAGAAAGTCGGAGGCCGTGCGGCAACGGCAGAGGCGTTGCGTGGAATAGTAGACGCCGGCAAACATCATGTTGCCCACGAACGCGAAGATCACGGCGTTGGTGTGCAGCGGACGCAGGCGTCCGAAACTGATGTACTGGAGCCCCTCGCTCTGGATCAGTCCGAAGGAAATCGTCTCGAGGAACTTCCCGTTCATCTGCCAGAAGTTCAGCTGCGAGGCCGCGAGCGCGCCGGCGGCCATGCCCACGATGCCCCAGATAATTGAAGCGATCATGAACCAGCGCACGGACTGGTCGTCGTACTCGATGAGGTGTTTGGGGCGCGCGTCGGCGACCGAGGAGGCGGATGAGGGCGAACTCATGGGCTGCGATGGGGCGATGGTGGGGTTCCGGGCTGGCTGGCGGCGGTCGGAGCCTTGTGCGCCTTCGAGGGCCCGGGCGTGGGCGCGGCGTCGTCCTCAAGGGGAAGCAGCGCGGCGCGTTCGGGCGAACCGAAGTGGAAGCGCCGGTGTTCCTTCACGAACAACGCAAGGAACACTAGCGCCAGCAACAGGCTCAGGATGACCGTGATCCAGAGTACCGGCATGGAGTGAGTAGATATGGTAGCGAGACCGCTGGGAGTGAAACAACGGCGAGTGCATCTTAGCCCCGCGGCGATGTCGAGGCTCCGCAGATCTTGTGTAGTACGACGTAAGAATTGTTTCCACAGGTAAGCCCCGGCATAAGGCGGAGCAAAGTGCTGCGGCCGCCGGCGCCATTGCTTCGGTGTAACCAAAAGATGCGGAGCGTTGGCCAATCAACGCTGCGACCGGGGCGCGAGCCTGTGCCACTATGCGCCATGCACCGCAGCTTCGTCGCCGAGCTCGCCGCCCGACGCGCCACGATCAAACAGACGTGGGAACGAAAGCTGCGCCATGAACCCGTCACCAGTCCTCTCGCCAATCCCGACACGCTGGTGCTCCTGATGGACCACACGCTGGATGACCTGGGAGCCGCACTCGCGCAGCGTTGTCGCGCGTCCACGTCGGAGTCGGCCGCCAATCGGGCGTTGCGCGGAGCCGGTTGCATCTGCGGGCTCAATCCCCTCCTCGCGTACTTCCGGGTCGCGGCGAGCGTGTTGCCCACAGTCATGTGCGCGGGAGCAGAGCGTTGCCCCGAATTGAGCGCCAGCGCCTACGCGGCGTGTTTGCAGGAGATGCAGGCCGAGTTGCACGCCTTGGCCAGCGAGGAGATCCGGGATTTCTGCGCCACCTGTCAGACGGAGATCGCCCGCGGCGGCCGGGTCGCAAGCGCGCCACACATTCTAGCTGGCGCGCTCGCCAGATAGGCGGCGCACGCACGAGGCACCCGCACGCTCGCGCTCGTCCTATTCGGCCCCGTTCACCGGCTCGATAGCCCTGCCACCGAATCGGCGAGCACCCGTTCGCGATAGGAGGACGGCGATTCGCCGGTGATGCTGCGGAAAACGCGGTTGAACTGGGACAACGACTGGAAACCCACCTGAAACGCCGCCTCGCTGACGCGCACGTGGGGGTTGAGCAGGAGGTTCTTCACCTTCTCGACGCGAACCCGCGCCAAGTAGTTGGTGAACGTCAGGCCCGTGGCCTGTTTGAACATCTTGCAGAAATAATAAGCGCTCGTGTTCACGGCCTTCGCGACCTCGTTGAGGCGCAGGTCTTCGGCCTGATGCTCGTCGATGAAGCTCTTCGCCCGCTGGATCATCGGCGACTCGCCGAGCTGATCTTTCACGATGAGCTGGTTGCTGAGCGTGGCGAGATGCTGGGCGAAGATCTCGAGCAGCCGCACGATGGATTCGTACTGCTTGCGCGAGAGCACGCGCGTCTGGAAGTACGCCTCTTCGAGCCGCTTCACGTCGATCTCGCTGCCCCACTTCAAGACCGCGGCGGCCATCCGGGAGAAATCGCCGTTTTGCGGTTGTTGCAGCAAAACCTGCCCGGTCTGGAGGTACGCGATCGTGTTCTCCCCCACCCGCACGGGCACGACCGTCTCACACAGGCCGGCGAAACACTTCAGCGTCTTCGTCTTCAAGCCGGCCTGCTCCTCGACTTTCTTCCGCATGCTCAGGCAGGCCGCACAGGACTGGTTGGTCTGGCCAAGCAGCACGCAAAACGGATTCTGGTCCTTGCTGTCGCCCATCGCCAGATGCAGCGAGTCGAGCGCGCGCAAGCCCAGCGGCAAGCCGGTCGTCTCGCGAAAGGCGCGCGAGTAGTCCCGGAAAATGTCCGAGCGTCGGAGCAATTCGACGAGACTTTGGCTTCGCTTGGCCGGAGTGAGTTTCTCCTTCATCGACGAGGTGGGATCGCAGACGGGCACGTTGCGGCGCACGGTGGGCGCGCGCAAACCAAAATCCCAAAATGTGCGCAGGGTTAACCAACGGTTGCGCAGTGCCAAAATCCCCCCATCGCTACTATCGACCGCTTCATTTCAACCATGACCGCTCCCTCAACCTCCTGCAGCTGCACCAAGCCTGCCGACCTCGACAACGTGATTGCCGCGGCCCTGGCCAAGGCCCCGACCAAAAATGCCAAGGTTCTCGCCTTCGTCCGCGAGAACGCCGAACTCTGCCAGCCCTCCGCCATCGAATGGTGCGACGGCTCCCAGGCCGAGTACGACCGCATGATTGAAATCATGGTCAAGGGCGGCACCGCGATTCGCCTCAACCCCGCCAAGCGGCCCAACTCCATCCTCGTCCGCTCCGACCCGACGGACGTCGCCCGCGTCGAAGACCGCACCTTCATCTGCTCCGTCAACCCGAAGGACGCCGGCCCGACCAACAACTGGATGGCCCCGAAGCAGATGAAGGAAACGCTCCTTCCGCTCTTCAAGGGCTCCATGCGCGGTCGCACGATGTACGTCATCCCGTTCTCGATGGGCCCCGTCGGCTCCCCGCTCGCCCACATCGGCGTCGAGCTCTCCGACTCCGCCTACGTCGTGGCCAACATGCGCATCATGACCCGCATTGGCACCGCCGTGTGGGCCGCCCTCGGTGACAAGGATTTCGTCCCCGCCCTGCACTCCGTCGGCAAGCCTCTCGCTGCCGGCGAGAAGGATGTCGCCTGGCCCTGCAACGCCACCAAGTACATCTCCCACTTCCCCGAAGAGCGCGCCATCTGGTCCTTCGGTTCCGGTTACGGCGGCAACGCCCTCCTCGGCAAGAAGTGCTTCGCCCTCCGCATCGCCTCCAACATCGCCCGCGACGAAGGCTGGATGGCCGAGCACATGCTCATCCTCAAGGTCGAGAATCCGGAAGGCCAGGCCAACTACGTCTGCGCCGCCTTCCCGTCCGCCTGCGGCAAGACCAACTTCGCCATGCTCATCCCGCCCGCCGAGCTGAAGGGCTGGAAGGTCACCACCATCGGCGACGACATCGCCTGGCTCAAGCCCGGCGCTGACGGCCGCCTCTACGCCATCAACCCCGAGGCCGGCTTCTTCGGCGTCGCCCCGGGCACCTCGTACGACTCCAACCCGTCGGCGATGGATACCTGCAAGAAGGACACGATCTTCACCAATGTCGCGCTCACCGAGGACGGCGACGTCTGGTGGGAAGGCATGACCAAGCAGGCCCCGGCCAAGCTCACCGACTGGACCGGCAAGGAGTGGACTCCGGACTGCGGCCGCGTCTCCTCGCACGCGAACTCCCGCTTCACGGCTCCCGCCCGTAACTGCCCTTGCATCGACAAGGACTGGGAGAACCCGGCCGGCGTTCCGATCTCCGCCATCATCTTCGGCGGCCGCCGCCCGACCACCATGCCGCTCGTGTTCCAGTCGTGGAACTGGTCGCACGGCGTCTACCTCGGCGCCACCATGGGCTCCGAGATGACCGCCGCCGCCGCCGGCACCATCGGTCAGGTCCGCCGCGACCCGATGGCCATGCTGCCCTTCACCGGCTACAACGTGGGCGACTACTTCGCCCACTGGCTCTCGATGTCGAAGCTCGCCAAGAACCCGCCGCAGATCTTCCACGTGAACTGGTTCCGCAAGACCGCGGAAGGCAAGTGGATGTGGCCGGGATACGGAGACAACACCCGCGTGCTCAAGTGGATCGTCGACCGCGTCAACGGCAAGGTCGCCGCCAAGGAGTCCCCGATCGGCTGGGTGCCCTTCACCAAGGACATCGACATCTCCGGCATGAAGGACTTCGACGCCGCCAAGCTCGAGGCCGCCCTCGCGATCAACGTCGACGAGTGGAAGAAGGAAGTCGTCGGCCACGAAGAACACTTCGTGAAGCTCTACGCCTCGCTCCCGAAGGAACTCGTGTTCCAGAAAGAGCTCCTCGCCTCCCGCCTCTGATCGGCGCCGCGATCCGATTCTCGAAGCCCGGTGCGCCTTGTGCGCCCGGGCTTTTTTCGTGCGCCGGCTGAGGAAGACGGACCGTCGTGGGTTTGACCTCCCCACCCCATTCGAACGATAGTCAGCCCTCCCCACCGCGATGCCCCACCCGCCTCCCCGGTTCCGCCCAGGATTTGGCGCCGCCACATTCGCAATTGCCGCCGCCGGCTGGCTGCTCGGCATTCCGTTCGTGTCCGGACAAGCCGAGCCGCCGACGATCATCACGCGGATCGATCAGTATTGGACAACCCAATCCGCCGGCCGCCGCGAGGGCGTCGAGTTCAGCCTCGAAGCGGACGTCACCTACAGCGATCCCGCCTGGGGGCACGTGTGGCTGCAGGACGCAACCGCCGGCGCCTTCTTCGGCACAAGCGCGGAGACTCCGTTGTTTCCCGCCGGCCAACGCGTCCGGATCACCGGCCGTTTTCCGAGCGAACGCACCATCGCGTTCACCGGCGCTTCGCTGGCGATTCTCGGTCCCGCACGGACCCGTCCACTCGAGCTACCCCCGCTCGGCTGGCACGAACACCCCGATCAGTTCAACGATCGCCTCGTCCGCCTCGAAGCTTACGTCGACCGCCAGAGCCTCTCCGATCCCGAGCATCTCCACCTGTTCCTCTCCGCCGATGGGCACGCCGCCTTCGCGTGGGTGCTGCTCCCTCCGGGCCACGCCGAGCCGCAACTCGCCGGCGCCAACGTTCGGATTCAGGGCGTCTTCACCCTGCTGCGCACCAACGACGGCACGCCCCACGGTGTCGAGGTCAAGGTCGGTTCGCCGGATGATATCGAAATCCTGAGCACGCTCGACGACGACCCGCGCTTCGCCCTCCCGGTCTCGACGCTCGCCAGCCTCCGACAGCGCCCGGGCGATGCACTTGTGCACGTCGTCGGCTACATGCGCGGCCAGCAACCCGGCCGCTCGCTGATGCTGCGCGACGACAGCGGCCAGATCGAGGTCCTCAGCGGCCAATCGATCTCGCTCCGCAACCGCGAACCGGTCGAAGCGATCGGCTATCCGGAGATCAATGGCACGGAATGGAAACTGCGCGCCGCGCTCTACCGTCCGCTCAAGACTTCGCCGCAGGTCGCACCCGCGGCGGCTGCCGGCCTGCCGGAACTTCGCCTCGCCGGCAACATCCTGGAGCTCTCCGCCGCCGAAGCCGATCGCCACTATCCCGTGTCGCTCTATGGAGTCGTCACATGGTCGCATCCCGACGCGCCGTTTTTCTTCCTGCAAGACTCCAGCGGCGGCATCGAGGTCCGCACGGGCGCCGCGCCCGCCCGATCCTACGAACCCGGCCGCAGCGTCGTCGTCGAGGGCACTTCGGTCATGGGCTCGTTCGCGCCCACCGTTGCCGCCACCACGGTGAAAAAGACTGGCGACATGCCCCTGCCTCGCGCCGAGGTCCTCACGTTCGAGCACGCGCTCACCGGCCAGGCCGAGGCCGAGTTCGTCGAGATGCGCGGCCTCGTCCGCAAGATCCACCGCGATACGCCCTGGCACAGGCTCGAGCTTACGACCTCCGCCGGCGACTTTTCGGCGTTTCTCCCGGCGGCCGATGCGCCGCCGGCGGTCACCGGCGCCGTGGTGCGCCTCCGCGGCGTCTGCACCGCCGATACCGACACGCAGCGGCGCATCCGAGGCGTGCGTCTCTGGGTGCATTCGGCGCGCGATGTCCAAGTCGAGGAGGAAGCGCCGCGCGACCTCTTCGCCCTGCCGGCACAATCCCTCGCCGAACTCGGCCGCTTCGGCGCACCGCCGACCTCCGAACGCCGCGTCCGACTCTCCGGTGTCGTGCTCGCGCACCTGCCCGGCCACTGGGTGCAGATCCAGGACGGCGACGTCACGTTGCGCGTACTCTCCCGCGACTCCGAACGACTCGCGCCCGGCCAGCGCATCGATGCCGTGGGCTATCTCAACCGCAAGGGCGGCCGCGTCGTGTTGCGCGAAGCGGCCTGCCGCGTGCTCGGCCCGGCGCAGTTGCCGCCGCCGATCTCGTTTTCCGGCGCCGCCTCCGAGGCGCCGACGTTGGACGGCCGGCTCGTGGTCGCCGAAGGCCAACTACTCAACGCGACCGTGATCGGTGCCGAGACCCGGCTGAACGTCCTCGGGCCCGGCGGGCTCTTCGTCGTGCTGGCCACAGCACCCTTCGGGGACGGCGTTCCGCTCACGAGCCGCGTCCGGATCACCGGCTTGCTCGAGCTCATCTACGACGAACAGGCGCAACCTGCCGGCTTCCGCCTGCGGCCGCGAAGCGCGAGCGATCTCGTGCTCCTGAAACGTCCGTCGTGGTTCACCCCGGTACGCGCGCTCACGATCGCGGGCGCGCTGGCCTGCGGCGTCGGCCTCGCGCTGGTCTGGATCGCCGCGCTGCGCCGCCGCGTGCGGCTCCAGACCGGCCAGCTTCGCGAGCAGATGATGCGCGAGACACGTCTCGAAGCGGAGCTGCAACGCGCAACCCGGCTCGAATCCCTCGGCCTGCTCGCCGGCGGCATCGCGCATGATTTCAACAACCTCCTCACCGTCATCGTCGGCAACATCTCGATGGCCAATCTCGCGCCCAATCTCGACGCCGAGACGAGCGAGCACCTCCACGCCGCCAGCCGGGCCACGATGCGCGCCCGCGACCTCACGCAGCAACTGCTCACATTCGCCAAAGGCGGTGCGCCCGTCCGCACCGCGCTCTCGCTGCCGGAGGTCGTGCAGGAAGTCGCCGGTTTCGTGCTCCGCGGCACCGCCGTGAGCTGCGAGTTCGACTTCCAGCCCGCCCTCTGGCCGGCGCACGTCGACAAGGGGCAGATCAGCCAGGTCGTCCAGAATCTCGTCATCAACGCCGTCCAGTCCATGCCCGACGGCGGCCGGATCCGCGTCGCGCTCCGCAACGAGGAAGTCTCGCCTGGCGAAAATCGTCTCCTCGCCCCCGGCAAGTATCTCCACATGTCCATCGCCGACACCGGCAGCGGCATCGCCCCGGAGATCCTGCCGCGCGTCTTCGATCCGTATTTCACCACCAAGAAGACCGGCAACGGCATCGGGCTGGCCACCGTCCACTCGATCATCCGCAAACACGGCGGCCACATCTCGCTCGAGTCGACGCTCGGCGTCGGCACCACGTTTCACCTCCACCTCCCAGCGAGCGACGACGCCTCGCCCGCCGCTGGTGCCTCGCCCCACGCTCCGCCACCGACAACGCTTGTCGGCCGCATCCTCCTCATGGACGACGAAGCCGACATCCGCCGCCTCGCCACACAGATGATGCAACGCCTCGGGCTCGAGGTGCACAGCGTAGCCGATGGCGCGGCTGCGATCGACGAATACGTGCGAGCCATCCGCGACGGGCGCCCGTACAATCTGGTCGTCCTCGACCTGACGATTCCCGGAGGGATCGGCGGCCTGCAGGCGCTTGGCCGGCTGCGTGAAATCGACCCCGAAGTCCGCGCGGTCGTTTCAAGCGGTTATTCGGAAGACGAGGTCATGGCCAGCTACCGCAGCCACGGCTTTCTCGCGATGGTGTCGAAGCCGTACAGCATCGAGGAGCTCGCCCGCGTGCTGCGCCCGCTGCTCTGCGATCTCTCCAACTCGGACTGAGCATCCAGCCGCTCAACCGGCCGCATTGCCGAACTTCGCCTTGTGGGTCGCGGAGACGGTCACGTACTTCTCGGCGAGATAGCGGCCCTTCGCCCGTTCCTCCGGCGTGAGCTGCCGCACGACTTTCGCCGGCACACCCATGACGAGCGAGCCCGGCGGGATCTTGGTGCCGTTCGTGACAAGCGAGTGAGCGCCCACGATCGACTGTTCGCCGATCTCCGCGCCGTCGAGGATCGTCGCCTGCATGCCGATCAGGCACTCGTCGCCGATCGTGCACGCGTGGATCATCGCCGCATGGCCGATGGTCACGTATTTGCCCACCTTCACTCCGTAGTTGTCGGCGAGGTGCACGACCGAGCCATCTTGGACGTTGCTTCCCTCCCCGATCTCGATGGAGTTGATGTCGCCGCGTAAAACGCAGTTGTGCCACACACTCGCCCGCGGGCCGATGCGGACATCGCCCAGCAGCACCGCCCCCCGGGCGACGTAAGCCGTGGGATCGATCTGCGGATCTTTGCTCAGAAATTTCGCCAAGCGCTCTTCTACGGTCATGGTTCGTGCACGTTAGCGTGCAGCTTTTCCGACCTGCAAACTTCATTCGCACCCGCCCACCCAACATGAAATCCGCCCCCGTCGTATTCAACAATACTGTGCTCCGCGACGGCCATCAGTCGCTCGCGGCCACCCGCATGGCCACCGCTCAGATGCTGCCCGCATGCGCGGATCTCGATTCGCTCGGCTTCGGGGCGCTCGAGACCTGGGGCGGTGCCACGATCGACTCCTGCCTGCGTTTCCTCAGTGAGAACCCCTTCGAACGACTCGGTGCTCTCAAGAAGGCCGCGCCAAAGACCCCACAGATGATGCTCCTGCGCGGCCAGAATCTCGTCCAGTACACCTCGTTTCCCGACGATGTTGTCGAAGCTTTCGTCGCCGCCACCGCCGCCCGCGGCCTCGATATCTTCCGCGTCTTCGATGCCCTCAACGACGTGCGCAACCTGCGCACCGCGATCCGCGCCGTGAAGAAGGCCGGCAAGCACGCCCAGGGCGCGATCTGCTACACCCTCAGTCCGGTCCACACCGTCGTAAATTTCCTCAAGCTCGCCGAAGAAATCGCGGCGCTCGGCTGCGATTCGATCTGCATCAAGGACATGGCCGGGCTCATCCAGCCCGAGGTCGCCCGCGCTCTCGTCGCCGGCATCAAGGAGCGCACCAAGCTCCCCGTCGTCCTCCACAGCCACGACACCGCCGGCCTCGCCGCCGCCTCCTATCACGCCGCCGTGCAGGCCGGCGTCGACTGGCTCGATACCTCGATCGCGCCCTTCGCCAACGGCACCGGCCAGCCCGACACCCTCCGCATGCTCGCCGTGCTCGAAGGACTCGACCGTTGCCCCACGTACGACCGAGCCAAGCTCGTCGCGCTGGGGAAACATTTCGAGAAGATCTACGCCGACCTCTCGAAATTCACCAGCGCCGCCAACGAACGCACCGACACCGCCACGCTCGTGTACCAGGTTCCCGGTGGCATGCTCAGCAATTTCCGCAACCAGCTCAAGGAGCAGAAAATGGATGGCCAGCTCGATCAGGTGCTCGCCGAGATCCCCTACGTCCGTCAATGCCTCGGCTGGATTCCGCTCGTCACGCCCACCTCCCAGATCGTCGGCACCCAGGCGATGCTCAACGTGAAGTTCGGCCGCTGGAAGAACATCGCACAGCCCACCGCCGATGTGCTCCTCGGCAAATACGGCCGTACGCCGGGTCCGGTCGACCCCGACCTGCTCGCCGAAGTCGAGAAGAAGACCGGCCACAAGCGTTCGGAGGAGCGTCAGGCGGACCTGCTCCCCCCCCGCATGGAGAAACTCAAGGAAGAGCTGCGCGCCAAGGGCTTCCCGGATACGGACGAGATGGCGGTGCTGCACGCGATGTTCCCGCAGGAGCTGGACAAGTTCCTCCGTCCGCCGCCGGCCCCGACCGCCACGATTGCCCCGGCGATCACTGCGCCGGCCACCGCATCCACGGCACCAACCACGCCGGCCTCCCGCGGCACCACACGGTATTCGCTCTCCTTGGCCGGCCACACCTACGGCGTGAGCGTCGAAGACCTCGGCGACTCCTGACGCGTTTTCTGCGTCGCCCCGGGCGGCTGGTTGCACCAACCTGCCGCCCGATCCGCTGTCTTGCCCCGCGGCTGGATCACCCCTCCCATGCGCCCCGGTCCACGCCTGCTCATCGGAACCATCGGCCTGCTGATTGCCCCGTTCGTCCGCTCCGCTGCGGATGCTTCGCCGCCACCGATCACCGACTTCTCCGGGTACTGGGCCGCCGAGCGTCCCCCCGAGTCCGAGCGCAGCCACCCGCTGCGGATGGATGGAGTCGTGCTCTACCACGATACCGGTTGGCGAAGCATGTGGTTACGCTGCGGCGACACAACCGGCTACCTCGGCTTCGCCGGCGATGTCCCCAAGGTCGAGCCCGGCCAACGCGTCCTGATCGAGGGCGACTACCACCCCGCCACCAACCGGCTCATCGCGAATCCCCGCCTCACGTTCCTCGACGGCCGCGCGTCGATCGAAATCGTCGATGCCCGTGGCCGCATGGCGCAGGCCGAGTCGCTCCACACGCGTGTCATCACCATCGAAGGGCTCGTCGACCGGCAGGTCGAGAAGGACGCGAACCACCTCATGCTTGAAGTCGTCGTCGAGGGCCGGCTCGTCACCTTCTGGATCCCGCACAATGCCCCGGGCCGCGTGCCACAGTTCGCCGATGCCATCGTGCGTGCCACCGGACTGTTTTGCGCCACGCCAAACCCCTCGGGGCAACTCACCCGGCTCGAGCTGTGTGTCGACGATCTGCGCTTCATGGAGATCGTCGGCAGGCTCGACCGCGATCCGCGCTTCTCGACCAGGCCGGTTCCGATTCAGGACATCGCACGCACGCCAGGCGACCAACTCGTGCACATCGTCGGCATCGCCCGCGCGACCGAGCCGGGGCAATCCGTCACCCTCCGCGACGACACCGGCCAGGTGACCGTGCTCTCGCCACAGACCGCTCCGGTCAAACTGGGCGAACGTCTCGAAGCGATCGGCTATCCCTCCGCCGCCGGTGCCGAGACCAAGTTGCGCGACGCGGTCCTGCGCCCTGCCCAGCAAATCGCGCCATCCCTGCGCCACCTACCGAGTCTGCGTCTCGCCGCGCAGATCCGCGAGCTCTTGCTCCCCGAGGCGGCGAGCAGCTATCCCGTGCATGTTTCCGGCGCGGTCACCTGGTCGCACCCGGATTCCGAGTACTTCTTCCTTCTGGACGCAAGCGGCGGTATCTGCGTGCGGCGTCCCGCCGACGACACGCTCGCGCCGCAAGTCGGTGAAAAGGTCGAGGTCGTCGGCGCCACCGAAGCTGGTCAGTTCGCGCCGGTTGTGCGCGCGAGCGGATTGCATCGCGCCGGCTACATGGATCTGCCCGAACCGCCGCTCGTCAGCCACGAGCAAGCCCTCACCGGCGCCGACGAAGCCCAATGGGTCACCATGATCGGATTCGTCCGTGAGGCGGAGAACGAGAGCCTCTGGCTGCGCCTCGAGCTCGGCTCGCCCGCGGGAGCATTCACTGCGCTCCTGCCCGGCGACGCGCCGATCACCGGACTCCGCGGCGCCGTCGTCCGCCTCCGCGGCGTCTGCAACGCGACCGCCGACGCGCAGCGCCGTTTCAGCGGTATCCGGCTCCTTGTGCCAACGGCAGCATCGCTCACCATCGAGGAACCTTGCCCGCCCGACCCGTTCGACGCGCCCGAACGATCGATCGCGAGCTTGCGGCTCTTTGGTTCCCTGCCCGCGACCAACCGCCGCGTGCGCGTCACCGGCATCGTCACCGCACATGCGCCCGGGCGGGTCCTGCACGTGCAGGACGGCGCCGATTGCCTGATCGCCCTCGGCCGCGACACCACGCCGCTCTCGCCGGGCGATCGCGTCGAGATCGTCGGTTTTCCGCGCCGTGAAGGCATCCGCGTCGTGCTCCACGAAGCCGTGTTCCGGCGGATCGATTCCCGCGCCGAACCGCCGCCGCTCGAACTCGCGAGCCTGCGCCCCATCGATCCGCTCGCCGATGGCCGCCTCGCCCACGTCCAAGGCCGCCTGCTCGAGATATCGCCCCAGGAAAGCGGCACACGTCTCAGCCTGCAAAACGCCACCGGCCTGCTCGAGGCCTCCCTCGAGCGCGGACGCGACAGCATCCCCGCCGGCGCCGAACCGGGCAGCACGCTCGTGCTCACCGGCATCTACCGCGTCCGGATGGATGAATACAATCACCCCGCGTCAGCCGTGCTGCTGCTCCGCGCCCCGTCCGATATCGTCGTGCTTCGCCGGCCCTCGTGGTGGACGGTGCGGCGCGCCCTCGGCGCGAGCGCCGTGCTCGCGCTCGGCACCGTCCTCGGTCTCGCCTGGGGCGTGGCTCTGCGGCGCCGGGTGAGCCAACAGACCCGGCTGATTCGCGAGCAGTTCGAGAAAGAGAAGGCCGCACGCTTCGAGGCCACGCAGATCCGAGCCTCCAAGCTCGAGTCGCTCGGCCTGCTCGCCGGCGGCATCGCCCATGATTTCAACAACCTCCTCACCGTCGTCATCTGCAACCTCTCGCTTCTCCGCCTCGGCCGCCGCTTCGAACCGGATGTCGAGCAATGCATCCTCGACAGCACCCGCGCGAGCCTGCGCGCCCGCGAGCTCACGCTGCAGCTCCTGACATTCTCGAAAGGCGGCGCACCTGTGCTCACGGCCGTCTCGTTGCCGGAGATCGTGCGCGAGTCGGGCGAGTTCGCACGCCACGGCTCGTCCGTCCGCTGCGTCTACGACTTCGCCCTCGAGATCTGGCCCGCGCAGGCCGACAAGGCGCAGATCGGCCAGGTGGTCCACAACCTCGTCCTCAACGCCGTCCAGGCCATGCCCGGCGGCGGCGTGGTCATCATCGCGCTCCGCAACGAGACACTCGCCGACCGCGTCGTTGCCGATCTCCCGGGCGGGCGCTACGTGCAGCTCACCATCGCCGACCAAGGCACCGGCATACCGCCCGAGGTGCTGCCGCGGATCTTCGAGCCCTACTACACGACCAAGCAGACGGGAAACGGCCTGGGCCTCGCCACCGTCCACTCGATCGTGCGCAGGCACGGCGGCCAGATCGAGGTCGCCTCGAGCCTCGGCAAAGGCACCACGTTCACCCTCTGGTTGCCCGCCGCGAACGACGCATCACGCATCGGCGAAACTGCGGCCGACGCCACACCGCCACGCCTTTCCGGCCGCATCCTGTTCATGGATGACGAGGAGCCGATCCGCCGCACGGCGGGCCTGCTTTTCCGGCATCTGGGGCTGGACGCGGTGCTCGTCGCCGACGGGGCCGCCGCCGTGGACGAGTTCGCCGCGGCGCGCGCCGCCGGCGCTCCCTTTGCCGCCGTCATCCTCGACCTCACCGTGCCAGGCGGGATGGGCGGCACGCACTGGGGGGTGGAGCGCCAGTTCGGGGCGGCGAAGCACAGCAGCACCAGGCAGCCATCCACTGCGCGGGCCGGCGACGCCGCTAGC
>DATGXA010000237.1:0-10352 GCA_035299125.1 Opitutaceae bacterium
GCGTGACGAGCCGCTGGCCGACGACATACGAGAGACTGAGCGCGAGCTGGGCGGTGATCTCCTTGAGGCGCTCAGGCGGGAACATGTCGACGAGGCGGGTGATCGTGCCCTTGGCGTCCTTCGTGTGCAGCGTGGAGAACACGAGATGCCCGGTCTCTGCGGCGGTGAGGGCGAGGCCGGCGGTCTCGCGGTCGCGCATCTCGCCCACGAAGATGATATCGGGGTCCTCGCGCAGCGCGCTGCGCAGGCCGGCGGCGAAACTGGGAATGTGGCGGTGGAGCTCGCGTTGCGAGAAGAGCGCGCGGCGGCTGCCGAATACGTACTCGACGGGATCCTCGAGCGTGATGACGCGCACGGAGCGGTGTGTGTTGATGTGCTGGAGGAGGCTCGCGATCGTGGTGCTCTTGCCGCTGCCGGTGTTGCCGGCGAGGATCACGAGGCCCTGGTGGAGGTTGCAGATCTCCTGCCACACACGGGGATCGGGGAAGCCGAGCGAATCGGACGGCGGGATACGGTGCGGCAGCACGCGCACGACGGCGGCGAGGCCGTCGCGGTCGCGGAAGGCGTTCACGCGGAAATTCAACCCGCCTTCGACCCAGGCGAAGCCGGCGTCGATGTCGGCCGGGACCGGCGCCTGGAGTTTGTCGAACTGGTCGGGCGTGAGCAGGGCGCGCACGAAGAGCTCGGCCACCTCCGGGCGCATGACGGTGCCGTCGCGCAGCGGGACGAGGTCGCCATCGTAGCGGTAGTGGGCGGGTTCGCCGGTCTTGAAGTGGAGGTCGGAGAACCTCGAGAGGTCGTCGATCATGTGCGTCGGGTCGTTGAAGACCGCGAGCAGGTCGCGCAGGCTGTGGAGTTTTCCGGCGACGGGATACGCCGCCTCCTCGAAGGGGGAAGCCATGGTGGGCGGACGGTAACCGGTTCGGCGGGATCGGCGAGCACGGGAGTGGTTTTCCGGCGACACTGAAACGGCGGACGGGCGGATGCGCGACCGCACGGCGGTGCAGCGGTGGGACGGTTGTTCGGCGCTTGAAGCGGGGACCGCGCCGGCCGTTCTGGGGAACATGGAGAACTCGTCCGCTACCTCGGCCGTCAGTCTTCGTCCGCCATCGCGAGCGATGGTGGCGCTCGGTTTTGCCATCATCTACGTGGTGTGGGGCTCGACGTATCTCGGCATTCGGCTGGCGGTGGCGACGATCCCGCCGTTCCTGATGGGCGGGGCGCGGTTTCTCCTCGCGGGCGTGCTGCTGCACGCGTTCCTGCGGCTGCGCGGCCGGGCGGCGCCGACGCGGGCGGAGCTGCGCGAGGGCGCGCTCGTGGGCGCGTTGTTGCTGCTCGGCGGCAACGGCCTCGTGAACTGGGCGGAGCAGGTGCTGCCGTCGGGCTTCACGGCGCTGATGGTCGGCGCGACGCCGATCGTCTTCGCGCTACTGGAATGGATTCTTCCGCCGCACCACCGGCCGGGGCGGCTCACGGTCGCGGGCCTTGTGCTCGGCACGGGCGGCGTGGCGCTGTTGCAGGCGCCCGGCGCGGGCTGGACGGGAAGTTTCCCGCTGGGCGCGATGCTGGCGCTCGCGGTGGCGAGCGTGAGCTGGGCGCTCGGTTCGCTGCGCTCGAAGCGCAACCACGGCGGGAGCGATCCGTTCATGGCAGCGAGCGTGCAGATGATGGCCGGCGGCGCGCTGCAGCTCGTGGTGGGCGCGGCGCTGGGCGAGTGGACGCGTTTCGATCTCGCGGCGGTGACGGCGCGCTCGGCCTTCGCGTGGGCGTACCTCGTGGTTGTCGGGTCGTTGATCGCCTTCGGCACGTACATCTGGCTGCTGCGCGCGAGTACGCCGGCGAAGGTCGCCACCTACGCGTACGTGAACCCCGTGATCGCCGTGCTGCTCGGCTGGGCGATCGCCGACGAGGCGGTGACGTGGCCCATGGCACTCGCCGCGGCGGTGATCGTGGCCGGCGTGGTGTTGATCACGCGGGCGAAGAAATGAGACCGCTCCGCGGGCGCCGCCGAACGTGGGCGCGTAGGGCCGCCGGTCAAAGCCCCGTGATTCGACGGGCGGGACGGTTAACCGCCTTGTGGGGACCCGCCGGCGGTGCGAGGAGCGAGTTCCCGGACGCAGGGGCGGGATTCCGTCTCGCCCGGCCGGATGTATCCCAAAACACCACAAACCATGTCTCGCCGCCGCATCATCGCTCCCGGTCTCCCATTCCTCCGAAGCCGCTCGCTGTGCGCGTGGACGGCCGGACTCGGCGCGCTCGCCGCTGCGGCGGCGCCGACGATCGACGTTCAACCGGTTCCAATCGCGGTCGCGGAGGGGCAGCCGGCGCTGTTCTCGGTGGTGGCGAGCGACGCGGCGGCCCTGCGTTACCAGTGGTGGCGTGATGCCGAGGCGATCGTTGGTGCGACCGACAGCAGCTATGCGATCGCTGCGGCGACCTCGGCGGACAGCGGTGCGGTCTTTCTGGTGACGGTGGCCAGCTCCGGCGGCGTCGTCACCAGCGCGCCGGTCGCGCTTACTGTCGATCCCGCGCCAGTCGGCGGGTTTCCGTCGTGGGCGGCACGCATCCCCTTGGCGGAGGCGCGTGGCCCGCTCGACTCCCCTGCGGGCGACGGTGTCGCCAACCTCGTCAAATACGCCTGCGGGCTCGATCCGCTCGTGCGCGCCCCGCTCGAGCTGCTCCCTCGGTTGGTGGCCGCGGGCGACTCGTGGAGTTTTCGCTGGCAGCAGACCAAGACCGCCACCGGCGTGCAGGTGGCGGCGGAGACCTCCGCGGCACTGGCCCCGGGATCGTGGGCGGCGACGGTGGCGGCGAAGACCGCGGACGACGGCCTGCTCGAGACGTGGGAGCTGCCGCTCGACACGACCGCCGCCCGTGGATTCGTGCGGCTGGCCGTGAGCGTGGAATCGGGCGGCGGTGCAGTGCCGACGTTCGTCACGCAGCCGCAGGATCTCGCGATCGCGGCCGGGCAGGCGGCGACGTTCACCGCGACGGCGGATGGCGTCGCGGCAGGCGGCTGGCAATGGCGCCGCAACGGCGAGCCGATCCCGGGCGCCGAGGGTCCGACCTACACCCAACCGGTCGCCACATCATCCGATGACGGAGCCCGCTACTCCGTGGTGGCGACGAACAGCGCGGGCAGCGTGGTTTCCCGCGCGGCGGCGCTCTCCGTGACCCCGGCCGCCGCCGGGACCACCCTGTACCCCGCCGATCGCATCCAGTCGCCGCTCAATGCCGAGATCGCAGACCGCCTGCGCGCGCTCGCCGCGACCAACCCGGCGTTGCGCGACGATGTCTTCATGAAGGTGGGCGATTCGATCAGCGCGGGCGACGGGCTGCTCGGCGATTTCGGCACCGGCAACATCGACGGCGACGGTTCGCCATGGGAAACCAACTGCAAATTCGACTCCCGGCCCGACCTGAAGCCGTTGGTCCTCTTCTTTCGCGGCGGCAAGGTCCCGGCCGACGGCACCGAGAGCTGTCTCGAACGTACCAGCCTCGCGGCGCAGGTGGGTGCGTCCGCCGGGTGGGCGACGAGTGGCGATCCCACGCCGCTGGAGCAGGAGTACCTCGCCGCCCAGCCCCGCTACGCGGTGATCATGTACGGCTCGAACGACATCACGTGGTGGGGCGGCGGCGCGTACGACCATGTCTACCAGCTCACCAACTACCAGATCGGGCTGCTGCGGATCGTCGACGGATGCATCGCGCACGGCGTGATTCCGCTGCTCACGACGATGCCGGTGCACATGGAGGGCTTCCGCCGGCTCGACTATTTCACCGGCATGGCGCGCGCGATCGCCCAGTACCGCCAGATCCCCTTGATCGACTTCAATCGCGCGCAACGCGCGATCGGCCCCGCCGCCAACTACGGGCTCGTCGACGACGGCGTCCATCTCGCCACCGAGGACTACAACACCTCCGCGTGGCTCGACGCCGCCTCGCTGCACTACGGCCGGAACTTGCGAAACCTCGTCACCCTCGACGCGCTGGCGCGGGTGAAGGCGTTGCTCGTCGACGATGCGCCCCCGCCGGACACCGAGGTGGCTCGCCAGCCGGGGCTCGGCATCCCGGCCGCGCCGTTCCTCGTACCCGGCCTGCCGTACGCCGACATGCGCAGCACGCAGGAGTCGGCCTCGGCGGTGCTCGACGGCTACACTGGTTCCGCCGTCGCGACCCCGGGGCCGGAGCAGGTCTACCGTCTGGTGCTCGACCGGACGATGAATCTGCGTATCCTGGTTCTCGACAAGGGCGCCGGGGTCGTGCGCGTGCATCTGCTCGGCGGCGAACCGACCGCCGCCGCCTGCCTTGCCGCGGCCGACTCGATGATCGTGCGCGAACTGGCGAGCGGCACCTACCACCTCGCGGTCGACAGCCCCGCGGCCGGCGGCGAGTTCACGCTGCTCGTGCAGGAGGTCGAACCCGAATAGACGCCACGGGCTGCGCCCCGAACGGGCGATGCCGCGGTCTTGTGCGCCCGGCTTCCGGCGATGGCTTCGCGGCGACTGCCGCGCCCTGAAGGACGCGGGCTACGCGACCCCGGCGAAACGGGTGCCGACGGAGGAGCTCAGCGCCTGACCGTTGGATCCGTAGGCGGCGGACTGCTGGATCGCCTCCATCAGGACCGAGACGGTTTCCTGCTCCGTGCGGACGGCGTTCGCGGCGACGGCCATCCGCCGTTCGCTGGCGGTGGCGCTTTCGCGGGCGTTGACGACGCTGGAGATGAGGGAAACGGAGTCCACGTTCCGCTCCTCATCGGGCGGAAGTCGGAGAACTTGAGCCCGCCGCGGCGGCTACCTCGCGACGGAAGCGCAGCGCGTGGACGAATGTCGGCACATCGGACCGCCAAGCGGGCAGGAGCACGGTGATCGCGAGCTGTTCGAGCACCGAGACGAGCGAGACGACCACGGCCGAGGTGAACAACCAGCCGTGGCCCGACACGAACCACAGGAGCATGCCGGCGGCCATCAGCACGGCGGAAGTTTTGCCGGCCCAAGTGTGGTAGGCGGGGAGTTTGTGAAAATGCGCGAGCGCCCAGATGTGATTCGCGGCGTAGAGGGCGAGCGCGATGGCGAGCATCACCGAGTGCGCGACGACAAACTCCGGCCAGAGGCGCAGCACCGCGAGGAAGAGCACGAGGTAAGTCGCGGTGTCGGCGGCCGCATCGAGGCGCGCACCGAGCACGGTCTGCGCTTTCAGCAGGCGCGCCAGCAGGCCGTCCACGCAGTCGGAGGCGACCGCGGCGGCGAAGAACCATTTGTAGGCGACACCGTGCCCTTGGTACGCGACCCAGAGCGCGACCGGCGCGGAGAGCAGGCGCGCCAGACTGATCGCGTTGGGCAGGGTAAACCAGGCGGTAGGTGCCGTCATGGGAGACGGGGGCACCATGGAGGGATGTGCGTGCGCTGACAACCCGCCAGCGCACCCGGAAGTAACTTTCTGGAGTCGCGGCTCGCCCGGCCGGCGAGCGCCGCCATTGTTGGCGGCACCGCATGGCCTCCTCCCGCCGACTTGCCGCGTGGTATTTCCAACTCGCCCAATCGCTCGATGCCGGCGTGCCGCTGCTCGAGGCGCTCGCCGCACCCGGCGGTCCGGATGGGCGGGCCCGCGCAGTGCTCATCGAACGGCTCCGCGGTGGCGCGCGCCTCTCCGACGAGCTGGCGCGGGCGGATTGGCTCCCGCGCGTCGATGCGCACCTGCTGATCGCCGGCGCCGAGGCGGGGCGATTGCCGGCGACGTGCCTGCGGCTGGCGACGCGGCACGAGTTGGTCGCGCGGTTCACCGGGAAGCTGGCGCTGGCGATTCTCTATCCATTGATCGTGGTGCACGTGGGCGCGTTGGTGCTGCCGCTGCGGCACCTAGTGCTCGGCTCGGCGCTGGAGTACGTGCGGCTGGTCGTGCTCGCGCTCGGCGGGCTGTGGCTGACGCTCGCGTTGCTGTTTCTTCTCGGCCGCCACGGGCGGCTGCGACGCACGGTGTGCGCGGCGCTGCCGTGGTTCGCGGGATTCCAGCGTGCCCGGGATCTGAGCACACTCGCGACGGTGCTCGACGGCTATCTGGCGGCGGGCGTGTCGCCGGTGATCGCGTGGACGACGGCGGGCGAGGCGACCGGCGCGCCCGCGCTCGCGGCGCTCGGCCGGCGGATGGCGGCGGAGGCCGAGGCGGGTCGACAACCGGGGCTGGCGCTCGCAGGCGAGAAGGCGTTGCCGGCGGATTTCGCGCACAGCTACCGCACGGGTGAACGCAGCGGCCGGCTCGACGAGAGCCTCGGCTGGCTGGCGCGGCGGTACGCGGAGGAGGCGGAGCGCAAGTTGTCGCTCGCGAGCCTATGGTACCCGCAGTTCGCGTTGCTCGCGGTGGCGGTGTGGGTCGGCGTGAACGTCGTTTCGCTCTATGCCGGCTATCTGCGCGAGCTGCTGAACATCATGGAGTGAGCGGCGGCGACGGAGGTAGGACCGCTCTCCGAGCCGTCCGTTTGCGCGTCGGGCCCAGCGATCGCCGTCCTACCCGTGGGCGTTGGTTTGACGCGCTCGTCCCTCGACGCGGGGCGCTCGACCGAATCGTCGCGCTTCAGGCGGCTTCGGCGAGGCGCAGGCCGGCTTCGCGGAGGAGTTGGTCCCAGCCGCTGTGGCCGAAGGATTCGCCGAGGTGGGCACCGTCGGCCTGGAGCAGATTGCGGAGTTTGCGCAGCGCGGTGAGCTCGACTTGGCGGAGGCGTTCGCGGCTGATGTTCATCTCGGTCGCGACTTGGGCGAGCGGCTGACCGCCGTGGCCATCAAGGCCGAAGTGGCGGCGGAGGAGCTTTTGTTCGCGCGGGCTGAGGCGGTGGAGCGCGCGAGTGAGCCACTCGACGCGGCTGCGGGCGGAGGCGACTTGGTGGCCGGTCTCGGCGTCCTCGTCGGCGAGGGACTCGTGGAGGTTGGCGCCGTTTTCCGAATCGTCGCCGCTGTCGTCGAGCGAGACGACAGTACCTAGGGCCTGACGGATGGTGCGGAGACGATTGGGCGAGAGGCCGGTGGCTTGGGACACCTCGATCTCGGAGGGCTCGCGACCGAGCCGGACGGTGAGCGAAGATTCGGCGCGGGCGATGAGGAGCGCGTGGTAGTTGACGGATGAGGGGAGGCGCAGGAGCGAGCGTTGGGCGGCGATGAGGCCGAGCATCTCCTTGCGGATGTGCATGCGCGCGTGGGCGGCGAGACGGCCGCGTTCGTGGTCGAAGGAATCGACCGCGGCGATCAACCCCACGATGCCGCTCGAGAAAAGGTCGTCGGCGCCGATGCCGCCCCACGTGTAACGTTTCACGAGGTGCCAGACGAGGCGGAGGTTGGAGAGGATCAACTGCTCCCGGGCCTGCGCATCACCGGCCCGGCGGGCTTGGTTGAGCGAGCACTCCTGCTCGGCGGAGAGCGGAGGGAGGAATGTCATCTGGCGGTGGTGTTCTAGCGCGATCACGCCCCACGCATCGGCGGCGCTCCATCCGGATTAAGCCTCCCGAACCCAAATTGATCGTAATGCCCCGGCGGTCGGCAGGGGGAATTTCCCCTAAATACTAGGTCCGAAGGTCTCTGGCCCGCTGCGGGCGCGGAGGTTGCCGCTTGGCCGGCCGCTCGGCGCGGTGCAACCTCCGCGCGATGAGCGACACTCCTCCCGCCCCGCCCGCCGCGGCGAAACGCTCCGCCTCGGCCGTCTTCCGCCTGGAAACTGCGCTGGTCGATCCCGCGCTCGAGGGCCGTCGCCTCGCGGCGCATTGGCAACGCCTGCTCGCGATCGCGATCGATCTGGTGTGTCTGGCGGCGCTGTCGGTGCTCGCCGGTCCGCTGCTCGCGCTCGGCACGGGGGCGACGATCGCCTCGCTCGGAGCGCGCAACGCGAGCCCGGCGCGCGCGTGGGCGGTGGTGCGTTGGGTGTTTTTCGCGCTCGGCGGCGGCGTGATGGTGGCGGCCGCGTTTCTCATGGTCGGCCGGCCGCTCGTGCGCGCCGAGGCGTTCCACCTCCGGCGCGGCGCACTGCCCGCCGAGATGTTGCTCGCGCCCGTCGAGGTGCCGCTGATCGCGACGAAGGACGACTACCGTCGCGCGAGCGACCAGCTCCGCGCGCAACTCGCCGCCGTGCGCGCCGAGAAT
This sequence comes from Opitutaceae bacterium, assembly GCA_035299125.1. Lineage (GTDB taxonomy): Bacteria > Verrucomicrobiota > Verrucomicrobiia > Opitutales > Opitutaceae > CAJCBL01. The sequence goes on from DATGXA010000237.1 coordinate 8,124, forward strand.
GCGCAGCTGCGCGAGGCCAGCCGCGGCTCGTCGTGGCTCAACGCCGCGAGCGATTTCAGCCGTACTTTCGGGCTCACCTTCGGCTGGGCCGGAGTGTACTTCACGCTCACCGTCGGTTGGCTGCGCGGACGCACGCCGGGCAAATGGCTCGCGGGCATCCGCATTGTGCGGCTCGACGGCCGGCCGCTCTCGCCGCTCGACGCGTTCACCCGCTACGGCGGTTACGCGGCCGGGCTGGCGACCGGCCTGATCGGCTTCGCGCGCGTGCTTTGGGAGCCGAACCGCCAGTCGATCGAAGACAAGATCGCCTGGACGGTCGTGCTCAGAGAACGGTGACGCAACCCGCGGTCGGCGGCGTTGCTCGCGGGAGCGGCGCCGCGCACTTTGCGCCGGGGCTTCACTCCTTGATGTCGGGCTCGACGAGACGGGCGAGCTGCTCGAGCGACTCCTGCCAGCCGAGGTAACACGCCTCCGCGGGAATCACCTCCGGCACGCCGCTCTGCTCGATGCGCAGCTCGGTGCCGCAGCTCACCGCTTTCAGTTCGACGAGCACCTGCAGCTCGCCGGGCAGGTTGGGATCGTCGAAACGGTCGGTGTAGCGGAGGCGCTCGTGCGGCACGAGCTCGCGGTACTCCCCGCCGAACGAGTGGCTTTGCCCGCTGGAGAAGTTGGTGAACGACATCCGGAACGTCCCACCGACCTTCGCCTCGAGGTGGGCGACCTTGGCGGTGTAGCCGTAGGGTGGCATCCATTTGGCGAGGGCGTCGGCGTCGATGAAGGCGCGGTAGAGTCGCTCCGGCGGGGTGCGGAGCACGCGATGCAGTCGGATCGTACTGGTAGGCATGATGGTGGTAGCGGTTGACGGTGATCGCGTGGGGGCGGGGCCGAAGCGCGGCGGACCCAACGAGGAACGACGCCGTGCGCAAGCGCACACCGCGGGGACTGCGCGGAAAACTCGCCCGCGCGCTACGCGAGCAGCTCCGGCACCTGTTCGAGGCGCGCGATCCGGTGGGCGCGTTCGTCGGCGAGCGGCGTAGTGGAACGGTCGATCCAAGCGGCGTGCCAGCCGGCGCCGAGCGCGCCGACGACATCGTGCTGCCAGCTGTCGCCCACGTGCAGAATCTCGTCGGGCCGGCAGCCGAGCGCGGTCGCCGCATAGGCGAAGATCGCGTGCGCGGGTTTCTCCACGCCGAGATCGGCCGACACGAACACGTGGTCGAGCCACTCGCGCCAGCCGTGGCCGGCCACGACGCGATGCAGGCGCGAGTCCCAGTTGGAGAGGATCGCGAGCTTCAGTCCGCGACGGCGAAGCAGCGCCAGCAGAGCCGGCATGTCCGCGCGCGGGCGCCAGCGGCGCGCCTCGGCGAACGCCTCCCAGAGGTCCGGGTAGAGGCGATCCGCGGTCGCGGCGTCGGCCCACGGCGCGAACACCTCGCCGATGAGCTCGCGCCAGAACGCCCGCTCGGCCGGCTCGGTGGAGCGCAGCAGGTGGTTGCGGGCCTTGAAGGCGGCGTGGAAACGTCGCTCGAGTTCGGCGTCCGTCGCAGCGAGCCCGTGCGCGCGGCCGACCTCGCCGTACACTGCGCCGACCGACGGGTGCGGGTCGACGAGCGTGCCGGCGGCATCGAAAGTGATCGCGCGGATGCCCGGGAGCTGCACGCGGCCGAGCACAAGGCCCGTGGCGAGCGCGCGCAAGTGCCGGTTGTCGGCGAGATGAGGAACTGCGCGCGCGGCGGCGCGCAGTTGCACGCGACCGGCGCCCCGGCAAACATTGCGCGATGCGTTCCCCCGTTGTGTTCCTCCTCGGCGTCGCGACTGCCGCAGTGGTGCTGCGCGCGGCCGAAGTTTCCCCCGCCAACCCTCCGATCGAGGAGCTGCGTTTCTCCGTCGCGGATCTCGATCGCGGCGTCGACCCGCGGCAGGACTTCCTGAAGTTCGCCGCCGGCGGTTGGCTCGCCACCGCGCGCATCCCCGACGACCAGTACCGCTGGACGAGCTTCAACGCGCTCGAGCGCGCGAATTGGGAGAAGCTGCACGCCGTGCTCGAGGTCGCGGTGGCCGACACGACGGCTTTACCGAACTCGCCGACGCGCATGGCGGCGTTGTTCTACAGCACCGCGCTCGACACCACCGCGATCGAGGCGGCCGGGCTCGCGCCCATCGCTGATCTGCTCGCGGCCATCGAGGCGATCGATTCGCCCGAGGCGCTCGCGCGCACGAGCGGGCGGC
>DATGXA010000238.1:0-9296 GCA_035299125.1 Opitutaceae bacterium
GCACGCGTTCGCCGGCGGCGATCTTGAAGCCGCGACGCAGCACGAGGCGGTCGTTTTCCTTCTCGGCGAAGATGAAGCGGACCTTCGAACGTCGCGCGACCTCCTGGCCGATCACCAGTCCGCCCATCGCGGGTGCGAGCACGGTCGTGTACTGCACGCCGGCGGCCTGCAATTTCGCGACCAGCAGCTCGGCGAGGCGTTCCACCTCCGGCATGTACTGGCACACTTGCGCGCACTGGAAGAAATGGCCGCTGTGCAGCCCGGAGCGCAGGACGAAGTGCCCGCGCAGCAGCGCGCGAGTGCGGGTGAAGATATCGAGGACCTCGGTTTGGGTGTCAGCCATGGCGACCGACGGTGGCGGCTCGGGCATGAATTGAAAATCCATTTTGCGGGCGCTACTGTCCGTGCCATGTCGTTCGCCCCTCCGTTGGAAGACGAGCTCGGTGACATCCTCGACAAGGCCATGCGCAACGCCGGCCTGACCGAGGCGCAGCTCGCCGCGGCCACGGGGATCGATGCGGGACGCATCAAGGACGCCGAGGACTACCGCTACGATTTTAGCTGCATCGAACTGCAGAAACTGGCGATCGCGCTCGGCTTGAACGAGGTCGGCGTGTGCGCGGTTGGCCAAGGGAAGTATCCATTGCCGGAGTTGCCCGAACTGCCGTTCCGACTGCACACGATCGCGCTGCCGTACGGGATCGGGCGAGTGAACGCGTTCGTCGTGGAGCATCCGGCCACGCGCGCCACTCTTGTCGTCGACACGGTGGATTGCCCGGAGCGGTTGCTCGCCGCCTGGCCGGAGGGGATCGCGAATCCGACCGCGGTGTTGTTGACCCACTGGGACCGCGATCATTCGGGCGGTCTGCCGGCGCTGGTCCACCGCTGCCCGGGCGCGCGGGTGCTCGCGCCGGCGAAGCGTACGGGCTTCGCGGTCGAATCGGTAGGCGAGGGCATCGAGCGCGAATTGGCCGGCTTCCGCATCCACGTCTTCCGCACGCCGGGCCACACCGCGGAGCACAACGCCTATTACCTCACGTTGGGCGACGCGGCACCGGGCGTGTTGTTCTCCGGCGACCTGATATTCGCGGGCTCGCTCGGCGGAGCGTTCCACTGCTGCCAGACGCTGCGTCGCGAAGCGCGAAGGGTTGTCGATCTACTTCCGGCCGACACGCTGATCGCCGCCGGGCACGGGCCGTTCACCACGATCGCGAACGAGCGACGCTACAACCCGTTCCTCGGCTGATTGTGCTCCGGTCAGCCAGCGGGCGCGACGATGCCGCGGAGGAAACGCACAAGCGACGGCACCGCCTCGACCATGCTGTCGCGGCAGGCCTCGTACTCGCGGAAATCGCCGCCGTAGGGATCCGGGATCTCCGGGTCATGCTCGGCGCCGAGGAACTCCCGGAAGAGGTGCAGATGCTTCGGTGGACGCCCGAAGGAGCTCTCGATCGACAGGCGATGACCCTCGGTCATGCAGAACACAGCGACCGCGCGATCGAGCAGATCCTGCGTGAGTGGTTGGCTGGAATGCGTGCCGAGATTGATTCCAACCTTCCGAAGGGCGGCGACGGAGTTGTCGGTCGCAGCGTGCCCTCGCACGGCGGCCAAGCCCGCGGAAACCACCTGCAATGAGCGCAGCGGCTCCGGCTCGGCGGCGAGCGCGTGCTGCAGCAGCTTCGCACCCATGGGGCTGCGGCAGATATTGGCCGTGCAGACGACGATGACGAGGCCGGGCGCGGGCATGACGTCAGGTGTGTTCGGGAATGCGCCCGAGCGCAAGCAGCGCGCGGTGGATCGCGACGGCGCGTTGGAGCAGCACATCCTGCAACGGTGCCGAGGCCGGCTCCGTGGGTTTGGCATCGGGCTTCGCGACGGGCGTGGCATCGCGCTCGCGCGCGCCGTTGGCGTGGTCGTGGGCGAGTCGGGCCTCGTCGAAACGCTGCTTCTCGATCTTCGTCTCGATCAACTCGCGCGCCGGGCGTCCGGCGGTGTGCGCCTCAAGGGCGGCGCGTTCCTGGGCGGCGTCGATCTCGACGATCACCTCGGCCGGGATGCCGGATGCTTTCGTCGCGATCGTGAGCACGCCGGCGGTGTCGCGCGGCACGATGGCGCGGAGATCATTCGGCGTGGCGGTGCCGAGGAGAAACAGGAGCGGACGGGCGGCGTCGCGGCGCGCGAGCAACTCGCGCAGTCGCGTCGCGCCGCGGTCGCCCGGCGTGCTTTCGCGGAGATCCACCACGAGAGCGGCGGCGGCGTTGGCGGCCGCAAAGCTCGCGTCGTCGTCGGGTGCGCCGAGCCGGAGATAACGCAGACCGCGACCGAGATCGGCGGGGTCGGTTGGCGCGGCCGCGGGCGTTTGTGCCGGCGGCGCGCTTGGCGTGTCGGCCGCGCGGGCCGGCTCCACGAGCGCCGCGACGAGGAGCAGCGGCAGGAGGCGGAGCGCGACGTGGCGTGCGGCGCGGGGCGGCATCACTTGCGGTTGAGCTGTTTCGCGCCGATGTCGCGGCGGCAGTATTTGGAGACGTAACCGATCTGGTCGCAGAGCGAATAGGCGCGGCTGGCCGCCTGGCGGAGCGTGGGCGCGAGCGCGGTGACGCCGAGCACGCGGCCGCCGTTGGTCACGATCTGGCGATTGCTCGTCACCGAGGTGCCGGCGTGGAAGATGTACTCGCCGGTCCCGGTGACGCGCGGGAGGGTGATCGCGTCGCCCTTCGGGTACTTGTCGGGATAGCCCTGCGCGGCGAGCACGACGCACAGCGCGTAGTCGCTCTTGATCTCGAGCTTGATCTTGTGGAGCCGGTTGTTGGCGGCGGCCCAGAGGAGCGCAACCGGATCGGTGGCGAGGCGCGGGAGGAGCACCTGTGTCTCCGGGTCGCCGAAGCGGGTGTTGAACTCGAGCACCTGCGGGCCCGACTTCGTGAGCATGATGCCGATGTAGAGCGTGCCGCGGAAATCGATACCCTCGGCCGCGATGGCGTCGACGCTCGGGCGGCAGATCGTGCGGTCGATCTCAGCGAGCATCTTGTCGGTCACGACCTCGGCCGGGGAGTAGGCGCCCATGCCGCCGGTGTTCGGGCCGGTGTCGCCCTCGCCGACGCGTTTGTGATCCTGGCTCGTCGGCAACACGACGTACTCGCGACCGGAAACGACGAGGTGGATCGAAGTCTCTTCACCGATAAGGCAGTCCTCGATCAGGATCCGCTTGCCGCTCGCGCCGAACGCCCCGGCTTCGAGCATCATCCGCACGGCGGCCTGCGCTTCGGCGAGATCGGGCGTGACCACCACGCCTTTGCCGGCGGCGAGGCCGTCGGCCTTGATGACGTAGGGCGCCTTGCGGGTCTTGAGGTACGCGAGCGCGGGCGCGACCTCGGTGAAAAACTGCGCGGGCGCGGTCGGGATCTTGTGTTTGAGGAGGAGTTCCTTGGTGAAGATCTTGCTCGCCTCGAGCCGCGCGCCATCGGCTTTCGGGCCGTAGGCGGGGATGCCGGCGGCGATCAGCGCATCGACGAGGCCGAGGCTGAGTGGCACCTCGGGGCCGACGACGACGAAGTCCACGCGCTCCTTCTTCGCCAGCGCGACTAGGCCGGGGACATCGTCGACCGGCACCGGGAAACACTTCACGTCGCGGGCGATGCCGCCGTTGCCGGGCGCGGCCAGCACGCGCGGATGCGACGGGCTCTTGAGGCAGGCGGTGACGATGGCGTGTTCACGCCCGCCGGAGCCGACGACGAGGATGGAGCGGGGAAGCGGGAGGGACATGGGAGAAGCGGATCAGATCAGAGGACGGGCCGGTAGCTCAAGCGCGGCGATGGCGGCCATGATGCGTTCGGAGGCGACCTGGTAACGTTGTTTGCCGGCGGCGGGATCGTCGTACTCGGCGGGCGCGAGCGGGCGGCCGATGACGTAGGAGACCGGGTGCGGCTTCGGGATCTTCGCATCGCGGCCGAACGCCTCGAACGATCCGAAGATCCGCGCCGGCACCACCGGCACGCGGGCCTTGCAGGCGATCATGCCCACGCCGGCCTTGGCAGGCTGGAGTCGGCCGTCGAGCGAGCGGGTGCCCTCGGGAAACACGATCACGACACCGCCGTTTTCCAGTGCGGCGATCGTACGCTTCATCGCGCCGACATCCGCACCGTCGCGGTCGACCGGGATCGTCTCCACGGCGTCGAGCCACCACGCGGGGAAGCCCGGTTTCCAGAGTGTTTTCCGGGCGAAGAAATGGATCTGGCGCTGCAACTGACTGCCGAGCAACGGCGGGTCGAGGTGGCTGCAATGGTTCGACGCCATCAGGAACGGCCCTTCGCGCGGCACGTTCTCGAGTCCGATCACTTCGCCCCGGAACGCCGTGTCGGCGACCGTGCGGATCAGACCGTGGCAGAACCAGTAGAGGACGTTCATGGCTGCGCGGGCGCGAGTCGCGGGGCGATGCGCGCGGCGAGTTCGTCGACGACTTGCGGCAACGTGAGGTGCGTCGAGTCGATTGGCGTGGCGCCGGCCGGGCAGGCGAACGGCGCGGTCTTGCGCGCGGCGTCGAGCCGGTCGCGTTCGAGAATCGAGTCGGTCTGTCCCTCGGCGGCGCGGCGGCGCGCGCGCTCCTCGGGATCGGCGTGGAGGAAGAAACGAAAATCCGCGGCCGGGAAGATCACCGAGCCGATATCGCGGCCCTCCATCACGAGCCCGCGGAAACCGTTCGCCCGCGCGACGTCCACCTGGCTGCGCTGGTACTCGAGCAGAAAGCGGCGCACGGCCGGAATCGCGGCGACGCGCGAGACATGGGCGTTCACGCGCGGGCCGCGGATTTCTTCGCCGGGCACCTGCCCGCCGATCTCGATCTGCGCGCTGCGGCCGACGACGCGGGTGGCGAGGGGAAACGTCGCGAGGGCGTCAACCACGGCCGCTTCGTCGTCCGGCGACACGCCGCGCTCGAGCAGCTGGTGCGTGACGAAACGGTAGTGCGAGCCGGTGTCGACGTGCAGCAGATGGAAGCGGTCGCTCAACGCCCGCGAGGTGGACGATTTGCCGGAGGCGGCGCCGCCGTCGATGGCGATGATGATGAACGGTGCGGCGGAGCTCATGGGGCGGGATGCGACTGCGCGCGCAAGCTGGCGAGCACGTCGAAGAAGTTCGGGAACGTTTTCGCGCAGCATGCCGGATCGTGGATGGTGATCCACGGCTGGGCGTCGCTGTGCAGGTCGCGGCAGCCGAGCACGCCGAAGCTCATCGCGAAGCGGTGGTCGCGGTACGTCTCGATGGTCGCAGCGCGCAGCGGGCGTGGCGTGATGACGAGCGTGTCTTCGGTCTCGACGACCTCCTGGCCGAGGCGTTTCAGCTCGGCGGCCATGCCGGCGACGCGATCGGTCTCCTGTTTTCGGGTATGCGCGAGGCCGTGGATCGTCGTCGGGCCGTCGAGCAGCGGCGCGAGCGCGGCGAGCGTGAGGAAGGTGTCGGAGAACGTGTTGAAATCGGCGTCGACGCCGCGCGGCTTCACGCCGGCGGGCAGGCTGCTGACGAGCGCATCGCCCTCGCGGCGCAGTTGCAGGCCGACGCGCGCGAGCACATCGGCGAACGCGAGGTCGCCCTGCAGGCTCGCGCCTTTTTCGGGCAGGCCGGCGAGCCGCACGCTGCCGCCGGTGGCGAGCGGGAGCGCGAGGAAGTAGGAGGCGGCGGTGGCGTCGGGCTCGATTTGGTAGACGGACGGCGCGGCGAACGGCCGGCCCCACGGCACGTCGAACTCCGCGGCGGGACGCGCGGCGAGCTCAGCGGTGGGTTGGCCGAACTGCGCCATCTGCCGCAGCGTCATCGCGACGAACGGCCAGCGCACGTTGCCCACGAGTTTGATGCGCAACGGCTCCGCGCAGAGCGGCGCGACCATGAGCAGCGCCGAGAGCATCTGGCTGCTCTCGCGGGCGTCGATCTCGACGGTGCCGCCGCGCAGTCCGGAGGCGTGCAGCTCGAAGGGGAAACAGCCGGGCGCGCCGAGGAAGTCGAACTTCGCGCCGAGCTGCGTGAGCGCGTCGGTCAGGCCGCCCATCGGCCGGCGGCGCATCGCTTCGACGCCGTCGAAATGATACGTGCCGCGGCCGGCGGCAGCGCAGAGCGCGGTGAGGAAACGCGCCGCGGTGCCGGCGTTGCCGACGTGGATCGTGGCCTCGGGATCCGGCAGCTTCCCGCCGGCGCCGTACACGCGGAAACGGTGCGTGGCGGCATCGGCCTCCACGGCGATGCCGAGCTCGCGCAGCGCGCGCGTCATGATCTCGGTGTCTTCGCTGAAGAGCGCGCCGCGAAGCTCGACCGCCTGGTCGGAGAGGGCGGCGAGCAGGAGCGCGCGGTTGGTCAGGCTCTTCGAGCCGGGCAGGGTGACGGCGCCGTCGGCCGGCCGGGTGAACGGCGCGATCGGCAGGAGATCGGGGAGCGATTCGCTCATGACGTTACACGGAGCCGGTCACGCCAAGTCTTGCCGCGCTCGAGGAGGGCGAGGAGCTCGAGGTCGTTGCGGTTGGCTAGCGCGGCATGGAGGGCCTGCAGTTCGTCCTGGTAGGTGCGCAGCGCGCGCAGGACCTCGTCGCGATTCTCGGTGAGGATGCCGCGCCAGAGTTTCGGATCGCCGGAGGCGACGCGCGTGGTGTCGCGCAGGCCGGGACCGGCGAGGTTGCGCCAGTCGGCGGACTTGCCGGAGAGCAGGCTGCAGAGGCAGGCGGCGGCGAGGTGTGGCAGGTGGGAAACGTGGGCGACGATCTCGTCGTGTCGGTCGGGGTGCATCGTCACCACCTCGCAACCGAGCGCCTGCCAGAAACGCACGAGCGTCTCGACGGCGGCGGCGGGCGTGTGGTCGAACGGCGTGACGAAGCACGCGCGGCCCTGAAACAGCTCGGCGGAGCCCGCTTCGTGTCCGCACTTCTCGGAGCCGGCCATCGGGTGCGAGCCGACGAAGAGTGGTCCGGCGCCATCGGTCGCGTAGCCGGTGGCGGCACGGCGGCAGAGTTCGCCCTTCACGCTGCCGACATCGGTCACGAGCGCATCGGTGCGCAGGTGCGGCCGGATGGCCGCGGCGAGCGAGGGAATGGTTTCGACCGGGGCGCAGATCACCACCAACGAGGCCTCGCGCGCTGCTTCCTCGGGCGTGGCGCACACGTGGTCGCACCACGGCGCGGTCCCGAGTTCGACGCGCACTTCGGGGCGTCGCGCCCAGGCGACGATGCGCCGCGCGACGCCGAACCGGCGGGCGGCCATCGCGACCGAAGCGCCCAGCAGACCGGGGGCGAGGATGGTGAGCTGATCTAGCACAGGCGCCGAGAAAAGAGGGCGGCGGGGCAATGTCCAGCCATTCGCCCGGTGCGCCGTGGCGCGCGTGTGGAGGTGTCGCCGCGGAGAGGTGAACGGGTGTCGCAGGGCGGCGCCCACAGGTGTCCCGGCGACCCTTGCCATTTCGCGGCGCGGGCACTTTTCTCGCGGCCGAATGCGCGCCCACACACGTCGTACCGTCCGCAAGTCCTCGCGTCCCAGTCTGCTGCCGTGGCTCGGCGTGGGTGGCGCGGTCCTTGTCGTGGTCGGCGGTGTGTTCGTGTGGGGTTTTCTGCGGCACGAAAACGCCGGTGCGTTGGCCAGCGAGAATGACCCGGCGATGCGGCGCCTGCGGGAGGAGAGCATGGAGATCGAGCGCGAGTTTTCCCGCATCCGCGACTTGGGCATCCCGACCGAGACGGACCTGCAACGGCTGTTGCGCGCGATCGAAGCGCAGCGCGAGTGGATGCGCGCCACGGGCAACATGGACGAGGCGCAGAATCAACGCGTGCGGGATCTCGAGGCGATGCACGAGGCCGCGTGGACGCGCGCCACCGTCGCCCGCAGCGCGGCCGACGAAGCGGACGCCCGGGCCTTGCTCAAGGAAGGCAAGCTCGCGGACGGCGTGGCGAAACTGCGCGAAGCGCTCGAGCGCCAGCGATTGCTCAACCAGCGGCAGGGGCCCGGCTCCGGCCGCGACCTCGCGCGCGAGACCGAGCTCACCCAGGAAATCGCCCGGCTCGATGCCGCTCCGATCTCCGAGGAACTGGCGAACACGACCGCCGAAGCGCGGAAGCTCCGCGACGCCGAGAAGACGGCCGAAGCGCTTGCCTCGTACCACCGCGCGCACGAGTTGCAGCTGCGCCTGAACCGCGAGTTCGGCCGCACGCAATACGCGAGCCTCGCGAACTTGGAGGAGCTCGAGGTCGAGATCGCGACGCTGGATTCGCTGGCGCTGCTCGCCGAGTCGAGGGATTGCGCTACGAAGGCCGCCGAGGCGCGGGGACGCGGGGCCGCGCAGGAAGCGGCGGCGTTGTTCGAGCGAGCACGCGACGCGCAGCAAAAGCTCAACACGGATTTTCCCCGCAGCCGCCATGCATCGACCGAGCGCGTCGATGAACTCGAGGTCGAGCGCCAGACTGAGCTCACGGCCGAGGCGGCCGAACGCATCGTGCAGCTCGACCGCTCGATCGCCGCGAAGCTTCGCGCGCGCGATGTCGCCAACGTGCCGGAGATGGTCCTCGAGGGTGCGCGGCTCAACGACGCGATGTTCACCCAGCTGCCGCGCAGCCGGAAACTCGATCCGGAGCTGCGGCAGAAATTCAATTACCTCACGCTGCAGCGCGGCGTGATCGAGCCGCTCCTGCGCGTGATGACCGACAAGTTCCGGAATGTGCCGGGCCGGCGCGGAGTGCAGATGCTGGTCACCGAGGTACCGCAACGCGTCTACGAGGTGGTGGTGCGCAACAATCCGAGCCGCCTGCCCGGCGCCGATCTGCCCGTGGAATCGGTGAACTTGGACGACGCGCAGGAATTTTGCCGCCGCCTCGGGTGGTTGCTTGGGCGCAAGGTGCGGTTGCCGACCGAGGAGGAGTATCAGGCCGCGGTCGGCGTGGTGCCCACAGGACTCGAGTTCTACGCGCACGTCTGGTCGCAGGAGCGGAGCGATCAGACGACGCACCAGATCGCCTCGGCTTCGGCCAACACCGCGGGCCTCTATGACCTGCTGGGCAACGTGGCCGAATGGCTCGCGCCCGACCGGCCAGATGCCGAGACGGCGCTTGTCGCGGGCGGTTCGTACGCCGACACCGCCGCACAGATCGCGAAGATCCCGGTCGAATCGCGCAACCGACTCGAGCGGGCGCGCACGATCGGTTTCCGCATCGTGATCGAATAGCGGCCGGCCGGTGCGGATGGCTGCGTGGTGTTGGCCGAAGCCGAGGCGATCTGGTGCGTCGTCTGATCGCTCCGCTCCTGCGACCAGACGTGCGCGTAGAACTCGAGTCCTG
>DATGXA010000239.1:0-24511 GCA_035299125.1 Opitutaceae bacterium
GTCTTCTGTTGCAGTAGCACGAGACTGCGCGCGGGCAACACATGCAACGTGCCGCCGCCGAACTGCTCGGGCGGATCGACGAACGCCGGCTCGCGCGCGGTGTCGACCACGAGTTGCCAGACGACCTCCGACTCCGAAGGCAGCCGGATCTCGCGGTCCTCATGGTGCGAGTTGGTGTAGAGCAGGAACGTGTCGTCTCGGAGCGGCTGGCCGGCGCGGTCGCGCACGTCCATGGAGTCGCCGCAGAGCATCACGCCCATGATCTTCGCGAAGTCGGCGGCCCAAGCCTCGTCGCTCATCTCGGCGCCGTCGGCGTTGTACCAAGTGATGTCCTTCACGCCGTTGCCGTGGAGATCGCGGCCCTGGAAGAAGCGGGGCTGGCGGAAGACGACGTGTTTGTTGCGCAGGTCGACGAGGCGGCGGGTGAACTCGAAGAGCGCGGCGGTGGCGGGGGCGTCGGACCAATCGAGCCAGCTGGTGGGGTTGTCCTGGCAATAGGCGTTGTTGTTGCCGCCCTGGGTGGCGTCGCGCTCGTCGCCGCCGCGGAGCATCGGCACGCCCTGCGAGAGGAGTAGCGTGGCCAAGAGGCTGCGCTGCAGACGGCGACGGAGCGCGAGGATTTCGGGCGGAGCGTCGAGCCCCTCGTGGCCACAGTTCCAGGAGTTGTTGTTGCGCTCGCCGTCGCGGTTGTCCTCCCCGTTGGCCTCGTTGTGGGGCTCGTTGAACGACCAGAGGTCGCGGAGCGTGAAGCCGTCGTGCGCGGTGACGAAGTTGACGCTCGCCGCCGGGGTCCGGCCACTCTGCTCGTACAAGTCGGCGCTGCCGCAGAGCCGGTAGGCGAGCTCGCGCATCGTGCCGGAGTCGCCCTTCCAGTAGCGGCGGATGGTATCGCGGTAGCGGCCGTTCCACTCCGCCCAGAGCACCGGGAAGTTGCCCACCTGATACCCGCCCTCGCCGATGTCCCACGGCTCGGCGATGAGCTTCACCTGGGAGATGATCGGGTCCTGATGGATCACGTCGAAGAAGGCGCCGAGCTTGCGGACCTCGTGCAGCTCGCGGGCGAGCGAGGCGGCGAGGTCGAAGCGGAAGCCGTCGACGTGCATCTCGAGCACCCAGTAGCGCAGGCTGTCCATCAGCAGCTGGAGCACGCGCGGGTGCGGGACGTTGAGGGTGTTGCCCGTGCCGGTGTAGTCCATGCAGTAGCGGGGATCGTCACCGACGAGGCGGTAGTATGAGCGGTTGTCGATGCCGCGGAACGAGAGCGTGGGCCCGAGGTGACTGCCCTCGGCGGTGTGGTTGTACACGACATCGAGATACACCTCGAAGCCGGCGGCGTGCAGCCGCTTGACCATCTCCTTGAACTCCCGCACCTGGCCGCCGCGGTCGCCGCTGGCGCTGTAACCGCTCTCGGGGGCGAAGAAACCGATCGTGTTGTAGCCCCAGTAGTCGCGAAGGCCCTTGTCGACGAGGTTGCGCGAGTGGACGAACTGCTGCACGGGCATGAGCTCGACGGCGTTCACCCCCAGGGCGCGCAGGTATTCGATGTTCTCGGGCGCAGCGAACCCCGCGAAGGTGCCGCGCAGCTCCTCGGGGAGCGCGTGGCACTGCTTGGTGAAACCGCGCACATGGGTCTCGTAGATGATGGTTTCATCCAAGGGGCGGCGCGGCGGGCGGTCGTCGCCCCAGTCGAACCGATCGTCAACCACCACGCTTTTCGGCACGAGGGCGGCGTTGTCGCGCTCGTCGAAACCGAGGTCGGCCTCGGGGGCGCCGATCTTGTAACCGAAGAGCGAGTCGTCCCACCGCACATCGCCGGCGATGGCCTTGGCGTAGGGATCGAGCAGGACCTTGTTGGCGTTGAAACGGTGGCCGACGTTGGGGTCGTAGGGTCCCTCGACGCGGAAGCCGTACAACTGGCCCGCCGGCAGCCCAGGCACGAACGCGTGCCACACGTGGTTCTGACGCTCCGTGATACGGATCCGCTCCACCTCGAGCCGGCCCAGATCGTCGAAGAGGCAGAGCTCCACGCCGGTGGCGTGCTCGGAAAACAGCGCGAAGTTCACGCCGCCCTCCTTGCACACCGCTCCGAGCGGGTACGGCTCGCCCTTGCGGATCTCGCGTCCGGCCGCGGCGGCGCGGCGGCGCGGGTGTTTTGACGCGGGTTTGGTCGATCGCTCCTGTAACTGCATGCCCGATGCTAATCCGCACCGGCACCCGCGGGCACCGAGCCTCGGCCGGCAACTCCCATCGGGAAATTTCCAGCGCCCAGCCCGGCACGCCGGCGGGTTCCCGCCACCGTCATTCCGATACGGTCCGGCCTAGACCACGCCTTCGCTGCGCATCCACTGGATGGCGTGGCGCACGAGGTCGGCGCCGTTCTCGAGGCGCAGCTTCAGCTTCAGGTGCTCGCGATACGAATCGATCGTCTTCACGCTGAGGTTGAGTTTCTCGGCGATCTGGCGGGTGCCGAAGCCGTTGCCGATGAGCTGGAACACCTCCATCTCGCGGTCGCTGAGGGTGTCGATCGTGAACACGACCTCGTCCTTCTTGCTGCGCACGAGGCGGTGCAGGACCTTCTCCTTCATCCGGTCGCTGAGGTAGAGCTCGCCCGAGAGCACGCGGCGGATCGCGAGCACGATCCGGTCGCTCGCCTCGTTCTTCATGATGTAGCCCTTCGCGCCGGCGCGCAGCGCGCGCTCGGCGTAAAGGCTCTCGTCGTGCATCGACATGATGAGCACGGGCAGGTCGGGCAGCAGCGCCTTCAGGTTCTTGATCAGCTCGATGCCGCTGGTGGTCTTCAAGGTGATGTCGACCACGGCGAGATCCGGCACCGTCTTCTGGATCGCCTGAAGGGCGGCGGGGGCGCTGTCGGCCTGGCCGCAGACGATGAGATCGGGCACCTGGTCGATGAGAACGCGAATCCCCTCGCGGGTGACCGGGTGGTCGTCGACGAGGAAGATGCGGCGGCGGACGGTCTTCGGGGCCGCGGCCGAAGGCTGCGGCGGGGCGGCGGGTGCTTCAGTTTTCATTGATGGATGGCTGAGTCCAGTTGCAGGCGACCCGGGTTCCCTGTCCCGGGCGAGAATGTATGGTGACCGAGCCGCCGAGCATGGTGGCGCGGTAGTGCATGAGGCGGAGTCCGCTGCCCTGCGGGGGCGTCGCCGGACGCATCTCGAAACCGGCGCCGTCGTCGAGCACCAGAAGACGGTGACGCTCCGGCCGGCCGAGCAACGCGAGGCGGATGCGCCGCGCACCGCCGTGGCGGACGGCGTTGTGGATCGCTTCTTGGGCGATTCGATACACGTGGATGGCGGCGAGGTGCTCCATCTGCGGGGGGAGGCCGCGGAGGCTGAACACGCACTCGACGCCGTGCAGCCGTTGGGATTGCAGCGCGAGATCCTCCAGCGCCGCGGCGAGCCCGTGCACCTCGAGCTGCACGGCGCTGAGCCCGCGCGCGAGCGCGCGGGACTGCACCGTCGCCTCGTTCGCCAGCTCCGCGATGTGCGCGGCGGACTCGGCCTCCGCGGGCGCGGCCGACGCCAGGCGCTCGCGCAGCGCCGCGGCGATGCAGGCGAGCCCGGTGAGGTGCTGGCCGAGGCCGTCGTGCAGATCGGCCCCGATGCGCTGCCGCTCGGCGTCGCCGAGGTTGAGCACGAGCCGCTCGAGGCGCCGGCGCTCGGTGACATCGCGGCCGAAGAAGACGGCGCCCTCGCCGTTTTCCGCGTCGAACGAGACGGAGAAGTCGACGTACCAGTCCTCGTTCTGGCTGCGCCCGACGAAGGTGAAGGCCGTGCTGCCCCCGGCCAGCGCGCGCTCGATGGCCTCGCCGCAGTGCGGGACCACATCGGTGAGCAACTGCCCGTGCAGCCGGCCGGCAGCGAGGCCGTAACGCCGCAAGCCGGCCCCGAGCGCCTCCACGACGCGGCCCTCGGCGTCGAGCCGGCCGGCGATGGCGGAGAGGTTGCGCAGGATATTGTGCAGCATCTGCGCATCGATCCGGCGTTGTTGTTCGGCCAGCACGCGCGCGGTGGCGTCGATCGAGAAGCCGACGGCGCCGTGGCCGCGAGCGCGGTCGAACTGGAGGTAGTTGTCGAAATAGCGCCGGTCGTCGCCGTGCCGGATCTCCGCGACGAACTCCACCGCCGCGCCCTCGAGCGCCCGCCGCACGTCGTCGGCGATGTGCGGCCAGGCATCGAACACGTTGCGGCCCACGAGCTCGTCGTCGGCGATGCCGAGCAGGCGCAGGCCCTGGCCGCGGGATTCGAGCAGCACGCCGTCGCCGTCGATTCGGTACACGACGACGGGCAGGCCGTTGAGGACGGTGCTGAGGAGATTGTTAGCGCGACGGAGCTGCGCGAGCGTGCCGGCCTGCTGCCGCGCATAGCGGATGGCGCGCTCGAGCTGCACCGCCGTGAGCTCGGCCTTGCAGAGGTAGTCGGCGGCGCCGGAGCGCAGCGCTTCGCCGTCGATCTGCGGATTGTCGACGCCGGTAAGCAGGATCACCGGCATGTCGGCGCCGCGCGCGCGCGCCGCGCGGAGGAGGTCGAGTCCGGTACTGCCGCCCAGCGCGTAGTCGAACAGGCCGGCGTCGTAGCGGCCGCTCTCGAGACGCGCGATGCCGTCGTCGAAGGATGACGCCCAGTCGAGGTCGTAGCGTTCTTCCAACTGGGAGCGCTCGAGCAACATCGCGAGAAAATGGAAGTCCTCCTCGTGATCCTCCACCACGAGGACGCGAACCGGGGTTTTCCCGGCGCCGACTACCGGCGCGGGTAGACGCTCTCCGAGGGGCGCATTCAAGGGAGCCGAGACTAGGGGCTGGGTGCGCGCGCGGCCATCCGCGATTCTTACGATGCGCGGATGAGAGAAACCCTTAGGCGCGCGTTCCAGCACCGCGGCGGCGGGTGCGGTCTCGGAGTCGTTGGACGGCGGCACCATCGCGGGATCCTCGCGCTTGCGCGGAGTCGCCGGGCGGCGAAGCACGGCCGCCCGGCTCGGTCGCGCCACCATCAGCCGCGGCGGCGCACCAATAGGCCGATGCTCCCTGCCAACAGGCCCGCGCTGCCGAGCACGATCAACGTGATCGTGCGGTCGGTGGGCGTGCCGCGGACGGTCTCGCTGATGTTCGAGGCCACGGAGTCGGAGGCGCTCAGGCCGTAGATCAGCAGAATCGCACCAACGACGAGGAGGATGAGGAAGATGGCTTTGCTCATGGAGAGGGTGTTTTTCCGGGAACGAATGTCCGGATTCGCTGCACCTCTTGCAGTCGCGGTGCCAACCATCCGCACGCAGACCCCGTCGCAGCGAAAGCGACGGACGAACCGCCCCGACGACGCGAACAGAATCCCCGCGCGCGGGTGCATTCTGCACCGCGGCGCACGGCGGACGCGGCGTTTCGCGGCGAGCTCAGCGCTCCGGCCGTGGAGGTGCGGCGATCGCGTCGGAGCCGAGGATGATCCGGGCCCGGCGACGGTACGTGAAATACGACGTGACCCACGTCGCGAAAACCGAGACGCGGTTGCGGAAGCCCACGAGAAACACCAGGTGCACCAGCAACCAGGTGATCCATGCGAACAACCCGCCGAAACGCAGGCGCCCGATCTGCGCCACCGCCGCCGAGCGCCCGATCGTGGCGAGCGTCCCCTTGTCGACGTAACGGAAACTTGGGCGCGTGCGCGGCTCGCCGACCACGCCGCGCCGCGCCTCCGCGTCGATCACGTTCGCGATGAACCGGCCCATCTGCATCGCCGCCGGTGCGACACCGGGCACGGTTCCGCCGCGGCCGTCCGGGACCGCCACGATGTCGCCCCCGGCGAACACCGCCGGCCGCCCCGGCACGCTCAAGTCCGCTTCGACTTCGATCCGGCCCGCACGATCCAGCGGCACGCCGAGCGAACGGATCTCCGGCACCGGCGCCACACCAGCCGCCCAGAGGATGTTCGCGGCACGGATCGTTTCGCCGCCCAGGTCGACGCTGCCCGGGCCGATCTGCTGCACGCGCCGACCGGTGCGCACCTCGACACCGAGCCGCTCGAGCTGCCGGCGCGCGCTCGCCGACAACGACGGCGGGAGGTGCCCCAGCACCGCCGCCCCGCCCTCGATGAGGAGGATGCGCGCGCGGCGGGTGTCGATCCGGTCGAAATCCCCGCGCAGACCGCCGCGGGTGAGCTCCGCGGCGGCGCCGGCGAGTTCCACGCCCGTGGGCCCGCCGCCGATCACGACGATCGTCATCAACTCGCGTTGGCGCTCCGGATCCGTCTCCGCCTCGGCCTGTTCGAAGGCGAGGAGCAACTGGCGGCGGATGCGCACGGCATCGTCGAGCGTCTTGAGGCCCGGCGCGAATTCCGCCCACTCGTCGTGCCCGAAGTAGCTCGAACGGCCGCCGAGCGCGAGCAGCAGGTAGTCGAATTCCAAATTCGATTGACCCTCGAGCCGCACGCAATGCCGCGCGAGGTCCACGCCGTTCACCCGCGCCATGCGCACGTCGAGGTTCGGCTTGCGGCGCAGGATGCCGCGGATCGGGCGCGCGATGTCGATCGCCGACAACCCCGCCGTCGCCACTTGGTAGAGCAACGGCTGGAAAAGGTGGTGGTTTTGCCTGTCGACGACGGTCACGCGCACGCGCGTGGAATCGACGCGGCGGCAGAACTCGAGGCCGCAGAACCCGGCGCCGAGCACGACAACGTGTGGCAATGCGGCCATGGGCCCGGCGCGGCGGTCAACGCCGCCGGAACAGCACGCCGCAGAGCACACCGAGCCCGAGCGCCACGGCCAGCGCCTCGTACGGGTGGCTGCGGATCGCGCGATCGGTCTCCCGCGCGGCGCGTTCCACCTGCTCACGGCTCTGGCGGTACGCATGGTCGAGTTGCTCGCGCACGCGGTTGAAACGTTTGTCGACGGCTTTCCACAGGCTCTTCGTCTCCACGGCGGCGGACGAGCCGAAGGACTTCTCCGTGTCGGCGAGCAGATCGCGCAGGTTGTCGAGCAGGTCCGCCGAAACCTCGACGGTGGCTTTGGTGAGGGAGTGTTTCATGGCTGGAATGGGTTGGACCTCAGGATAACCCCGTCCCGCTCGACCGACCAACGGCGCCGGATCGGCTGCGCTCATCGGGATATGTCGGCGTCCGCCGCCCGGCGCACGCCCGACCGCGCCCGGGCTCAAGTCTCCCCTCGCCCACCCGATGTGGATAGGTCCCCATGTCTCCGCGTCGCCTCAGTCTGGAACGAAAGCTCCTTCTGCTCGTCCTCCTGCCCGTCGTCGGCGGGCTCGTCCCCGCCCTGCTCCTGATCCGCCGCGCCCACGCCGAAGTCGTCGAACTGGAGACGCTCGGCCAGCTCTCGGAGATGGTCTGGAAACTCAGCGATCTCGAGCTGCGCCTCGATGCCGAGCAGAGCAACTGGTACTTCTTCAAACCCACCTGGAAATGTTCCGACGCCGAGCGTCAGGACGCCCGCACGAAACAGGAGAACTGGCGCCGCGAGACCGACGCCGCCGTGCGCGCCTACCAGACGCAGCGCGCGGCCGTCGATGTGCGCACGCTCTCCGGCCCGCTCCAATCCGCCCTCGCGACCATCGACCGCCGCATCGCAGAGCTCCCCGCCCTGCGCCAGACCGTCTACGGCCAGGCCGACGACTCGCTGGGCAACCAGATCATGGAGGGCTACCGCGGCTCGCGGCAGGACGTGAGTGCAGTCCTGCCGCTACTCATCGACGCCACCACCGACGACACCATCGTTCGCAAGCTCGGCGTGCTCCCGAAGCTCATGCTCGCCCGCAAGACGATCACCGAGTTCGGCGGGATGATCTTCTTCTACCACCAGCTCCGCGCCGACAAATCCGCGCGCAAGTTCACCCCCGGCGAAGCGCTCGGGATGATCAACGGCGCGAAACTCGCCGAGCTCTACTGGCAGGACGTAATCGCACTCAGCCAGGGTACGCTGCGCGAGCACCTCGTCGCCGTGCATGAATCCGCCGAGTGGAAACGCGCGGTGAAGCTCGTGCGCGAACATGGCGAGGCCGCCCTCGCCGACACCGCGCCGCCGATTCCCTCGGAGGCCGAATGGGGCCCGAGCTGGTCGTTCATCGACACAAAACTGGGTGACGAAGTGAAGTACGTGCGCGCCGATTTCCAGGCGTCGTGCGCCGAGCTCACCGCCCGCGCCCGCGCCCGCCGACTCTGGTCCAGCCTCGCGCTCGTCGCCGCCGTGGCGCTCGTGCTCGAATGCAGCCGCCGGTTCGGCCGCAGCATCGTCGGCCCCGTCATGCAGACGACCGAGCGCCTCATGGAGGACGCCGAGCACTCCGCCGGCGAAGCCGCCACCGTGCGCCAGTCCTCCGCCACCGTCGCGGAAGGCTCCTCCAGCCAGGCCGCCTCGCTCGAGGAAACCAGCGCCACACTCGAGGAGATCGCCGGCATGACCCGCGACAACGCCGAGAACGCCGCCCGCGCCCAGCAGTCCGCCCTCGCCACCCGCGACGCCGCCGAGCGCGGCGCCGAGCAAATGCGGCGGCTCGACGAGGCGATGACCGCCCTCCAAGCCTCGGGCCAGGACGTGACCCGCATTATCAAGACCATCGACGAGATCGCGTTCCAGACCAACATCCTCGCGCTCAACGCCGCCGTGGAAGCGGCGCGCGCCGGCGAGGCCGGCGCGGGTTTCGCGATCGTTGCCGAGGAGGTCCGCAACCTCGCGCAGCGCTCCGCCACCGCCGCGCGCGAGACCGCCGAGAAGATCACCCAAGCGGGCGAACGCACCACCGCCGGCGCCGCGCTCGGCGTCGAGGTGGGCGAGACGCTCTCCGGCATCCTCACGAAGGCCCGTGAATTGCAGACCGTGGTCGATGCGATCGCCGTCTCCTCACGCGAGCAGAGCACTGGCATCGCACAGATCACCACCGCGGTGCACCAGATCGACAAGGTCACGCAGCGCAACGCCGCCGCCGCCGAGGAGACCGCTGCGGCGGCCCAGGAATTGGAGCGCCGCGCCGGTGCATTCAAACACGCCACGCTCGCCCTGCAGGAAACCGTGCTCGGCGGACGAGCGCGCGTTTCGCGGCCCCTCTCCGCGGCCACCGGGACCTCCACACCCACGCCGGAAAACGCGCCGGCCTGAGCGCACCCGAGGCAGGTGCGGTTCTCCGAACCGTCCGTTCATTCCCGGCGGGCCCACCGGCCGCCCCGGCGCATCG
This sequence comes from Opitutaceae bacterium, assembly GCA_035299125.1. Lineage (GTDB taxonomy): Bacteria > Verrucomicrobiota > Verrucomicrobiia > Opitutales > Opitutaceae > CAJCBL01. The sequence goes on from DATGXA010000239.1 coordinate 9,188, forward strand.
CCGGAAAAGTCCCGCCCTACCCGCAGAGTTCAATACCCGAGGCCTGCGCGGGCGCCGCAGTCCGGCGCCCGCAAACCCGGTCGCTTCAGCGCTGGAAAAGCGCGTCGATCAACTGCACGTCGGGCGCGCCGTCGAGCGACTTCAACCCGTGCCACTCGGCGACGCCGAAGTCGCCCTTGTATTCCCAGTTCGCCCAAGCCATGCCGGCCGCCTCGAACACGCCCACGATGTCGCGATAGTACGCGAGTCGCGCCGCGCGCGGCACGGTGGGCAGGCAGCCGAATTCGCCGCAGTAGAGTTGCAGGCCGAGCTCCTTCGCACGCGCGATCGCCGGCTCGTATTCCTCACGCAGGCGAGCCGCGCTCCAGTTATCGGTCGAGCTGGCGAGGAAGTCGTATTTCTCCTTCGGATAGGCGGCGACGAGCTTCGCGTACGTGGCGGCATCAACGATCGGGCCGGGATACGCCACCGGGCCGGGATAGTCGCGGATCACGGGGTCGACCCAATCCGCCTTGTGGTGGGTGAGCAGCAGCGGCGCGTAGGTGTGCATGCTCAGGATGATGTTCTTGTCGCCCGCCGGCACTTCGAGCTTCGGCAGCATCTGCGGGATCTGCCACATGTTCGCGCCGAGCACGATCACGCGCGTCGGCTCCGCCGAGCGGAGGAACGCCAGACTGCGTGCCACGAGCTTGTTCCAGTCCTGCGGATCGGGCGCGGTGGGCTCGTTCATGATCTCGTAGGCGAGAAAATCCACCGGATGGTGACGCAGCCGCGCCGAAAGCTGGCGCCACAGGTCGAGAAAGTGCTCCTGCGCCTGCGGGTCGGTCCAGAGCGTGTTGTGGCCGCCCTCGTTCTCGGCGTTGAAGTGGTGCGCCCGCACGGAGTGCAGATCGACGATCACGCGCAACTTCGCCGCACGACACCAGCCGAGTGCGCGCTCGAGCAGCGCGAAGGCGGCCTCTTCGGGCGCGCCGTCCTCTTTCCAGAGCACGATCTCGTCGACAGGCAGCCGCACGTGATCGAAGCCGAGCGAGGCGATGAAGCGGATGTCGTTTTCCGTGATCCACTCCTCGCGCGGCGCCCAGCCGAAGTCCTGCGAGAGCCAATGACTGAGGTTGGTGCCGCGGTGGATGACGAAGCCCGAGGGGTTCGTCGGCGTCGGCTTGGGGGCGGCTTCACCGGCCGCTTGGAACGGCACGATGGCGGCGAGGAGCACGGCAGCGAAGAGGGTGCGAAGGATGGACATGGGTGACGGGGTTGGGTGGACAGAATGGGCGCCGGACCGGCGCGCCGACAATCGATTGCCCGCTTTTGCGGAAAACGCGACCGCCGGTCGATGCATCGGGGCGGCTCACCTGCCCCCAGATAGGGGCAGTGGAATCAACGCGATTTCTGCAGCCGCGCTCGAGGGTGACGGCGGCAGTGCGAGCAATCAGCAACGCGGAACATCCCGATCTGCGGCAGCCCATCGGCGACGGATCGCCTCCTCCCCCTCGCACGCACGCTCAGCATCCGCGCATGCTTCCGCGTGGCCCAAGCGGGTGCTAGGAAGAGGGCCAAGAAAACCCCCGCACCGAAATAGTGCGCGGCAGGATCGAATTCATCGCGGGCCACGAACACCCAAGGGAAGCACGCCAAGTATCGCACCGGCTCGCCATTGTCATGCGGACACCACGAGGTGGTGATCACCGCATCAGTCTCTCCCCTCGGATTCGTGAAGCACACCTCGTATTCGAGAGTCGTACCTTTCGGCGAGCGGCCGTTCTTTCGAATCTGGAAAACGGGCACCTCGCGCACCGCCGCCACTCTTGCGGTGCCGTCCCGGTAGAGCCATGGCGCGAGCGCCGCAGCGCAAAACAGGCACACCGCCGCGACCGCAGCGTACAGCCAGATAGCGAGACGCGCTCCGGCCATGCGCCACCCTCAGCCTCGGCGCGTCTCGGTGTCGCGCGCTTCGGGAAGTCTCTCCGGGAAATCGAGCGTGTAGTGCAGACCGCGGCTCTCGCGGCGCTGGAGGGCGCAGGCGACGATGAGTTCGCCGATCACGATCAGGTTGCGCAGCTCGAGGAGCTGGGGATCGACCGAGAAATGCCAGTAGTATTCATGGACCTCCTTCGCGAGGTTCGCGAGGCGGGCGCGGGCGCGCTCGAGGCGTTTCGTCGTCCGCACGATGCCCACGTAGTCCCACATCGCGCGGCGCAGCTCCTCCCAGCTGTGGGTGAGCACGACCCGTTCGTCGGCGTTGTCGCCGCCGAGGTCCTGCCACTCGGGCACGGAGACGGACACCTCACGGGGCGCGGCGAGGTATTGCTCGACCGCCGCCGCCGCGCGGTGCGCGACGACGATCGCCTCGAGCAGCGAGTTGCTCGCGAGACGGTTCGCGCCGTGCAGTCCGGTGCAACCGACCTCGCCGCAGGCGTAGAGGCCGGGCAGCGTCGTCGCACCCGTGAGATCCGTCGCCACACCGCCGCAGGTGTAGTGCGCCGCGGGCACGACCGGCAGGAGATCGCGGGCCATGTTCAACCCGACCTTCTCGCAGCCGGCGAAGATCTGCGGAAAACGCTGCCGCAGCCACGCCTCGTCCTTGTGCCGGATGTCCAACCACACGTGCGGAGTGCCGGAGGTCTTCATCTCGGCGTCGATCGCGCGGGCGACGATGTCGCGCGGCGCAAGATCGGCCTGCGGGTGGTAGCGCGGCATGAACGCCTCGCCCGCGAAGTTGCGCAGGATCGCGCCCTCGCCGCGCACGGCCTCGCTGATGAGGAAACGCGGCCAGCCCGCGACCGCTCCGGCACCGCCGCTGGTGTAGAGCGTCGTCGGGTGGAACTGGATGAACTCCATGTTCCGCACCGGCACGCCGGCGCGGTACGCCATCGCGATGCCGTCGCCCGTGGCGATATCGGGGTTCGTCGTGTAGAGGTAAACCTGTCCCGCGCCGCCGGTGGCGAGCATCACGACCGGCGCGTTGATCGCCACGACGCGGTGCTCGCGCACATCGAGCGCATGCAGGCCGAGCACGCGGTTGCCGCCGAAGACGGAGGTCGCCGGGTCGACCTTCGCGGAGGTCACCACATCGATCGCGAAGAGGTGCTCGAAGAGATCGATGCGGCCGCTCTCGGCCACGGCGCGCAACAGCGCCTCCTCGATGGCCTTCCCGGTCATGTCCTTTACGTGGAGGATGCGCCGGTGCGAGTGTCCGCCCTCGCGGCCGAGATCGAACTGCCCACGCGCGTCGCGCGAAAACTCGAGCCCGATCTCCACCAGCTCGCGCACGCGGGCCGGACCGTCGCGCACGATCTCGCGCACGGCGTGCTCGTCGCAGAGCCCGTCGCCGGCGACGAGGGTGTCGCGCACATGGTTGTCGAAATTGTCCTCGGCGGCCATCACGGCGGCGAGGCCGCCCTGGGCGAAGTTGGTGTTCGAGTCGGCGCGGTTCTTCTTGGTGAGGATCGCCACGCTGCGACCGGCCGCGGCGGCCTTCAGGGCGAAGCTCAATCCGGCGATGCCGCTGCCGACCACGACGATGTCGTACGCGCTCTTCATGAGGCCTTGTCCTCCGGCGGCTTGCCGGCGCCCGCGCCGAGCGCGCGCTGCATGATCACGACATCAAGCCAGCGGCCGAACTTCAGGCCCACCGCGCGCATCGTGCCGATGTGCTCGAAGCCGAGCCGCGCGTGGAGCCGCACCGAGCCGTGGTTCGCGCTGTCGCCGATCACTCCGAGCATCTGGCGCGCGCCGGCGGCTTCGCAACGCGCCAGCAGCTCGCCGAGCAACCGTGTGCCCAATCCACGGGCACACCAGTCGGGCGCGAGATAGATCGAATCCTCGCAGGCGAAACGGTACGCGGTGCGGGCGCGAAACCAGTTCGCGTACGCGTAGCCGACCACACGGTTCTGCGCGACGGCGACGAGCCAGGGGAAGCCGCGCTCGCGCACCTCGGCCAAGCGGCGCCGCATCTCGGCGACATCCGGCGGGATCTCCTCGAACGTGCCCGTGCCGTGCAGCACGTGGTGGGCGTAGATCGCCTGCACCGCGGGAAGGTCGGCCTCGGTGGCGTCGCGGAGGAGAACGTCGGCAGGCATGGGAGCGACGCCGCGCGCGTTCAGAGGACGATGTTGTCGATCAACCGCACCTCGTCGACCCAAGCAGCAATGGCGAGCAGGCTCTTGCCGGGCAGGATCTCCTTCATCGGCTCCATCGTGCAACGGTCGACGATCTGCGCGTAGATAAGGCGGATACGGCGGCGCTGGCCGAGCAGGTGCGTCGTCTCGGCGATCACGCGATCGGTGCTGCGTGTGCCGGCCTCGACCATCTTCTTCGCGTTGAAGAGCGCCTGCGAGAGCGCGAGCGCGTCCTGCCGCTGGATCGTGGAGAGGTAGCGGTTGCGCGAGCTCATCGCCAGACCGTCGGCCTCGCGCACGGTCGGGCAGACGACGATGTCGACGCAGAAGTGGAGGTCGTTGACCATCTTCTTGATCACGGCGACCTGCTGCGCGTCCTTCTGGCCGAAGAAGGCGACATCGGGCCGCACGATGTTGAAGAGTTTCGCCACGACGGTCGTCACGCCGCGGAAATGTCCCGGACGCGACTGCCCGCAGAGCGGCTTCGAGATGTACTCCTCGTTGACGTAGGTCGAGTAACCCTTCGGGTAGATCTCGTCGGCGGCCGGTGCGAAGACGACATCGGCGCCCGCCTTCTCGCACGCCTGGAGGTCGGCCTCGAGCGTGCGTGGGTATTTGCCGAAATCCTCGTTGGGGCCGAACTGCGTGGGATTGACGAAAACGGAGACGACGACGGTGTCGCACTGCTTGCGCGCCGCCTCGATCAAGCTCACGTGGCCGACATGGAGCGCGCCCATCGTGGGCACGAGGCCGATCAGGCGGCCCTTCGACTCCAGATTCATGGCCAGCGACTGCATGTCGAAGATCGAATGGATGACTTGCATGATGAAGCCTCGCGCGGAGATGTGGTTCGGCGAACTATCCCGACGCCGCGCGCGCACACAAGACTTTCCACCGAGGCGGAACGCGACGCGAAGGCGCTGCCGCGCCGGCGACAAACACCGGGGGCCAAGCAGCCGGCCCTGTGACCGGCCCGGCGATGCACCGTGCGCCGCATTGAAGTCCGGCCCGCACGCGCCGTTCTCGCCACCACACACCTGTCACGCCGCCGCGGCGCCGCGACAGGTCTTTCGGCTCGCCGCCACGCCCCCCGCCCGCACAGTCCGCCCTTCCACCGCCATGATTCGCGTCAACGAAAACTACCAGAAGCTCAAGGCCTCCTACCTCTTCGCCGACATCGCCAAGCGCGTGAACGCCTGGGTCGCGGCCAACCCCGACAAGAAGCTCATCCGCATGGGCATCGGCGACGTCACCGAGCCGCTCCCGCCCGCGTGCATCGCGGCGTTCCACGCCGGCGTCGACGAGATGGCGAAGCGCGAGACCTTCAAGGGTTACGGCCCCGAACAGGGCTACGCGTTCCTGCGCGAGGCGATCGCGAAGCACGATTTCCAGGCCCGCGGAGCCAAGGTCGACGCCGACGAGATCTTCGTCTCCGACTCATCCAAGTGCGACGTCGGCAACATCCAAGAGATCTTCGCCAACGACATCCGCGTCGCCATCCCGGACCCGGTGTACCCGGTCTATGTGGACAGCAATGTCATGGCCGGCCGCACCGGCGCCAACGACAACGACCGCTACGGCAACCTCGTCTATCTCGAATCGACCGCCGCCAACGGCTACGTGCCCGCGCTGCCTACGCAGCCCGTCGACCTGATTTACCTTTGTTTCCCCAACAACCCGACCGGCGCCACCGCGACCAAGGCCCAGCTCCAGCAGTGGGTCGACTACGCCCGCGCGCACAAGGCGCTGATCGTGTTCGATGCCGCCTACGTCGCCTTCGTGCGCGACCCGCAGCTGCCGCAATCGATCTATGAGATCCCCGGCGCGCGCGAGTGCGCTATCGAGTTCCGCAGCTTCTCGAAGAACGCCGGTTTCACCGGCACGCGCTGCGCGTTCATCGTCGTCCCGAAGGAGCTGAAGGTCTGGGACAGCGCCGGCCGCGAGCACTCCGTGCACGCGCTCTGGAACCGCCGCCACACGACGAAGTTCAACGGCGTCTCCTATCCCGTCCAGAAGGCCGCCGCCGCGGTCTACACACCCGAGGGTCAGGCGCAGGTGAACGCGCTCACCGACTTTTACCTCGGCAACGCGAAGCTTGTGCGCGAGGCGTTCGCCGCGCGCGGTCTGCAATGCGTCGGTGGCGACAACTCGCCCTACATCTGGGTGAACGTGAAGCGCGACTCGTGGGAGTTCTTCGACCTGCTGCTCAACCAAGCCGGCGTGGTCTGCACACCCGGCGCCGGTTTCGGCCGCTGCGGCCAAGGCTACGTGCGCTTCAGCGCCTTCAACAGCCGCGCCAACGTCGAGGAAGCCCTCGCCCGCGTCGCGAAGCTGCTCTGAAGGCGGAGCGCTTCTTCTTGGCTGCCAAGTCCGGTCCGCAGTTCGTGGAACTGCTCCCGAAAGCAGCTATTTCTCGATGATCATCTCGTCACCCGCACGCGCAGGAAGCGGCGGGCGGTGGTGGCGGTCGTCGCGAGGTCGCGCACGACGAGCCGGGAGACGTTGCTGCCGAGATCCGTGGTCGAGACCGTCTGTGTCGCCGTGTCTCCGAAAGTCCACGTGACGAGGTCATCGGACACCTCGACCACGAGCGTCACGTCGGTCGCGAGCGTGTTCTTCGTGAACGTCGCCGTGACCGCGCTGCCATCGCCGTAGCTGGCAAGCGCGACTTGCGGCGCGGCGGAGGCGGTGTTCTTGACCAGCGGATCGAGCCCGTAGGCATACTCCTCGAGATTCGTGAAACCGTCGCCGTCGGGGTCGGCGCCGGCGTCGCTCGTCGCGCGGAATTTCACGTAAGCCCAGATGTCGAAAGGCGTGTCGAGCGCGCGCACCGTTTCGATCTGGTCGCGGTAGCGCGCGAGATCCATCGCGTAGGTCGCGTTGCCGAAGATCGCGGTGGAGCCCGGCTGGCCCGGATACGTCCCGATCGTGACCATGATGCCGGCGAGCCGCCACGCGCCCGAGATCTTGGCGAAAACCGCGCCGCCGGAATCGTAGATCGCGCCCTGCGCCTCGTTCGCGGTCGCGCCGGCGCCGCTGGTGAACGTCGTCACGAGCAACTCGCAGACGCCGTAGCCGTCGTTCGCGGTCACGGTGCCGGCGAGCTCGTTGGTGCCCCAACTCTTCGCCGCCGTGCCCCAAGCGTAACCGGAATACGAAGTCGGCGTGCCATTGAGTTCCCAGTTCGAGTTGTAGCCCACGGCCGCACCGCGCGTGCGGCCGCAGCCGATCATCGTGACGGCGGTGCCGGCGCCCGGAGTTTCCGCGGCGAGCGCAAGCTCCGGCAGGCCGGGATCGGCGGCGAGGCGGAACAGCGCGAGGTCGGTCACGCCGGCGTCGTCGGGTGTGCGTAACCGGATCGCAGAGCCAGCCTGCACCGCGTAGCTTGTCCCGCCGATCGTCACCGCGCCCGCGCCGACATGGCCGGCGGTGAGTACCCAGCGGTTGCCGAGGTAAACGCCGGAGCAGCTGTTCGGCGAAACGATGTTCGCCCAGCCCGGATCGTCGGCCGGGGCGGCACCTTGGATCGCCATCGCGCCGCCGAGGATCAAGGCCTGCGCGCCGGGCACGAGGACGATGGCGCCGCCCAGCAGGGCGACTCGGCGCAGCGGCAAGAGTGGGCGGTTGAAACGGGCCATCGGTGTGCCCGGATGCTGGACGTCCCGCCAAGCGTGGCGCAACGCGAAGTTCTCGCACCGCGCGCAATCCGTGGTTAAGCGGAGGGTTTCCGCCACGACGGTCCACCGCGGTCGCGGTCGCGAGTTACCTCGGCAACGCCGCCGCGACTTCGCGGCCGAGCGCGGCCACCGCTTCGCCGAGCCGCGCGGTGAGCGCGCCGTAGTCGCCTTCGCTCCAAGTGCCCGCGGGTCCTTCGAACGCGCCCGCGGCGAGCATGACGGTTTCCGTCGGAGCGGCCGTCGAGCGCAGTTCCCAGGTGGCGGTGAAGCGCGCCTGCCCACCGCCGTCGATCACGCCTTCGCACGCGAGCACGTGCACGGCGAGTTCATAGGCGGGCGGCGGCACCTGCGGTGCCGGGTAGACGATCACCGAGCGCACGCCGGGCTGCGCCTGCAACGTCTCGCGCAGCACGCGCGCGATGCCCAGATCGAGCGGTTCGCCCCAGCGGGCGTCGGCCGCGGCGCGCATCTCCGTGCCGCCGGGACGCAGGATCACCGCGGGCGTGCGGAGATAGGCCGGCAGCTCGACACGGCAGATGCCGATCGTCGCCGCTCGCGCCTCGGCTGAGCTGGCCGAGTGCTCGGTGGCGGCGGCGGGCGTGGACAACAGGTAGAAACGCGTGAGATCGGGCTTCGCTTTGAACATCGAACTGCAGCCCGCGGCTCCCAGTGCAAACGCGAGACCGGAGAGCAGGGCGAGACGGGGCAGGCGGGAGACGACAAACGATTTCATGGCGATCAATGGCGGTTGGCCGGCGCCGGCGCGGAGCGGCCGGAGAGCAGGGCTTGCGGATTGCGTTCGAGGAAATCGACGAGGCGCTGCATCGCCTCCGCGGCGTCGCCGACGCGCTGGAGCGTGCGCACGGCCTCGTCGCCGAGGCCCGTCTGCGGACCAACGAGCGCACGGACCGAGGCCGCGGCGCCGTTGAGCTGGGCCATGGCGGCGCGCGCCTCGGCCAGCGTGCGCTGGAGCTCCTCGCCGGCGGGCACGACCTGCTGGTCGAAGTGTCCGATCATCGCGGTGAGCTCGGCGAGGGTGCGGTTCACGCTGGCGAATGCGTCGCCGATCTTTGGATCGCTCGCGAGCACCCGCACGGCGGCGGCGGCGGACTTCACTTCGTCGACGGCGGGCTGGAGCTCGAGGCCGTCGATCTTGGTGCGCACGCTCGCAAGCAGCGTCTTCAGCTCGGTGGAGATGCCCGCGTAGTCGACCTGCCGCAGTTTTCCGAGCAGGTCGGAGACGCTGGCGGTGAACTCCGCGATGGCCGAGGGCACGGCGGGCACGACGGGCATGTCCGCCTGCGGGAGGTTCGCGGAGATCGGGTACTTCTGCTCCTCGTCGAAGCCGAGCTCCACATAGAGCATGCCGGTCGCGAGACCCATGACCGCGAGTTCGGCGCGCATGCCATCCTTCACGAGATGCTCGATCTGGCCGGGCGCGGAGAAATCGATGCGCTGGCCGTCGGGCGCGACAAGCACGTTGCGGGAAACCTCGCACACGACCTCGACGACCGAGTCGTGTTTGGCGGCGTCGAACCGCACGCTCACATCGGCCACGCGGCCCACGCGCACGCCGCGCACCTTCACCGGCGCGCCGGGATCGAGACCGTGCACGGATTCGTCGAAGAAGACGGCGAAACGCTGCGGCTTGGTGAAGAGCGACGCGCCGCCGAACGCGAGGAGCGCGATCAGCAGCAACGCGCCGCCGCCGAGGACGAAGGCGCCGATGAGCGTAGGACTGAGTTGGTTTTTCACGGGCGGGAGGTGGAGGTCACGTCTTCGGGTGCGAGGAATTCGCGTACGCGCGGATCCTGCGACTCGGCGAGAAGGCGGCGCGGCGCGCCCTCGGCGAGGATGCCCTGCACGTCGCGGTGCAGGAGGATCGCGCGGTCGGCGATGCCGAGGATGCTCGGCAGCTCGTGCGAGACGATGACCATGGTGGTGTGGAGGTTGTCGCGGATCTCGAGGATGAGACGGTCGAGTGCGCGGGAGGTGATCGGATCGAGGCCGGCGGCGGGCTCGTCGAAGAAGAGGATTGGCGGATCGAGCGCGAGCGCGCGGGCGATGGCGGCGCGTTTGCGCATGCCGCCGCTCACCTCGGCGGGAAAGCGGTCTTCGTTTCCCGAAAGCCCGACCTGCGCGAGTTTCCAGCGCACGATCTCGCGGCGCTCGGCCGGGGCGAGGTCCGTGTGTTCCTGCAGCGGGAGGTCGACGTTTTCCGCGAGCGTCATCGAGCTCCAGAGCGCGCCGTATTGGTAAGACACGCCGAAACGTTTCTGCATCTCGCGGCGCTCCGCGGGACTGGCGTCGAGGAAACTGCGTCCGAAATAGCTGATCGTGCCCGTCGCGACCGGCAGCAGGCCGATCAGGTGCTTGAGCAGCGTGCTCTTGCCGCACCCGCTCCCGCCCACGACGAAGAAGAGCTCGCCGCGCCGCACGGAGAACGTCACCTCGCGCAGGATCGTGCGCCCGCCTTGGCGGCACTCGAGACCGCGGACGTCGATGGCGTTATCGGCGGAGGTTTCCATGGCGGGACGCGTCAGATGCCGAGGATGTTGAACAGGACCGCGAAGACCGCATCGGCGACGATGATGCAGAGGATGCCGGTCACAACGGCGGACGTCGCCGCTTTTCCGACACCGGCGGCGCTGCGGTCGGCCTGCAAGCCGCGCAGGCAGCCGGCAAACCCGATCAGGCCGCCGAAGATCACGCTCTTGATGAGGCCGCTCGCGAGGTCGGAGAGGTCGAGCACGCCCTTGGTCTCGATCCAGTACGTGATCGGCGGCAAGTCGAGCACCCCCCACGCGATGACGAGGCCGCCGAGGATGCCGAGGGCGTTGGCGTAGAGCGCGAGCAGCGGCATCATGAGCTGCAACGCGATGAGCCGCGGCAGCACGAGGAACTGCACCGGGCTGAGGCCGAGCGTCTCGAGCGCGTCGATCTCCTCATTGGCCTTCATGTTGCCCAGCTCGGCGGCGAAGGCCGCGCCGGTCCGGCCCGCGAGCACCACGGCCGCCATCATCGGGCCCATCTCGCGCACGACGCCGATGCCGATCAGGTCGGCCACGTAGATGTCGGCGCCGAACTGCCGCAACAGCACCGCCGATTGGTAGGCGAGAATCACGCCGACGAGGAAACTGATCAGCCCCACGATCGGCAGACCGTACGCGCCGCATTGCTGCATCTGCGTGAAACAGTCGGACCACCGGAAATGCCGCGGCCGCCGCAGAAACTGGCCGAAGGCGATCGTGCAGTTCCCCATGAATCGCGCGTAGTCGAGCGTGTCGTCGATCACCAAGCGCGTCGTGAGCCCGAGATGCGTGAGCAACGGCCAGCGGCGTTTCACGTCGCCCGTCTTCGCGGGCTTCGTGGCGAACAACTCCGCGGGAATCCCCGGTGGCAATTCCTGCGGGACGAGCGTCCAGCCGCGGCGCTCGCATGTGCGCCGCACCTCGGCGAGGAACAACACCAACGCCGCATCCCAGCGCTCGAGGTTCTCGCTCCGCACTTCAACGCGCCGGTACGCGGCGTCTGCCGGCGGCCGCCAATGCGTGCGCGGCGCGGCGAGGCTCCAACGGCCGCCGACGTAGAGCCGGCACACCTCGGTGTTCTCCTCGATCCGCAGGGTTGCAGCGGTGGCGGGATCGTTCGGCATGGCGCGCGAGGCAACGTGCCTGCGCCCCGCGCCGGTTGCGAACCAAAACCCCGCGCCGCTGCGCCGCGCTTCGCGGTTGCGCGGGCCGTAGGCCTGGCCCGAACTGCTCCTTTCCATGCCGCCTTTCCGCACCGTCCTCTTCGATCTCGACGGCACGTTGGTCGACGCGTTCACGACGATCCACCGCGCCTATTGCCACACGCTGCCGCAGTTCGGCTTTCCGGCGCCCACGGCCGAGCAGGTGCGCCGCGCCGTCGGCGGCGGGCTGGAGAAGGCGATGGCGCACTTCGTGCCCGAGTCGCTCGTGGCCGAGGCCTGCCGGGTGCACGTGGCGTTTGCGGAGAAGATCCAACTCGAGGACCCGAAGGTCTATCCGGGCGGCCGCGAACTCGTCACCGCCCTCCGGGCACAACGCGTGAAGACCGCCGTGCTCACCAACAAGATCGGCGACCACGCCCGCGCGATCCTAGCCCACCTGGGGCTCGCGCCGCAGCTCGACCTCGTGCTCGGCGCGCGCGACTGCCCGTGGCGCAAACCCGCGCCGGAGTTCACCGCCGCGGCTCTCCGCCGACTCGGCGCCGACACCGCCTCCACCTGCCTCATCGGCGACTCGCCCTTCGATCTCGCGACAGCCCGCAACGCCGGTTTCCCGTGCTTCTGCGTCACGACCGGCACGCACGACGAGACGGAGCTCCGTGCCGCGGGCGCGACGCAGGTGTTTCCCGATCTCTTCGCGCTCGGTGTCGCCGTCTTCGGACTGCCGGCTCGGGCCTGAACGCGACCGTCCCGCCGCCTCGCCGGCGGCGCGCGATAGTCGCCCAATCTGACCTCCGGTCGACCGCGGCCGCACGGATTCCGCTCAAGATCGGCAGCCCGCAACCGATCCGCGGCGCATGACAACGTGGACCATCGGCAAGCGAATCATCGTCATGGCGGGACTGCTTTGCGCCCTGAACATCCTCATCACCGGATGGAGCATCTACAGCCTCCGCGAGATCCAACAACAGGGCCAGTCCGTCAGCGAGAAGAACCTGCCCGGGGTCATCCAGACGAGCACGATGAACTACCTGCCGATGATCAACATGGTCCGGCTCTACCGTTTGCTCGACTCCACCGATCCCGCCGAGCGCAAGGCCATCGAGGACGCCACGCTGGAGGACACGAAGAAGTTCCGCGCCGCCGACGAGATCTACAAGTCCACCATCACCACCGCCGCCGAGCGCGACGCCTACGACAAACTCGGCCGCATCCATGAGCACTACCTCGGGCTCCGCGCAAAATACCTCCAACTTGTCGAGACCGACCGCGAGCAGGCCAAGAAACTCCTCACCGTCGACATGATCGCCGCCCTCACGGAGTTCTCGAACCAGACGCTCTCTATCCTCGGCCAGAACGCCGCCGATGGCGAAACGGGCGGGCGTCAGCTCGTCGGCACCGTCCGCAGCAGCACGATCACGCTGGTGAGCGTCGGCATCGCCGGCGTGTTGATCGGCGCCGCCCTCGCCTACTTCGTCATCATCTCCACCAACAAGAAACTCGCGCAGGTCGCCGCGTCCCTCAACGACGCAGCCCATCAGGTCGGCTCCGCCGCCGGCCAAGTCTCCTCCGCCAGCCAATCGCTCGCCGATGGCGCCAGCCAACAGGCCGCGTCCCTCGAGGAAACCTCCGCCTCGCTCGAGGAGATCGACAGCCAGACCAAGCGTAACGCCGAGAACGCCGACAACGCCCGCACCCTCTCCGACGACACCCGCCACGCCACCGAGGAAGGCACGCGCCAGATGCAGGAGATGGTCGCCGCGATGGCCGACATCAAGGCGTCCTCCGACAACATCGCGAAGATCATCAAGACCATCGACGAGATCGCGTTCCAGACGAACATCCTCGCCCTCAACGCCGCCGTCGAAGCCGCCCGCGCAGGCGAGGCCGGAGCCGGTTTCGCCGTCGTCGCCGAGGAGGTCCGCAACCTCGCCCAACGCGCGGCGCACGCCGCCCGCGAAACCGCCGAGAAGATCGACGACTCGATCACCAAGAGCGCCCGCGGCTCCGAACTCTCCACCCGCGTCTCCGAAGGCCTCCAACAGATCGCCGACAAGGCCCGCCGCATGAACGAGCTCGTCAGCGAGATCGCCGTCTCCTCGAAGGAGCAGGCGCAAGGCCTCGCGCAGGTCGGCGGCGCGGTCACGCAGATGGACCACGTCACCCAGGCCAATGCCGGCAGCGCCGAGGAGACCGCCAGCGCCGCCGCCGAGATGAAGTCGCAGTCGACGACCATGATCGAAAACGTCAACGAGCTCCTGCAGCTCGTGGGCGGCGCCGCCGACCACCGCTACGTCGCCGAGCCGCACGCACCGGCGCCGCGCACCACCAAGCCCGTCGCGTTCGCCAAGAAGGCTTCCGCTCCCGCCGTCCACGCCAGCGTCGGCAGATAGCGGACACGCGAGTTAGGGACGACTCTCCGAGCCGTCCGTTCGCACGACGGGCCCAGCGGTCCCGTCCCCCTGCAGACATCAGCTCACTGTTCGAAACGAAACCGACTACGTCGCTGAGGGAAGATACGTCACCGTCGCCCAACCGCGGTGACGCAAGTCTTCCATCCGGTCGACGTGGTCTGTCGCCCGGTCTGGGACCGCGCCCCGCGGCAGCAATGCAGCGCGCAGCGCCCTCGCCTGCGCACAACAGCCCCACACCTCGGGCGAGATCACAGGAGACGGGACGGCCGCGAAGAAAACTTGGAGGAGTTTCATGGCCTCAGCGTGGCTTCGTCGCGTCACAATTCCGCGGCACCGCGGTGACGAACCAGCAAACTCCGCGCGCCATCGCGCTCAGTTGCTCACGACACCGGCGCCAAGTTCGCCGCCACGGGTGTCGTGCACGCGCGCCACGCCGGCCACAGTCCGGCCGCCGCACACAACGCGACCATCGCCGCCGGCGCCCACACCAGCGCCCAATCCCAACGCGGCAACTCCAGCAGCACGCCGGTCTGCGCCTGCACCGCGCCGGCGATCAGCGCCCCGAGCCCGAGGTGCACGATCACGCCGAGCACCGCGCCGCCCGCACCGATCGCGGCGGCCTCGCCGAGCACCGCACGCAGCAGCATCCCGCGCGGGGCGCCCAGCGCGCGCAGGATCGCCCAGTCGCGACGCCGCGCGTGCAGCGAGCCATGCAACGCCACCAGCACGCACAGCGCCGCCATGCCGCCCGCGGCCGCGGCGCCAAGCGCGAGCACGCGGTCGAACCACAGAAAGCGCTCGAACAATCCCGTGAGCACCGCCGCCACCGGCCACGCGAACGTGTAGCGTTGGCCGCTGCGGTTGTACTCGCGGTCGAGCTGGAAACCCAGCGCGCGCGCCTCGGGCCGGAGCTTCACCAGCACTGCGCTCACCGATTCCGCCGCGTGCGGCCCGTGGCCGGTGAGGTGTTGCAGCTCCTCGAGCGGTATCCAGATCACGCGATCGAGCGGCGTGCCCGTCGGCTCCAGCACGCCGACGACCTCGAAGCTCTCCTCGTGGTCCGACTCCTCGGCGTGGTCGAGACCGTGGCTCGGGTGGATGCGCTCGCCGAGCTTCAGCCCGAGCCGGCGGGCCGCATGGCTGCCGATCACGGCTTCCGCGCGGTCTTCGGCAAACAACCGGCCGCCGGGCGCGAGCTGCGGGCGCCGCCCGGGCAGCCACTCGGTCGCGCCGAGCAAATCCGCCGGAGCGCCGACCACGCGCCAGCCGCGGTAGTTGTCGCCCATCGCGAGCGGGTACGCGCTCGCCACCGCGGGATGCGCGCGCAGGCGGGCGACTTCCGCGGCATCGACAAGCCCGGGCGGCGCCCGCAGCTCGCGCCCGGCGGCCGGTTGTTTGCCGAAGACCGCGCGGAAGCCGTG
>DATGXA010000240.1:0-19341 GCA_035299125.1 Opitutaceae bacterium
CCGCTCCGCCGCCGGTCCCGCCACCGCCGCCACCACCCGCCCCGCCCGCGGCCAGCCCGGCGAACGCCTCGTTGCCGACTCCGCCCCCCGCCGGCCCAATCGCCACCCCGCCGCCACCGCCGGCCCCCGTAGCAGCCGTCCCGCCTCCGCCACCGGCGCGGCCCGCTCTGCCGCCATTCCCGCTCCCGCCGAGCTCCGGCTCCACCGCGGGCACCAGACCGGTGCCGCCACCGCCGCCGGTTCCCGCGCCGAAGCCGCCCGCCGCCCCCAAACCGCCGCGCTCGCCGCTCTCCCGTAGTGCGAAGTTGGGCATCGCCGGCGCGATCGCCCTCGCGCTCGTGCTCGGCGCCGGTTTCTGGGGCTGGCAACTTTACCGCAACCACCTCGGCGAATCGCAGGTGCTCGAAGCGCTCGACGGCCAGATCGGCGCGAAGAAACTCCACTTCGCCAAGGTCGCGCTGGAGCCGGTCGCCACGACCGCGCAGGAGCGCACCTTCCGCTTCCGCGCCGAGGGCAATCTCACCGGTGATCTCTTCGTGCGGCAGGACACCGCCGAGCTCCTCCGCGAACGCGCCGGCGATTCCATCGATCGTCTCGAGGCGCTCACCGCCGAACTCGCCACGCCCGAGGGCGCCCGGCTCGTCGAGCTCGCCAAACTCGGCCCGCCGCCCGCCGATCCGCTGGAGTCCGTGCTGCTCCAGAAAACGGCGTCCGCCGGGATGACGATCAGCGCCACCGGCCAGCTCGCCGCCACGCGCGGGCCCGACGGCTGGAAGATCGAAGCCACCCCGGGCGAGTTCGCGCCGACGATCCCGCTCGGCAAACCGCGCGCCAATCTGCCCGAGAACGCGTTGCTCGTCTCCGAACCCACCTTCGCCAAGACCCTGGCCGACGCCGTCGCCGCGCGCGTGGCGTTCGCCGAAAAGCTGGCGCTCGCCCGCGTGCAAGTCGCCGAACAACTGCGACAGGAACGCGACGCGCGCCAGGTCGCGCTGCTTGTGGCGCTGCAACCCGGCGCGTTGTTCCTCGGCCGGGCCGAGCCGCTCGCCGAGGGCGCCGAGCCCGCGCCCGGACTCGTGCTCGAGATCGCCACCGTGAAGGCGCCCGCGCGACAGCTCACCGCGCTCCTGCGCAACGAGGGCGACTGGACCGACACGCGCGCGTTCTCCGGCACCTGGGAAACCAACGCCGATTTCACCGCGCTCAAGCTCCCGCTCGCGACGCGCGCCGCCCACGCGGTCAACGAGGCCGGACCGCTGCTCGCCACCCGCGAGGCGTGGACGATCGACCTCACGCTCGATCCCGAGGGCCGGCTCGTCGGCGACTCGCCCACCCACCGCTACACGTTCAAGCGTGTGGCCTCCGCCGAGCTCGAGCGCACGCGTTCCGAAATGAGCGCCGCGCACGACGCCGCGCTCGCCGCCACGCGCGTCGGCACCGCCTACCAGGGTACCGTGGCATTAAAATCTGGTGGCGACACCGCCGAGGCCTTGCTGCGGTTCACCCGGCAGGACGGCGACGGCGCGAAACTCGAGGCCGAGCTCTCGCTGCTCGTGCAACCGGGCCGCAGTCGCACGTTCCGCGGCTTCGTCGCCGCCAACCCGCACCGCACCGGGCGCCAGCCGCTGCGGCTGTTCTCCGAGGCGAAACGGCGTCACAACCGCGCCGAGGCGGCCTCCGTCGTGGGCCTAGCGATGGATCTCGCGCCCGCGTTCGCCATCAAGGGCGACACGCTCACCGGCGAGGACGAGCATTTCACGTACAAGTTCACCGCCACGACCGCGGAAGCAGTCGGCAGGATCGACGCCGCCCACCAGTCCGCGCAGGCGAGCGTGCAGGCCAGCATCCGCCGCGGCGCGGCGTACGACGGTGTCGCACGGCACCGCGACGGCTTCACCACACCGCTGCGGGTGCGGTTCACCCGCGCGGATGACGACGGCACCGTCGAGGCGGTGATCGAGTCGCGCGAGCGCGCCGGGGTGAACGCGCGTCTTGCCGGCACAGTGGATGTCGCCACCCGCCGGCTCCAGCTTTCCACCACGGGCGGCCGGCCGGAGGGGGAGAAGGACCTCCGCGTTCCGTTCCTCCTGCAAAACGCCAAGTACTCGCTCGCACTGGCGCTCACCGACAAGACGCTCGACGGCACGATCGAGCACGATGCCGACTGGAAGCTTGAGTTCAGTTTCGCAGGCGGCGGCGCCGCACTTCCGACCGAGTTGCCCGAGTGGCCGCGAGCCGGCGGAGCCTACGTCTTGATTGGCGACGCGTGGCAGGCGCTGCCAACGAACAACGGCCGCTCCACAAAGATGAGCGGCCGCAAGGCCGATCCGACCCGCCCGATCAAGGTCGCCGAACTCGTCTTCGACGGAAAGGACCCCGTGCCCGCTCTCCCGCCGGGCGCACCCGTCGCGGTCGTGTTCGTCGGCGCCCTCACCCCGCCCCCAGCTGAGCTCGTCGAGAAGTACTCTGACGCGCTCGCCAGCTATCCCGGCGTCGAACTCGCCCCCACGCGCAAGGCGCTCATCGGCGGCAAACGCGTGGCCGACCTCTTCCGCGTCACACCGGAGATCGCCGGCTTCCAGGTTTCGCGCGTCGCCGCGACACTTTCGGAACCGGCCGACGAGATCACGTTGCTCGTCGCCAACACCGCGCTTCCGTCCGGCAGTTACGCGCTGCTCGCCAATGGAGTCGCCTACGAACTGCTGGTGAAATGACCCCACGGCGGGCGCCGGTTCGACGGAAACCGCCCGCCACAGCTGACAAAACACACTTCCCGGACACACGTTCAGCCGGGACTCGGTCTGCAGCCGCCCTACTCAAGTAGCGGGCGTCGCAGCCGAAATATGGAGAAACGCCCCTCGCCAACGCCGCCACCGATGTCTTCCGAGCCGATTGTTCCGCCGCACCGTCCGGCCATCAACGCCGGCCAAGCCCCCAGCTCGATCGATCTGCTGCGCGCCCTGCTCGAGAGCACGCCGGATGGGATTTATTTCAAGGACCGGGAAAGCCGGTTCCTCATGATCAGCCGCAGCCAGGCTCGGCTGCTCGGCCTCGCGGAACCCCAGGAAGCCTACGGCAAGAGCGACCACGATTTCTTCGCCGCCGAACACGCCGACCAGGCCCGCGCCGACGAGCGGCGGATCATGGACACCGGCGAGCCGGTGATCGACGCGGTCGAGAAGGAAACCTGGCCCGACGGCCGCGTCACTTGGGCCTCCAGCACCAAACTCCCCCTACGCGATGCCAGCGGCCGCGTCGTGGGCACCTTCGGCATCTCCCGCGACATCACCGCGCGCGTCGCCACCGAGCAGCGGCTCAAGACGGCGCAGCGCGAGTTGCACGATGCCGCCCGTACCGTCCCCGGCCCGAGCTTCCTGATGGATTCGCTCGCCGAGACGCTGCGCCATGTCGAAAACGCGCGGGTACGCGGCGAGCGCATCCGCCGCCGCAGTCAACGCACCTCGCCCGACGCGCTCGGACAGCTCGCCAGCCGCCTCGCCGGCCAACTCGCCGACGGCCGCCCCGAGCATCAGCTCGCAGTGGAGATCAGCGCGCTGGCCAGCTCGCTCGGCAACGACCAACGCGCGCTCGTCGAGGACCTCGACGAGTTGCAGCACAGCCTGCAACAGCTCGCCAAGCTTCTCTCGCCGGGGAAGTAGCGCGGGAGCATACTTGTCCCGACAAGAGACGCGTGCCCGACCGACCGCGGTTGAGCCCACGGCGATCGGCGCCGGCCCTTTGCCGCACGACTCTCGCCTGCGTCGTGAAGGAGAAGCCACCGCCGTCCGCGGCGCTCCCCTCCACGCGCGGACTTGTCGGTCAAATCTTTGCACTCGGGCTGTGCTTCCTGGAGCACGCGGCCCGCCGCGCAGCAGCGGCGCGGGTGTGAATCCGACATCCGAATTTGCTCCCGTCGTTCCGAATAACCACCGCGATTTCGCGGCGACCAGCGTGAGGGTTCTGCAAATAATGATTGGGACAGCGGCCATGGATGGCATCGAGCCGATGTGGTATCTCTGGATTAAAGACGGTGCTTTCCTCACCCCGGAAGACCCATGGCTAGAAAACAACTCCAGGAACCACGCGACGATGCCGGAGAGTCGGGACCTGCTACTTTCGGCGGCGCCGCGCGGTCCGCGGCACCCCACAGCGCCCGCAACGAATCCAGCACCCTCGCGCCGATGGCGTGGTCCACCACGGCGATTCTGCTGCTGTTTCTAGCGCTCACGCACGCCGGCGCGATGGTGTATCTTGGAATCGATGCGCGCGTTCCACAGCTGCTCGCGCCGGTGGCGCTGTTTCTGGCGCTCGCGGCCGGCGACCGATTGGCGCGCCGAGAGGGATTGAGCGGCTGGTGGCGGGTGGCACCGTCCGCCGTCGCGCTGTTCTCCGTGGGCCTCGCCCTGTTGTTGGCCTCCCGTTTTTTCGACCTGTCGTGGGACGGCCAATGGTACCATCAGACCGCCGTCTATCAGATGGCGCACGGCTGGAATCCCCTGCGCGATCCACTGCGTGAGTTTTCGCCCGACCTCCAGGTTTGGGTGCGGCACTATGCCAAGGGGCCGTGGTACGGAGCCGTGGCTCTTTTCGAGACGACCGGCAATATTGAGGCCGCCAAAGCCGCCACGTGGTTGGCCTTCGTGGCGATGTTTCTGGCGGTCCTCGCCGCCGCCCTGGATTTCGGGATGCGCCGAGCGACTGCCGGCCTTGTCGCGGCGCTCGTCTCGCTCAATCCGGTCGTCGTGTGCGAACTAGCCTCTTATCTCGTGGACGGCCTGATGGCGTCCTATCTGGCCTGCTTCGTCGCCGCTTTGCTCCGCTGGATCCGGCGGCCGAGTCCGCTGCTCCTCGGGATCGTCCTGCTGTCGGCGGTTCTCTGCATCAACGCCAAGCTCACCGGCCTAGTCTACGTGGGGTGCGCCGTGGCGGCCGGCGGTCTCTATGTGCTGCTCTGGCGGCGGGATCTGGTGTTGCGCTATGTCCTCCTCCACGGCTTGGCCATCCTGCTCGGCACAGTCGTCCTCGGCTACAATCCCTACGTCACAAACACCGTCCACTGGGGAAATCCCTTCTACCCGTGGTCCGGCTCCGCCGCCTATCCGGGTTTCAGTGACAGGGCGAACGACCCGAACGAGCGCTATGAAACACCGGGTAACATGGTGGGACGGAGTCGGCTCTACCGCTCGGTTTCGCGTTGTTCGGGCGCCCCGGAGCCCAGCCAGTTTGCGGCGGGAACGATGCGCAGCTCATGTGGCCGTTCGCGGCCCGCTGGACGGACCTCCCGATGTACCGGATCCACGGATTGCGCATCGCCGGCTTCGGGCCGCTCTTCAGCGGGGCGTTTCTACTCGGACTCAGTGTGCTGGGATTGGCTCTGCTCCGCGGCGGCATCCCGCGTGAAGTCACGATTCTCCTCGCAGGGACGATCGTCGCGTCCCTGTTGATCAGCACGCACACTTGGTGGGCCCGGTACGGCCCGCAACTTTGGTGGCTGCCCGTCGTCGCCGTGATCGCCGGACTCGCGACGCAACCTCGGCAAGCCGCGCACCGGCTCGCCCGCATCCTCGCCGCGCTGCTGCTGGTCAATGCGCTGCTGGTTGCGTCTGTCCATCTCCGTTGGGAGATCGAGGCGACGCGCAGCCTCATGAAGCAGCTCGCGCAACTGCGTCTGCAGCCGGGCGTCGAAGTGGATCTGCAATCGTTCCGTGAGCCGTTTGCCGAGCGACTGCGCGCGGCCGGGGTCACGTTCCACGCCGTCCACGACCTGGAATGCGACCGTCCGCTGGAACTGGTGAGTGTCGCGCCGGGATATCCGGGCGCCGTTCGCGTCTGCGTCCATGGCCACAATCGACAGGCCGGTTCACCCTCGATCACTCCGTAACATGAATACCACGAGCGTCGTGCCCGGCTCCCGCATCGACCTCATCGACGCCCTCCGCGGCTCCGCGCTGTGCGGCATCCTTATGTTCCATTCGCTCGAGCACTGGGATGTCGGCGGCAACCCCGAGCATTCCGCGGCTTGGCTGCAAACACTGAACCGGTATGCCAACGACGCCGGCTTCTTCCTGTTCGGCGGCAAGGCCTATGCGATCTTCGCCCTGATGTTCGGCGTCAGTCTCTCCATGATTCTGAACAGCTGGTCGCAACGCGGGATCCCGTTTCAAGGCCGTTTCCTCCGGCGTTTGGCCGTGCTCGGGATATTCGGATACCTGTACGGGCTCGTCTACAGCGGCGACATGCTGCTGGTCATCGCGGTGCTGGGAGTTCCCCTGGTATGGCTGCGCCGGCTCAGTACTCGCGCGCTGGCGTGGATCTCGGTGGCATTGGTGCTCCAGCTTCCCTCGCTATGGGAGACAGCCCGGGTGCTCCTCGTGCCCGGCTATGCGCCAGCCCAGCCCCTCCATTGGGCGACCTACGGTAGCCTCAGCCACATCTATCTGCACGGTTCGTTCCTCGACGTCGTCACAACCAACCTTTGGACCGGGCAGGCGGCGCGGCTCCTGTGGGCCTTCGAGACAGGTCGCTATACTCAGATGATCGGACTGTTCGTCTGGGGGCTAATGCTGGGACGCGCACGAGTTTTTGAGGATTCCGTCCGTTGCCTGCCGCTGGCACGACGCGCGGTCCTGTGGGGCGTAGTCGGGTTCGCAGTTTTCTTTCCCATCAAGACCCACCTCGATTCGTGGGAGCTCCAGGGTATGCGGGCACACGCGGTGAACGACCTTGTCGCCGCATACTGCAACCTCGCGCAGATGGCGGTGTGGGCGGGAGGATTTGTACTGCTGTACCAGTGGGCCCGCGCCAGGCACGTCCTGCGGCTTTTCGCACCCTACGGCCGGATGAGCCTGACGTGGTACATCGTCCAAGGATTGATCGGCGGGCCACTGTTCGACGGATACGGCCTGGCCCTCTACCGCTATCTCGGGTCGTTCTACAGCGTGCTCGTCGGCCTCGCGATGTTCGGCCTTCAATGCGCTGCGGCGCATCTCTGGCTTCGGCATTTTCGCTACGGTCCCCT
Organism: Opitutaceae bacterium; assembly: GCA_035299125.1. Taxonomy (GTDB): domain Bacteria; phylum Verrucomicrobiota; class Verrucomicrobiia; order Opitutales; family Opitutaceae; genus CAJCBL01. Next base: position 7,019 of record DATGXA010000240.1, read on the forward strand.
CGAATGGGTGTGGCGCGCGTGTACTTTCGGGTCGCTTGCCACACCGATGCGGCGAACCCGGTCCACGCCGGTCACCGCAGCCCGGCCGGCCCCGGCCATCATCTCCTGAGCAGCGGCGACCACCGCGATTCCGGCAGAAGACCGAAGGTAACGGAGGAAACAAAAGGCGATCCGGACATGGGAAGATCCGGGCGCCGGAAACGTACGAACGGAAGCGGCGCCACCGTTGTCGATGGCGCCGCCAGATTTGCGGAGGATGTCCGAACGACGCTCAGGCGCCGCCGCCGGTCGTGACGGCCGGGGCCTGCTGGAACGTCGAACGGAACGTGGCCTTCCAGTAGTCGCGGTTGAACTTCGAGATGAAGTCGTGGCTGATCTGCTTGGGGCAGACGGCCGAGCACTCGTACTGGTTGGTGCAGTTGCCGAACCCGGCCTCGTCCATCGCGGCGACCATCGCGAGCACGCGGCGGTCCTTCTCGGGCTGGCCCTGCGGGAGCAGGTTGAGCTGCGAGGCCTTGGCGGCGGTGAAGAGCATGGCCGAGGCGTTCTTGCAGGCCGCGACGCAGGCGCCGCAGCCGATGCACGAGGCGGCGTCCATCGCGAGATCGGCGACGTCCTTGGCGATCGGCAGAGAGTTGGCGTCCTGGGCGGCGCCGGTGCGGATGCTGATGAAGCCGCCGGCCTGCATGATCTTGTCGAACGATTTCCGGTCGACGATGAGGTCCTTCAGGATCGGGAACGGAGCGGCGCGCCACGGCTCGACCGTGATCTCGTCGCCGTCCGCAAAGGAGCGCATGTACGTCTGGCAGGTCGCGACGGCGCGGTGCGGGCCGTGGGGCTTGCCGTTGATGACGGCGGAGCAGGTGCCGCAGATGCCTTCGCGGCAGTCGTGGTCGAACGCGATGGGCTCCTCGCCGGCGTTGGTGAGGTCCTCGTTGACGACGTCGAGCATCTCGAGGAACGACATGTTCGGATTGAGATCCGGGGTGTCGTAGCTCTTGAACTCGCCGGGCGTGGAGGCGTTCTTCTGGCGCCAGACCTTGAGCTTAACTTTCATGGGCGGAAAAGGTTGGAAGCGTTAAGTGTGTTGGTGGTGGCGCGGCTCACTTGTACGAGCGGGTGACCATCTTGGCCTCCTCGTAAACGAGGGGTTCCTTGTTGAGCTCGGGCGTCTGACCCTCGCCCTTGTACTCCCAGACGGAGACGAAGGAGAAGTTGGCGTCGTCGCGCTTGGCTTCGCCGTCCGGATACTGGTGTTCCTCGCGGAAGTGGCCGCCGCAGGATTCCTCGCGGGCGAGGGCGTCGCGGCAGAGGAGTTCGCCGAGTTCGAGGAAGTCGGCCACGCGGTTGGCGCGCTCGAGGGACTGGTTGAGGTCGTCGCTGGAGCCGGGGACGTTGACGTTCTGCCAAAACTCCTCGCGAAGCTTCGGGATGAGCTCGAGGGCGCGGGTGAGGCTCTCCTTGGTGCGACCCATGCCGCAGTTGTCCCACATGATCTTGCCGAGCTCCTTGTGGAAGCTCTGGACGGTGCGCTTGCCCTTGATCGAGAGGAGGCGGGCGTTGATGTCGCACACGTTCTTCTCGGCAGCGGCAAACTCCTCGCGTTCGGTCTTCGGGCAGGAGCCCGGCTTCACGGTGGCGAGGTAGTGGTTGATCGTGTTCGGGAGGACGAAGTAGCCGTCGGCCAGGCCCTGCATGAGGGCGGAGGCGCCGAGGCGGTTGGCGCCGTGGTCGGAGAAGTTCGCCTCGCCGAGGACGAACAGGCCGGGGAGGTTCGACATGAGGTCGTAGTCGACCCAGAGACCGCCCATGGTGTAGTGGACCGCCGGATAGATGCGCATCGGCACCTTATAGGCGTTCTCGGCCGTGATCTCGTGGTAGATGTCGAAGAGGTTGCCGTAGCGTTCGGCGACGGCGGCCTCGCCGAGCTCGCGGATCTTCTCCTTCGAGGGGTTCTCGAGGCCCTGGACCTTGGCGGCCTGCTTGCCGTAGCGGTTGATGGCGTCGGCAAAGTCGAGGTACACGCCGAGGCCGGTCTCACCGATGCCGCGGCCCTCGTCGCACACCTGCTTGGCGGCGCGGGAGGAGATGTCGCGGGGGGCGAGGTTGCCGTAGCTCGGGTACTTGCGCTCGAGATAGTAATCGCGGTCCTCCTCGGGGATGAGGTTCGGATCCTTGCGGCAGTCCTCCTTCTTCTTCGGAACCCAGATGCGGCCGTCGTTGCGGAGCGACTCGGACATCAGGGTGAGCTTCGACTGGTAGTCGCCGGAGACCGGGATGCAGGTCGGGTGGATCTGCGTGTAGCAGGGGTTCGCGAAACCCGCGCCGCGTTTGTAGGCGCGCCAGGCGGCGGTGCCGTTGGACTGGCGGGCGTAGGTCGAGAGATTGAAGACGTTGCCGTAGCCGCCGGTGGCGAGCACGACGGCGTCGGCCGCATGGCGGGTGATCTCGCCGTTCTCGAGGTTGCGGACGATGATGCCCTTCGCGTGGCCGTCGACGACGACGAGGTCGAGCATCTCGGCGTGCGTGAACATCTGCACGGCGCCGCGGGCGATCTCCTTGGTCAGTGCCGAATAGGCGCCGAGGAGGAGCTGCTGACCGGTCTGGCCGCGGGCGTAGAATGTGCGGGAGACCTGCGCACCGCCGAACGAGCGGTTGGCGAGGAGGCCGCCGTATTCACGGGCGAACGGCACGCCTTGGGCGACGCACTGGTCGATGATGTTGGCGCTGACCTGCGCGAGGCGGTAGACGTTGGCCTCACGGGCGCGGAAGTCGCCGCCCTTGAGGGTGTCCATGAACAGGCGGTAAACGCTGTCGCCGTCGTTCTGGTAATTCTTGGCGGCGTTCACACCACCTTGGGCGGCGATCGAGTGGGCGCGGCGCGGGCTGTCGTGATAGACGAAGCACTGCACGTTGTAGCCGAGCTCGGCGAGCGTGGCGGCGGCCGAGGAGCCGGCGAGGCCGGCGCCGACGACGATGACGGTGTACTTGCGGCGGTTGTTCGGGGCGACGAGCTTGCCCTCGGCGATGTGGCGTTCCCACTTCTGCGCGAGCGGACCGGCGGGGATCTTGGCGTCGAGTTTCATTGGGCGGGCGACGAAAGGGTTAGTGGGCGGAGGTCGAGGCGACGGGGGCGTTGGCGCCGTGGGCTTTCACCACACCGGCGAGCACCGCACCGGGGATGGCGATGCTCCCCAGCAGATAGAAGACGACGAACAGGCGGGTGACGCCCTTCAGGAAGCAGCCCCAACGGCTGGTGCGCAGGCCGAGCGACTGGAACGCGCTCTCGAAACCGTGCCAGAGATGGAAGCTGAGGAGGGAGACCGCGACGATGTAGAAGAGCGCCACGATCGGCTTCTGGAAGCCGAGAACCATCATCGTGTGCACGTCATGAACGTGCGCGCCGGCGCCGACGATCGTCAGGCCGAAGAGATGGAAGTCGTGCGCCATCGTGTACTCGCCGATGGCGGGATTGGTCTTGAACGTGTCGCTGCTCACCGCGCCCACCGTGAAGTGGAGGATGTGGTAGACGATGAACGCCGCGACGACGAAGCCCGTGAGCCGCATCGTGCGCGAGGCGAGCGTCGCCTGGATCGTGTGCTTGTAGCCGTAGTCGCCGGGGCGGGCCTTGGCGTTCTCGAGCGTGAGCTGGATCGCGGCCCACACGTGGAGCACCGCGATCGTGAGCAGGCTCAGGCGCACCACCCAGAGCATGGGCCCGAGGCCCTGCAGGAAGTGGGCGTAGCCGTTGATCTTGTCCGGATGGGAGAAGACCTGGAGGTTGCCGACGAGGTGACCGGCGGCGAAGCCGATCAAGGCCAGGCCGGTCAGCGCCATGATGTATTTCTTCCCCAAGGAGGAGCAGAAGAGATTACGAACGAGGCTCATTGCGGTGGTGCGTTGGAAAGCGAAGGGCGGGAAACGAAAGTGCCGACGCTAGGCCCGACCCCTCGTCGGGCAATTCCTTATTAGCGAAAATCGCGGCCGCGCCGCGCGGCCCACGCCCGAGCTTAAATCACGGCTTCCCGTGAGCCGTTTTCATCACGGCAACTCCGCCATCCTCCGGCCTTGGCGCGGTCGCGCCGAATCCGCGCGGTGATCAGAGCTTCGCGCCCGCACCAAGCGGCTTGAGCAGCGCGAATTTCCCACTCGCGGCGGGCGCGATCAGGCGTTTGCGGGCCATCGTCACGCGCGCGCCGTCGCCGAGCATCGCCGCGATCGCATCCGCGACCTCGGGCCCGGCGCTGTGCTCTGCCACGTAGTCGAACTTCCACGCGCTCTCGCCGGTCTGGCTGAGGCAATAATGCCAGCAGGCGAAACTCTCCGGCAGCGCGCGGTCGATGTCGGCCGGCGAGACGAGCGAGCCGTCGCGCCGGAAATGCAGGTCGCGCTCGCGTCCCGCCAGGCGGAAGCCGGTCGGGAAACGCTGCACGATGTCGCCCGTGAGGTAGCGCAGCAGCGGCATGGCCTCGCGGCCGCGCGTCGTCACCACGATCTGGAACGTCTCCGGCAGCGCGCGGAACGGCACGAGCTCGATGAAAACGTTCGCATCGATCGGCCGCGAGTTGTCCGCGAACGCGTCGCCCACGAAGATGTAGCCGGCCTCCGTGGAGCCGTAGAGGTCGACCTGCGGCGCGGGAAACACCTCGGCGATCCGCCGGCCATGTTCGCGGCTGGCCTTGCCGTACGTGAGGATCACGGCCTTCACGCTCGGCACGCGCACCTTGCGCTTCTGCGCGGCGCGCGCGAGCAACGAGAGATACACCGGTTCGCCCTCGAGCACTTCCGGCTGCGTGGCCTGGAGCTCGAGCACGATGCGGTCCCACTCGCTCTCGAGAAACACGAACGGGTCGCTGTGGAGATTGAGGTAGATCGTGTTCTCGATGAACCGCTGCGGGAATTCAAAGTCCTCGTACGGGCAGATGTTGCTGGAGCAGCCCACCGGCGCGAGGATCGCGCGCCGCGCCGCCAGCGAGGCGTACGGGGCGAGCGCCGGATGCGCGGCGTAGGCGCGGGCCGTCTGCTCCGGCCACCACCGCCGCTCCATGATCACCGTCATCGGCCCCTGCGTCGTGCCGGAGGTGGACTCGTACTCCCACTCCTTGCGCTGCACCCGTGCATCGACCTCGGCGCAATCCGCGAAGAACGCGCAATGGCCGTTCTCCACGATGTCGCGCTTGGTCAACAGCGGGATGTTCTCGTACCCCGCCCAGTGCAGACGTCCGCCCTCGAGCGCGTGCCGTTTCGCGTAGAGCGGGCTGCGCTCGTAGATCGCGCGGATCTCGCCCTCGAGCGCGTCGGGGACATACCCGTTCACCGCGGCGCCGAGCACCGGCGACGGATTGGCGAAATGCGGCGGATGGGCGGCATTCATGGTAGCAGCGCCCAACAAAGGGCCCGACCCCGCGCTGTCAAACCACGCGCCACGGCGCGCCGTTCAGCGCGGTCGGCCTTCCCGCCAGGCCCGCAGGAAGAATAACGCGTCGATCACCAGCGCGTGCGTGATCTCGCCACGCTCCGCCTGCGCGATCACCTCGTCGACGGGGAGCAGCGAGACCTCGATCTCCTCGAACGGGTCCAGCTGTGTTGAAGCCGTGGGCACGCAACCCTCGACGAGCACGAAGTGGCAACGGTTCGCCTGGATTGCGGGATTCGGCCGCACCTGCGCCAACAGCCGCGCGTCGCGCCCGACGAAGCCCGTCTCCTCGCGTAGCTCGCGCACGCCGGCGGCCACCGGATCCTCGCCGGTTTCGATCACGCCGCCGGGGATCTCGAGCGTGAAGTCGTGCACACCGAACCGGAACTGGCGCACCAACACCATCCGGCCGTCGTCGGTGAGCGCGAGCACGTTCACCCAGTCGTTCGACTCGATGACGACAAACTCTCCCTCGCGCCTATCGCGCGGATGGCGGTAACGCGTGCGCCGCACCCGAAACACGCGGAAGTGGTCCACCGCGGCGTCGGCCAACCGTTCCCAGACGCTGGGCCGGCCGGCGGTCGCTTTGCGGATTTCGCTCATAAAAAAGCCTCCCGGGCGGAAGGCCGCGGGAGGCGAAAGGAGTTTGCGAGAGTTATTTCGGCAGATTGATCTTCTGGCCGACCTTCAGCTTCGTCGGCTCGAGGCCGGGATTGGCGGCCATGATGGCGTCGATCGAGACACCGTGCGCACGGGCGATCTTCGCGGGCGTGTCGCCGGCCTTCACGGTGTAGTCGCCACCGGGGCCCGCGGCCGCACCAGCCGCAGCGGCGCCGCCTTCTTTCGCGGCCTTCGGGGCCGGTGCGGTGCGCGCCGTGGCGAGCTTGTTGATGTCGGCGCGCATGGTTTCCATCGCACCACTCACCTGGTTGAAACCGTCCTGCGTCTGCTTCGCGAGGCTCGAGGCAAAGCTGTTGGCGCGATTCGCCGTGTCCTTGGCCGCGCTCACATCGCCGGCAACGCTCTGCACCTGATTGTTCAGGTTATCGACCTCCGTCTTGAGGGTTTTGACCTGACCGGCCTTCACGATGGCGACGACTGCCAGCACGCACGCCAGTGCGCCCAGACCCAGTCCGACAAACGGAAGAACGCTCGGGTTGCTCTCGCGAGAAATGGTATCCATGGAATGAAAAGTAGGCTTCGACCCATAGCTGGCAGCAGGGGCAAAGCAAGCAGTTAACCGCAGGGGGCTTACGCCCGACAACCGCCGACAGCATCCTCGGACGCACGGAAGCATTGACACCGCGGGGCCGCAGCCGAGGCTTCGCCAGCACACATGACTCGGGGTGTAGCTTAGCCTGGTAGAGCGCCTGGTTTGGGACCAGGAGGTCGAGAGTTCAAATCTCTCCGCCCCGACCATCTTGACCGCCACACTGGCGCCTGCTCTCGCGCGCCATCGCGGCGCTTCTCGCGACGTTATTGCTGCAACCGGGATTGTTGTCGCGCGTCTTGCTGAATCTCGCAGAAGGTTCGGAGGACGCCGCCCGTCGCAGTCGCCCCGGTGCCAAGCCTCGCTCCCCTGTCCAACCGCCATGCTTCTTCACCGCCTCCACCGCACGTTCCCGGCTACGCTCGCCGCGGCCTGCCTCCTCCTGACCGGCTGCCCGGACAACGACGCCGCCCGCCCCGTCCCACCACCGCTGCCGGTGCAGACCGCCGTCGCCGAGGATCGCACACTGCCGCGCGTGCTCGAACTCGTCGGCGCCGTCCAGCCGCTGCGGACTGTCGCAGTGAAATCGCGGATCGACGGCGTGATCGCCGCCATCCACTTCCGCGAGGGCGACGAGGTCCGGCCTGACGAACTGCTCGTCTCGCTCGACCGCCGCCCCTTCGAAAACGCCCTCGCCATCGCCCGCGCCGATCTCGCCAACGCCCAGGCCGAGGCCGAGCGCGCCAGCGTGGACGCCGCGCGTTACACCAACCTCGACCAGCAGGCCGCCGTCTCCAAAGAACAACTCGCCCAACTCACCACCCGCGCCGCCACCACGCGCAGCCAGGTGCTCGCCCGCGAGGCCGCAGTCGCCAACGCCGAGCTCGAGCTCGGCTACACCGAGATCCGCGCGCCGATCGGCGGCCGCACCGGCGAACTCCGCCTCCACGAAGGAGCGCTCGTGAAGGCCAACGATGCCGCCACGACGCTCGTGACGATCAACCAGCTCGATCCCATCTCCGTCGCGTTCTCCGTGCCCGAATCCTCGTTCGACGCCGTCCGCGAAGCCGCGGCGCAAGGAGTCGCCACCGTTTCGGTACGCAACCGCGGCGGCGACTCCACCGCCCGCGAAGGCCGGCTCGCGTTCCTCGACAACGCCGTCGATCCCACCACCGGCACCGTTCTCCTCAAGGCCGAGCTGCCCAACGCCGACCGCGCGCTCTGGCCCGGCCGCTTCGTCGATGTCGCCCTCGGGCTCGGCAGCGACACCGGTCTCGTCGTGCCCGCCGCCGCGGTCCAGCAGGGCCAGCGCGGTCCGCAGGTTTTCGTCGTCCAATCCGACCGAACCGTCGCGCTCCGCCCCGTCGTCGTGGCCCGCACCACCGGTTCGCTCGCGCTCCTGACCGAGGGCGTGAAGCCCGGCGAAACCGTCGTCCTCGAAGGCCAGTTCCGCCTCGTGCCCGGCGCCACGCCCGAGACGATGGCCAGCGCCGTCGCCACGCCGCTCGAACAGCAGTTCTCCACCATCGCCGGCATCGACTCGATGGTCTCCAACAGCTCGCTCGGCAGCACGCAGATCACGATCACCTTCGTGCTCTCGCGCGACATCGACGCCGCCGCGCAGGACGTCCAGGCCGCGATCGCCGCCGTGCAGCGCCGGCTGCCCAGCGACATGCCTGCGCCGCCGTCGTTGCGAAAAAACAATCCCGCCGACTCGCCCATCGTCTACCTCGCGCTCAGCTCGCCCACCCTGCCACTCTCCACCGTCGACGACTTCGCGCAGACGCGCCTCGTGCAGCGCATCTCCACCGTCGAGGGCGTCGCCCAGGTGCAGGTCTACGGCTCGCAAAAGTACGCGCTCCGAGTCCGGCTAGACCCGCGCGAACTCGCCAACCGCGGCATCACGCTCGACGAGATCCGCGGCGCCCTCGCGCAGCACAACGTCAACCTTCCCACCGGCCTGCTCGACGGCCCCCGCCAGGCACTCACCGTCGTCGCCACCGGCCAGCTCGACACCGCCGTGCAGTTCCGCGCGATCACCGTCGCCTACCGCAACGGTGCACCCGTCCGCCTCGGTGAGATCGCCGAGGTGATCGACAGCGTGCAGGACATCCGCACCGCCAGCTGGTACTACAAGGACGGCGTCGGCACGCGCGCCATCGTGCTCGCGATCCAACGACAGCCCGGCACCAACACCGTCGCCGTCGCCGATCGCATCCGTGCCTTGCTCCCGACGATCCGCAAGGAGCTGCCCGAGTCCATCGCGCTCGATCTCCTGCGCGACGGCTCCCAGCCGATCCGCGAGTCGATCCACGACGTGCAGTTCACCCTCCTGCTCTCGGTCGTACTCGTCGTGCTGGTGATCTTCCTCTTCCTGCGCACGCTGCGCGCGACCATGATCCCGAGCGTCGCCATCCCGATGGCGTTGCTCGGCACGTTCGTGGCGATGCACTTCTTCGGGTTCACCCTCGACAACCTCTCGCTGCTCGCGCTCACGCTCTCCGTCGGCTTCGTCGTCGACGACGCGATCGTGATGCTGGAAAACATCGTCCGCCACACCGAGCGCGGGCTGCCGGTGCGCGAGGCCGCGTTCAAGGGCTCCGGCGAGATCGGGTTCACCATCCTCTCGATGACGCTCTCGCTCGTCGCCGTGTTCATCCCGATCCTCTTCATGGGCGGGCTGCTCGGGCGGTTGCTCAACGAATTCGCCGTCACCATCACCGCCGCGATCCTCGTCTCCGGCCTCGTCTCGCTCACGCTCACGCCGATGCTGTGCAGCCGCTTCCTGCAACCGCATGCGGTCGAAGCGCACCGCCGCCATGGCCGCATCTACGCCGCGAGCGAGCGGACCTTCGTCGCGATGCAAGGCTTCTACGCACACACGCTCCGCGGCGCGCTCCACCACCGCAGCCACGTGGCGCTGATCGCGCTGGCGACCGTCGCGCTCACCGTCCTCTTCGCCCTGCTCCTGCCGAAAGGTTTCATTCCGACCGACGACAACGGCCAGATCCGCGCGCAGTTCGAAGCGCCGCAGGACGTCTCGTTCGAGGAGCTCACGCGCCAGCAACTCGCCGCCGCCGAGATCGTCGCGCAGCACCCGGCGGTCGATGCGTTCATGTCCTCGGTGGGCGGCACGAGCGGCCGCATGTTCATGCGCCTGAAGGACCGCTCCGAGCGCCCGCCCGCCGCCGAGGTCGTGCAGGATCTCCGCCGCCGGCTCGCCGCCATACCCGGCCTGCGCGCGTATCCGCAACTCCCTCCCGCAATCAACATCGGTGGCGCGCAGACGCGTTCCCTCTACCAGTTCACCCTCACCAGCACCGACCTCGACGCCCTCTACGCCGCCGCGCAGGACTTCGAGCCCAAGCTGCGCGCGCTGCCGGTCATCGTCGACGTGAACAGCGACCTCCTCATCACCAGCCCACAGGTGAGCGTCGACATCGACCGCGATCGCGCCGCCGCCCTCGGCCTCACGCCGCAGCAGATCGAGGACACGCTCTACAGCGCCTACGGCTCGCGCCAGGTATCCACGATCTACACACCGACCAACCAGTACTACGTCATCATGGAGGTCGGCCGCGAGTTCCAGCGCACGCCGGAGTCGCTCTCGCAACTCCATCTCCGCGCTCGCAACGGCGAACTCGTCTCGCTCGACACCGTCGCCGATATCCGCCGCCAGGTCGGCCCGCTCAGCATCAACCACCTCGGGCAGGTCCCCGCCGTTACGCTCTCGTTCAACCTCGCGCCTGGCGTCTCGCTGGGCGACGCCACCGGCGCCATCACCACGCTCGCCGCGCAGGCGCTGCCACCGAATGTCAGCTACGGCTTCCAGGGCACGGCGCAGGCCTTCGCCTCCTCGCTGAAGGGCATCGCGCTCCTCCTCGTGCTCGCCGTCGTCGTGATCTACATCGTGCTCGGCATCCTCTACGAGGACTTCATCCACCCGCTCACGATCCTCTCCGGCCTGCCCGCGGCCGGCTTCGGCGCGCTGTTCACGCTTTGGCTCTTCGGCGAAGAACTGAACATCATGGGCTACGTCGGCGTGATTCTCCTCATCGGCATCGTGAAGAAGAACGCGATCATGATGATCGACTTCGCCCTCGCTGCGCGCGCCGGCGGCGAGACCGACGACGAGAAAGCCATCACCGACGCCTGCCTCGTGCGCTTCCGCCCGATCATGATGACGACCTTCGCCGCGCTCGCGGGTGCGTTGCCCATCGCGCTCGGCCTCGGCGCCGGTGCCGAATCGCGCCGCCCGCTCGGCCTCGCGGTCGTCGGCGGCCTCGTCGTCTCGCAACTCCTCACGCTCTACATCACGCCGGTCGTCTATCTCTACTTCGCCAAAGTCGTCGCGCACTTCCACAGGAAGTCCGCCACTGCGACTCCGCCGCTCCCGGCGAAAACCTGACGGCCGCTAAAACGCTGTGGAGCTGTTCGCGAGAACAGCTCACCGCGACTGCTCACTCACCGCGCCGGACCGCCGCTAAGCCAGCCGTTCACACGGAGCCACGCTTCGCAGAGCGGCGGCCACACCTCGCCGGGCCCCACGCCGGGCTTCATGCCGAAGCCGTGCGGTCCCTCCGCGAAGACGTGCAACTCCACCGGCACACCCGCGGCGCGCAGCGCCTCGAAAAACAGCAGCGAGTTCTGCACCGGTACCGCGCCATCGGTGGCGCAGTGCATGAGAAACGTCGGCGGCGTCGCCGCCGTCACCTGCCGGTCCGTGGACCACCGCTGCTCCAGCTCCGGCGTGGGATTGTCGCCGAGCAGCCCCCGCCGCGATCCCGCGTGCGTCACGCCGGGCTTCATCGAAATCACCGGGTAGATGAGAATCGCAAAATCCGGCCGTGCGCTCACCGCGTCGAGCTCCGCGCCCGTGCGGCCCTCCGGAGCGTCGAACAACGTGGCCGCGCTCGACGCCAGATGCCCGCCCGCGCTGAACCCCATCACGCCGATCCGGTCCGCCCTCACGCCGAACTCGCCCGCCCGCGAACGCACGATGCGGAGCGCGCGCAGCACATCGCGCAACGGCGCCGGTTGGCCGTATTCGCCGAGCCGGTAGCGCAGCACGAACGCCGTCACACCGCGCGCGTTGAACCACTGCGCGATCTGCGCGCCCTCGTGGTCCACCGCCAGTCCCCAGTAACCACCGCCCGGGCACACCACCACAGCCGTGCCGTTCGCCAGCTTGGCCGGCGCCGTCCAAACGGTGATCGACGGAAAATGCACGCCCGTGATCCAGCCCTCGTCGCCCTTCTCCGGCACAGCGTCGGCGCGCAAGCTGGGCACGCCTTCGGGCCACAGCTCGATGCGTGGCAACTCAGGTGCAGCGGCACATTCCAAGGTGAGGCCCACGACGGGCAAAATTAGGGAAACGAGGGCGGAGAAAACCGACTTCATCCGCGCATGGTAGGATTCTGCCGACGGCGCGCGCAATGGCTCGGTGGAGCAAAAACTCGTGGCATATGACACCGCGCTTCCCGTGCGGGCGTCCACCTCCGGCGCGGGGGCAAAGCGGACAGCGCAGCGCCGGCGGTGCCCGGAAACGCGAAACGCGCACCGAAGCACGGTGCGCGTTTCGAAGACAACGTCGGGCCGCGGTCCGCGGAAAGTTACTTCGAGCCCGGCAAATTGAGCTTCGGCTCGGATTCGTTCGTCGGAGCGGCCGTGGCCGCGGGCGCCGCGGCGGCGGCGGGC
>DATGXA010000241.1:0-8497 GCA_035299125.1 Opitutaceae bacterium
CGGCCTGCACCGCATCTTCCGCATAGGCCGCGCCCGCGGCCAGCAAGGGCAGGACGAGGGCGAGCTTGCCCACTGTGCCAAACCCTGGATTACGCCAGTTCTTCATAGTGTGTGTAGGTATTTGTGGAGTTGGGATGACGAACGGCGCACCGCGGTGGCACGCACGTGTGACCGCGTCTGTTTCAGCACGGCATGTGCCACCGGGCATTTCGCTGCTCGTACCCTCACAAAACCAGCGGTGAAGCGACCGCCCTGTCGCCCTTGCACATTTTCGCGCAGTCGACGCGCCCTTCCGGGAATTTGCGCACAGCTCATGAATGCAGTTCATCCTGCACTTGCGGACGGAGACGCAGCGTCCGCCCCTCGCGAAAACGGATCGCGTGACGACGCTCATCCACTACTCTCTTCCGCCTCTTGAGCACGCCGACTTCTTCCACCACCGCCACGCCGCAAAGCGATGCGCCCACCCTCATCATCAGCAAAGCCGATGGCCTCGTCGGCACGCTGATCCTCAACCACGAGGAGAAGCTGAATTGCCTCAGCCATCTCCTCATGGACCAGCTCATGAGTGGCATGGACAAGCTGGTACACAACGGCGTCAATGTCATCGTCCTCCGCGCCAACAAGGGCGTGAAGGTCTGGTCCGCCGGCCACGACATCAACGAGCTCCCCGAGCCCCGGCGTGATCCCCTCTCCTACGGCGATCCGCTCGAGACGCTTCTCCGCCACATCCAGGACTGCCCAGTTCCCGTCATCGCGATGGTCGAGGGCACGGTCTGGGGCGGTGCCTGCGACCTCTGTTGCTCGTGCGACATGGTCATCGCCACCGACGGCTCCACCTTCGCCATGACACCGGCCAAGATCGGCATCCCCTACAATGCCTCCGGTCTCATGCACTTCGTGAACCATATCGGGCTCAACAAGGCCAAAGAGATGTTCTTCACCGCCCGCCCCACTTCAGTGACGGAGGCTTGGAACAACGGCTTCGTGAACCACCATGTGCCCGCCGACGACCTCGAGCGGTTCACCTACGATCTCGCCGTCCGCATCGCCAAGAACGCCCCGCTGGCCGTGCGCGCGATCAAGGCCCAGTTCCGGCTCCTCACCCGGGGCGCTCTCATCGACGCCGAAACCGCCGAGCGTATCCAGGCGATCCGCCGCAAGGTCTACGACAGCGCCGACTACGCCGAGGGCATCAAAGCCTTCAAAGAAAAGCGCTCGCCCGTTTTCCGCGGGAAATAAGCCCGCCCTTGCGCGGCCGGTGCTTGCTGTGGCCGGCCGCAAGAGACCGGCTATTCGCGCCGGGATGGAGAACGGCCGGGGGCACCGCCCCCGGCTATTATCACGCCGCCGCGAGAAACCGCTCCAGCCGCGCGAGCACGCGCTCGCGGCCGAGCACGCGGAACATACCGGTGATCGACGGACCGACGTTTGTGCCCGAAACTGCAAGACGCGCCACCGCCTGGTAATCGCCGAAGCCGAGCGCGTTCTTCGTCGCGAGATCCTTGATCGCCGTCTCGATCGCGGTGTCGGAGGAGAAATCCGCCGCGCGCAGCACCTCGATCAGCTCGCGCAAGCGCGCCTTCGGGTCGCCCTTGCCCATGACCTTGCCACGGACCTTCTCGTCGGTCGCGTAATCCTCGGTGAAGAAATAGGCGGTGTAGGCGGGCAGCTCTTCGAGCCCCTTGATCTTCGGCTGGCTGAGCAGCATCACCTCGCGGAAGTACGCCGGCTCCGCGGCGAGCGCGGCGGTCACGTTGTGCTGCGTGAGGTGCGCACGGGCCAACTCGACAAAACGCTCCGCCGGCTGCTCGAGCACGTAGAGCATGTTCATGTGCGCCATCTTCTTCTCGTCGAAGCGGGCGTTGCTCTGGTTCACGCCGGGCAGATCGAAGAGCTTCACGATCTCGGCGACGGGCATCTTCTCGCGATCATCGCCGGGGTTCCAGCCGAGCAGGCAGAGGAAGTTGACCACAGCCTCAGGCAGGAACCCGCGCTTTTGGTACTCCTCGATGAGTGCGCCGCGGTCGCGTTTCGACATCTTGCCCGGGCCATCGGACTTCAGGATGAGCGGGATGTGGGCGAACTTCGGAGGCGTGACCCCGAACGCCTTGAACAACTCCACGTGCTTGCTCGTGTTCGAGAGGTGGTCCTCGCCGCGGATCACGTGCGTGATCTGCATCGCGATGTCGTCGACGACGTTCACGAAATGGAACACCGGATTGCCGTCCGAGCGCACGATCACGAAATCCTCGTCCTCCACGCGCTCCACGCGGCCGCGGATCTGGTCGTCGATGATCGCCGGCGCCGCCGCGACCTTCGTCACCGTCTTCTTGCGATGTTCGTCGAAGACCTCGGAACGCTCGCCGAGCAGTTTGAAGTAGACCGCGCCGTCCTTCTCGTAGGTGCGGCCCGCGGCCTTCAGTTTCTCGAGGTACTCGCGGTAGACGTGGTCGCGCTCGCTCTGCCGGTACGGCCCGAAATCGCCGCTTTTGCCCGGGCCCTCGTCCCAATCCATGCCGAGCCACTTCAGGCTCTCGTAGATCACGTTCAGGAAAGCCTCGCTGTTGCGCTCCTTGTCGGTGTCTTCGATGCGCAGCACAAACGTGCCACCGGTGTGGCGGGCGTAGAGCCAGTTGAACAGCGCGGTGCGGGCGCTGCCGATGTGGAAGAACCCGGTCGGGCTGGGAGCGAAACGGACGCGGACTTTGTTCGTGACCATGGAAGAAAAACGGGCGCCGATCAGGCGCCACCACGACGCAAAAGACAAGAGCCGATCGGAGCGGCAGACGCCGCGCGCGGTCACGTTTGTGCGACGCATACGCGCCGCGGGCAGCGTGGCATTGACGTCGCCCGCGCAACGCGGCTCGCTAAGCGTCCTTCTCCTCGCCCAATGGCCACCAAGGACATCGAGTACATCTTCACGCTCCCCGACGGCTCGCGCGAGGTCTTCCTCTTCCAGCTCGATGCCGAGACGCTCGAGCTCACCACACCCCAACCGCTCTTCATGCCCGGTTGGACCGAGCTCGGGAATCACCGCTGCGCGAATTGCCCGCTCAACGCCGCCACGCACGAACGTTGTCCCCTCGCCGCCAGTCTCGTGCCCGTCGTGCACCGGCTCGACGGCCTGCTCTCGTGGGATCTCGTGCGCGTCGAAGTGGTGAACGCCGAGCGGACCATCTCGCAACAGACCAGCGCCCAGCGCGCGATCGGCTCGATGCTCGGCCTGATCAACTCCGTCAGCGGCTGCCCGCACCTCTCGTACTTCCGCCCGATGGCGCGTTTCCACCTCCCGCTCGCCAGCCGCGAGGAGACGATCTACCGCGCCACCTCGATGTACTTGCTTGCTCAGTACTTCCGCGCCCACGCCGGCCAATCGCCCGACTACAGCCTCCACGGTCTCCAGGAGATCTACCACAACGTTCAGATCGTGAACGCCGCCATGGTGCAGCGCCTCCGGCACGCGACCGAGAGCGACTACATGGTGAACGCCGTCGTCTTCCTCGATCTCTATGCCGTCGCCGTGCAGCAGACGATCACCGAGTCCCTCGAGGGGATCCGCCACTGGTTCGACCACTACCTCCAGCCGCTCCCCGTCCCGAAGCGGTGAGCGTTGCGCTGGGGCTGCCGATGGTGGGGCGGAACCGCTGGGCCCACCAAGCGTGAGGCTGTCATCGCCGCTTCGGCACGCGTGGTCAGCCCGAGGCGCGCGGAAGCACCAGTTTCCGCTTTGACCGGCCAATCCGCCGGTTTCACAAACACCGCTCACGGCGCGCGCTCCCGACAACTCGCCGCCGCACCCACCCATGCGCTGGACCCGCAAACACCTGATCGGCATCGAAGAGCTCTCCCGCGACGAAATCGAGACCATCCTCGGAACCGCCGCCACCATCCGCCATTTCCTTGACCGTGGCGCCAAGAAGCTCGGCGCCCTCCGCGGCAAGACCGTCGTCAACCTCTTCCTCGAACCGAGCACGCGCACGCGTCTCGCCTTCGAGACCGCCGCCAAGCGCCTCGGGGCCGACGTCGTCTCGTTCGACGCCGCCGCGAGTTCCACCACCAAGGGCGAGACGCTCCGCGACACCGCGCAAAACATCCAGGCGCTCGGCGTCGACATGATGGTCGTCCGCCACGCCGCCGCTGGCGCCGCGCTCTATCTCAGCCAGCGTCTCAACATCCCGGTCGTGAACGCCGGCGACGGCGCCCACGAACACCCGAGCCAGGCGCTGCTCGACGCCTACACGATCCGCGAGCGCCACACGACTCTCGCGGGCAAGAAGGTCTGCATCCTCGGCGACATTCTCTTCAGCCGCGTCGCGCGCTCCAACATCTGGCTGCTCACCAAGCTCGGCGCCAAGGTCACCGTCGTCGGCCCCTCGACGCTCGTGCCGCACTGGTTTGTCGGCCTCGGCGTCGAGGTCTCGCACAACCTGAAGGCCGCGCTGGCCGACGCCGATGTCGTCATGCTTCTCCGAATCCAGCACGAACGTCAGGACTCCGCGCACTTCCCCTCGCTCGGCGAGTACACGAGCATGTTCGGCCTGAACAAAACTCGCGCGAGCTGGCTCAGCCCCGAGGCGATCATCATGCACCCCGGCCCGATCAACCGCGGAGTCGAGATCGACAGCGACCTCGCCGACTCCGACCGCTCCGTGATCCTCGAGCAGGTGACCAACGGCATCGCCGTGCGCATGGCCATCCTCTACCTCTGCGCCGGCGGCGACCCCGAGAAGATCGGCCAGCACGTCGAGTAACCGCCCCACCCGCCACCTTTCCGCGCCCGCGCCTCCCGCCATGTCCAAGATTCTCTGGATCTCCAACGCCCGCGTCATCGATCCCGCCAACAAGCGCGACGAGAAGGGCGACGTCTTCGCCGTCGACGGCAAGATCGTCGCCAAGCTCACCGCCGAGCAGAAGAAGAAGGCGCAGAAGATCGACGCCGCCGGCCTCGTCGCCGCGCCCGGCTTCGTCGACATCCACGTCCATTTCCGCGAGCCCGGCCAGACGCACAAGGAAACCATCGAGACCGGCTGCCGCGCCGCCGCCGCCGGCGGTTTCACCACCGTCGTGTGCATGCCGAACACCACGCCGCCCGTCGACCACGCCGGCACCGTGCAGTTCATCCAGGACGCCATCGAACGCTCCGCCATCGTCCACGTTTACCCGACCGGCTGCATCACCGTCGGCATGAAGGGCCAGGCGCTCGCGCCCATCGGCTCGCTCGCCCGCGCCGGCTGCGTCGCCATCACCGACGACGGCATGTGCGTGCAGAACAACGAGCTCATGCGCCGCGCCGTCGAGTACGCGAAGATGTTCGGCATCCCGGTCATGGACCACTGTCAGGACTCTGCGATGACGCAGGGCGCCGTCATGAACGAGGGTTTCATGTCGACCAAACTCGGCCTCCGCGGTTGGCCGAACGCCGCCGAAGACGTGATCGTCTCGCGCAACGTCATCCTCTCGACCTACACCGAACATCAGATCCACCTCCAGCACCTCAGCTCGAAGTACTCCGTCGAGCTCGTAGGCCGCGCCAAGGCCCGCGGCGTCGCCATCACCGCCGAGGCGACCCCGCACCACATCGCGCTCACCGACAGCGCCCTCGCCGGCTACGACACCAACTTCAAGATGAACCCGCCGCTGCGCACCGACGAGGATCGCCGCTCGATCATCGAGGGCCTGCGCGACGGCACCATCGACTGCCTCGCCACCGACCACGCGCCGCACACGAACTTCGAGAAGGACAAGGAGTTCGACCACGCGCCCTTCGGCATCCTCGGCCTGGAGACGGCCTTCGCCGTCTGCCACCAGACGCTCGTGAAGGAGAACAAGTTCACGCTGCGCCGCCTCGTCGAGCTCATGACGATCAAGCCCGCGCAGGTGCTCAAGCTCCCCGCCGGCACCCTCTCGCCCGATGCCGCCGCCGACATCGTCCTCTTCGACCCCGACGAAGAGTGGACCTACAACGCGATCGAGGGCTTCAGCAAGTCCTCGAACTCGCCGTGGCACGGCCGCCAGCTGCGCGGCCGCGTGAAGACCACGATCGTCGCTGGCAAGATCGTGTATCAGGACGGCGAGATCGTCGCCTGAGCAGGCCGCCGCCGTGGAGCCGCTCGCGAGAGCGGCGATCAGCCGCGGCTTGCGGCGGAACGCGTGAGCGTTTCGCCCGCGGCCGGATCACTCGTTCCGCGGCGGCAGCTCGCGCCCGAGCGCCTTCGCGAAACGCGCCCGGCACTCGCCGCATAGCGCCGTGCCCTTCGCATCATGCTCCGGCAGGCCGGCCGGAAACGACCGCGCGCAACGCGCATCCGGGCAGCGCGCCGCGCCGAGCGCGAACCCCAGCGATGATAGCACCTGCTTGAGCGTACGATCCGCCAACCGCTCGCTCTTCGGCGGCTCGCCGGTGTTGATAGCCGCGAAGCGATAATACGAGATCACCGCGCACGCACCGTCGACCGACGCCGACCCGTAGAGGAAATTCGCCGTGCCACCGCCCACATCCACCGGCACGAGCGCCAGGCGGATCTCCCGGCCGGCCGCCGACCGCGGGTACTGCTGCTGCAGCGCCGCGAGCAACGTCCCCACGTTCCACTGCAGCCGTTTGTCCGCTTCCTCGACTCGCTGCCGAAACCGCCGCTGCTCCTCCGAGCCGCCCGCGTCGCCACGCAGCATCTTCTCGCCGATGTCGATCACCTGATCGTCGGTCAGGTATTGCGGCGGCACGCGCCGTCCGCCGGGCATGTAGAGCTCCATGCGCTCGGCCCGCCACGGCAACGTACGGCGCAAATCGTTCGCGAGTTCGGCTCGCCCCGTGCGGGCCGGCTTCCCGCAATCGAAGGGCGCCGTCGCCAAGCCCACGCGAACCCCGAGCAAATCCGCGAGTCGTCGTGCCGTTTCACTCACCAGCCACGGCTCGGTGTTCGGCGCCACCGCGAGCACGATCACGCGTTCATCGCCGGCGGGCGCGAGCGCCGCGATCGGAGGCACAGCCGTCGGCGGATTCGCACCGGTCACCGCACGCGCACGGATGAGCAGCGTTTCGCTCTCGGCCAACGCGAGCACTTCTTCCGCGAGTCCGCGCGCAGCCTCGGTTTCCCCGAGGTCGCGCAGCAACTCCGCCAGCGTGATCTTCAACTCGAAATCCCACGGCCGCACCAACGCCGCCCGGCAATAGTAGGTCTTCGCGTCCTCGTTGCGCTTGTTCGATCGAAACGCTTCCGCCGCCCGCACGATGAACACGCTCTGCCGAGCGCAAGCGGCGGTGTCCCCTTGCTCGTTGAGCAGCCACACGCGGTCCGCCTCGGCGATGATCTCCGGCGTGAGCGGCTTCGGGATCTCGGCCGCAAACACCGTCGCGCAGCCCAGCGCGAACGCACCGAGGAGCCACCGGCGTGCCGCCGCCGACCAACGCGTTTGCATCCCAGTTTTCGTCCCGACGAAGCAACGTTGCATCCGGTCCGAATGCCCGACCCCGCTGCTGGTGGCAATCCCCGCGCGCGGCTTCGTTTCGTCGCGCGTGTTCCGTCTTGGTTCGCGCAAAGCGCTCGCCCAACATCCGCGCGATGTCCGATCTCCCCCCCGCCGCCAACGCCATCTCGCTCGCCCAATGGGCGCTCGTCTTCCTCGGTGTGGCGCTGATCGCGGCGTGGTTTTTCGCCCCGCAACTGCGCGAAATCCGGATCCGGCCGGCGCGGATGCCGGCGTGGGATGCACCGCTGGTCGACACGCTGCTCGTCGCGTGGGTGGCGGTTTGCGCGGTGTTCGTCGGCTCGCTTTTTGCCGGAAGCCTCTCGCGCCAGTTCTCGCTCGATCCGGAAGGCGGCTGGGTTTCGGTCCTCTCGGTGCTCGGCTTCCAGGGCGCCGTGACTGTCACGCTAGCGCTCTTCGCCCTGTATCGCCGCTCGCTCGGTCGCGCGCTGCCGGCGGTCGGCGTGCGACCGGCCGCGCCGCTCGCCGATCGCGTGCTGCTCGGCGGCGCCGTTTTCTGCGCAGCGCTGCCGCTGGTCTACAGCACGAGTTTCATTTCGGGGAAGGCGATGGATGCGCTCGGTATTCCGGTGAAGCTGCAGGACCTCGCCGGGTATTTCACCTCCGCCGACTCGCCGCATCTTGTGCTCGCGCTCGCCGTGATGGGCGTTGTTCTCGCTCCGCTTGCCGAGGAACTCGTGTTCCGCGCCGGCCTCTTTCGCATCACGCGCCGCATCGTGCCGCGTTGGGCAGCCCTGATCCTAAGCGCGCTCGCGTTCGCCTCGCTCCACGGGAGTGCCGTCCACTTCGTGCCGCTCACTGTCTTGGGCGTGGTCTTCGCGTTGGCCTACGAACGCACCGGCAGCCTGCTCGTGCCCGTCATTGCGCACAGCCTGTTCAACCTGAACTCCATTCTGCTCCTCCTCTCCGGAGTCGCCGGCGCGTCATGAATCCGTTCACAGAGAACCTCGCGAAGTCCGTCGGCGCGCTCGGCGAACGCCGCCTGATCGCGAAGCTCCGCGAGTGGCTC
>DATGXA010000242.1:0-2452 GCA_035299125.1 Opitutaceae bacterium
CTCCACCTTGCCCGCGCGCTGCTTCATCTGCGCGGCCATCTTGCCGGCGTAGGCGTCCTTGCCGGTCAACTTCGCGAGGTTGCGCATCGCGCGACCGTCGTGGTCGTTGGCGGGAATCTTCTTCTGCTTCGAGCCGCGCGCCGCGGCGGCCTTTTGGTCCGCGATCACCCGGCGGCGCTGCGCCTCCGCCTGGAGCCGATTCGCCGTGCGACGCAGCGCGTCGTTGGCGCTGTGCGCGGACTGCTCCTCGCGTTCCTGCTGCTCCAGCGCCTCCGTCACGCCGCCCGGACGCAGCACGGCCGAGGGCGGATCGAGCAAGAGGCACTGCGAACACAGCTCGTCGAGAAGCGTGCGGTCGTGGCTCACCAACAATCCGATACCACCGAAATCCTGGAGCGCCTGCCGCAACAGCCGACGCGCCTCGGCGTCGATGTGGTTGCTCGGCTCGTCGAGCGCGAGCACCGCCGGCTCGCGCCAGAGCGCCACCGCGATCTGCGCGCGTTTGCGTTCGCCGTGGCTCAACGTCGCCCAGCGCTCCGGCCAGTCCTCGCCCACCCGCAGCCGCGCCTTAAGCACCGCGGCGTCCGGCGCCCAGATGAAATCCTCGAAGAACTCCGGCGGCTCGTCGGTCCGCTGCGCCACGTAGAGCGCCAGCCCCTGCCGCTGCACTGATCCGCTCCGCGCCGCGAGTTCGCCCGCGGCGACCTTCAGCAACGTCGTCTTCCCCGCGCCGTTGGGCCCGACGATCCCCGTCCAGCCCGAGGGAAACTGCACGGTCAGTTCCGTGAACAACGGCGCGGTCATCCCCGAATGCGCAAACTCGACCGACTGCAGAATCAACTGGGCTGAAGCCATCCCCCAACGTGAAGCGCCGCCATCTGCCTCCGCAACGGCGTTGTGTGGCGCGCAATCTCGCGCCGGCCGGTCAAAACACCGAGCGGTGGGTGCCGGTCTCGCGCTCGTACCACGCCTCGAACAGGCCATCGATGCTCTCCTCGGCCTCGAAATAGCGCCGCTCCAGCGCTTCGAACACGCGGTGCGCCTCCTCGCCGAGTTGCTTCACCTGCTCCGCGCGGATCTTCGGATCGGGCGACGGACCAGCCGCGCCGAACTGCGCGTTGGCCTCGGCCGCAATCACCGCCAACCCCTCGGCGCCGATCGCGCGCAACGCCGCCGGCGCGTGGAACGCCAGATCGCCGCGCCGGCTCAGGTAGTAACCGGCGAAACCGTGGTTCGCGACACCTGCCGCGAACTGCCACACCGTGGCGAGGATACGCTCCGACTCGAAGAGCCGGTCGAAGCCGACTTTCCCGAGCCGGTCCATGGCGTGTTGAGCGGCGAGATCGACGATCATGGCGAACCGCAGATGCGGTGCGAAACGATATGCCATTCCCCCTTCTCGTTCAATCGGTGCCGGCTGTCTCTCGATCACAATTCGGCAACGATTTTCCGACCGATCGGCGGTATGCGAGCGCGCCCGGGGTGCGAGATGCCCAACTGTCCGAAAGCAGCCGGACCGCCGACGCCGTCTCGAGCCGTTATCCATCCCTCCGACGGGCCAGTCCTGCCCGCCGCAAACCCCAAACCCCACCCTGCTCCTGATGAACTTCCGTCATCTGCTTCTTCCGGCTGCCGTTGCCGCGGCCGCCGCGACCAGTGTCGCCGCCCAAACCACCGTTTTCAATCCGGTCGCCGACACCTGGGTCTACTACGGAACCGGCCAACTCGTGAACCACGGCACCGAGGCGTTGGCGAACATCTACGCCCTCAACACCGCTCGCGAGGCGTTCGCCTATTACCGGTTCGATCTCTCCGGCCTGCCGACCGGCGCGACGATCACCGACGCCTCGCTGACGTTCTACGAAACCACGGGCGGCATCCGCGGCGACATCATGACGACGGCCCGCTTCGCGGCCTATGGCCTCAACGACGTCGCCGGAAACACGGCACAGAACTGGGACGAGACGACCCTGACCTTCAACAACCGCGGGAGCGAGTGGACCGCCGTCAACAGCTTCGATCTCACCACCCGTCTCACCAGTTTCGACGGCGCGTCGGGCAACGAGCTCGTGAGCGACACCTCCACGACAGCCGGGGCGGCGTCGATCAGTGGAACCAATCTCGCCGCCTTCCTGAACACTCGCCTCGCAGGCGGCGGCCTCGCGACATTCGTCATCGATCAACCCGGCGTCGATGCCGGCCGCGGCTACGCGCTGGGAACCCGGGAGTCCGCCGCGGGTGTCGTCCCCGTGCTCAACGTCACGTATTCCGCGATTCCCGAGCCGTCGACATACGCGGTCGTCTTCGGTGCCGGCACGCTAGGCTTCGTCGCTCTCCGCCGTCGGCTCCGCCGCTAAGTCCGCGCCTTTCCACAACCAGCGTGCCGCCTCCAAGCGGCACGCTTTTTTGCGTCCATCAGGCGCGCGAGCTTGATCGTGGCAAAACCGCCGGC
>DATGXA010000243.1:0-25356 GCA_035299125.1 Opitutaceae bacterium
CTCTCCGGCGGCTGGAAACAACGCCTCGCGCTCGGCTGCGCCGTGCTCCACGAGCCGCCCATCCTCTTCCTCGACGAGCCGACCTCCGGCGTCGACCCGAACAGCCGCCGCCAATTCTGGGATCTCATCTACACGCTCGCCGGCCAGGGGGTGACGGTGTTCGTGACAACCCACTACATGGAGGAGTCCGAGTACTGCGACCGGCTCGGCATCGTCTACCGCGGCGAGCTCATCGCGCTCGGCCGCCCGCGCGAGCTCAAGACCCGCCACATGAGCGACGCCGTGCTCGAGATCGACTGCGAGCGCCCGCAGGACGCCATGGCCGTGCTCGCGCGCGTGCCGGCAGTGAAGGAAACGGCGCTCTTCGGCAAAGGCCTGCACGCGGTCGCCGCCGAGGCCGAAACCGCGATCACCGCGATCCGCACCGCCCTCGCGGCCGAGCGCATCGCCGTCGCCCGCGTCGAGCGGATCGTGCCGACGCTCGAGGACGTGTTCGTCTCGCTCATCGAGGCCCGCGACCGCGCCGCCGGCGCACAACAGGAGTTCCGCCGATGAACTTCCGCCGGCTCTGGGCGATCGCCCGCAAGGAGGCGCTCCACATCCGCCGCGATCCGCGCAGCCTCGGCCTCGCCGTCGGCATCCCGCTGCTCATGCTGTTCGCCTTCGGCTACGCGCTCACGCTCGACGTCGACCGCGTGCCGTTCGTCGTGTGGGACCAGAGCGGCACACCGCAGAGCCGGGAGTTCGTCGCGCGTTTCACCGGCACGCCGTACTTCGCGTTCCGCGGCGGCGTCGGTTCGTACCCGGAGCTCGAGCACGCCATCGACTCCCGCGAGGCGATGCTCGCGCTTGTCATCCGGCCGGACTTCGCCCGCGACCTCCACGCCGGCCGCTCCGCGCCGGTGCAGGCGATCGTCGACGGCTCCGATTCGAACACCGCGGGCATCGTCCTCGGCTACACGCAGGCCATCGCGCTCGCGTTCAACCAACAGCTCGCGCTCGACCAGATCCGCCGCCGCACGGGACTCGCCCCGGGCACGGGCCTCGAGCTACGCACACGCGTGTGGTTCAACCCCGACCTCGCCAGCCGCAACTTCATCGTCCCCGGTATACTAGCCGTCATCATGGGGTTGATCTCCGCGCTGCTCACCTCGCTCACCATCGCGCGAGAATGGGAGACCGGCACGATGGAGCAGCTCATCTCCACGCCTGTGCGCCCGCCCGAGTTGATCCTGGGAAAACTCCTGCCGTACCTCGGCGTGGGCCTCGTCGATTTCGTCATCGCCGTGGCGATGGCCGTCTTCCTTTTCGAGGTCCCGCTGCGGGGCAGCGTGCTGCTGCTCTTCGGCGTGGGCACGGTGTTCATCGTCGCCACACTCGCGCAGGGTATCCTGATCAGCACGATCACCCGCCAGCAACTGCTCGCCAGCCAGGTCGCGATGGTCGCCACGTTCCTCCCGGCATTCCTCCTCTCCGGGTTCGCCTTCGCCATCGCCAACATGCCGACGGTCGTACGCGGCATCACCTACATCGTGCCCGCTCGCTACTTCGTCGCTCTGGTGAAAGGCCTCTTCCTGCGCGGCACCGGCCTCACGATCCTCTGGGGCGACGCGTTGTTCCTGCTCGGCTTCGCCACGCTGATGCTCGCCGCCGCCATCGCCCGCACGAAACGGAGGCTCGCGTGAGCATCCGACCGACTTCGACCTGTTCCTCGCAGGTAGGGCGGTTTCTCCGAAGCCGCCGCCACGCCCGCCAGCGGCCGGCCCAAGCACCGCGCGGACGTTTCGGAGAAACGTCCCTACCTTCGCGCAACCACCCACCGCTCGCCTGACCCGCCATGTGGGAACGCATCCTCACTCTCCTGCGCAAGGAGTTCCGCTCCGTCCTCCGCAACCCGCGCATGCGCCTGGTCATCTTCGGCCTGCCGGTCATCCAGACGTTGATCTTCGGTTACGCCGTCACGCTCGATGTCCGCCACGTGCCGCTCGCCATCGTCGACCGCGACAACACGCCCGCCAGCCGCGAGCTCGTCGCGCGGTTCACCGGCTCCGCGTACTTCGACGCCGTCGCGCGCACCTTCGACGACGACGAGGCGCGCGCACTGGTCGATTCCACCCGCGCCGCCGCGATCCTGCGCATCGACGCCGGCTACGAACGCCGCCTCCACGCCGGCCAGCCCGCGCCCGTGCAACTCATCGTCGACGGAGCCGACTCGAACACCGCCCGCTACGTGGTGAACTACGCCGGCATCATCGCCGCCACCGCCGGCAACGCCCTCGCGCTCGACCAGACGCTCCGCCTCGCCGGCCGCGCCGTGCCCGTCGGCAGCGTCGATCTCCAGCCGCGCGCGTGGTTCAACGCCGATCTCGAGAGCCGCCATTTCTACGTGCCCGGCGTGATCTCGATCATGGTGATGCTGATCAGCCTCATGCTCACGAGCATGGCGATCGTGCGCGAAAAGGAGGTCGGCACGATCGAGCAGGTCATGGTCACGCCGATCCGTCCGGTGGAGTTCATCCTCGGGAAATGCGCGCCGTTCGCCGTCATCGGGTTCATCGACGTCGCGCTCGTCTCGGCCGTGGCGCTGTTCTGGTTCAAGATTCCGTTCCGCGGCAGCTTCCCGCTCCTGCTCGGCGGCGTCGCGCTCTTCCTGCTCAGCACGCTCGGCATCGGGCTGTTCATCTCGACGGTCTGCCGCACGCAGCAGCAGGCGATGATGACGACGTTCTTCTTCTTTTTCCCGGCGATGCTCTTCTCGGGTTTCATCTTCCCGATCGCGAACATGCCGGCGTTTTTCCAATGGCTTAGCCTGATCGATCCGCTGCGCTACATCCTCGTGATCATCCGCGGCGTGTTTCTGAAAGGCGTCGGCTTCGGCATCCTCTG
This sequence comes from Opitutaceae bacterium, assembly GCA_035299125.1. Classification (GTDB taxonomy): domain Bacteria; phylum Verrucomicrobiota; class Verrucomicrobiia; order Opitutales; family Opitutaceae; genus CAJCBL01. The sequence goes on from DATGXA010000243.1 coordinate 2,887, forward strand.
GCCGCAATACGCCGCCCTGCTCGCCCTCGGCACCGCCGTGCTCGCCATCGCCGTCTCCCGCTTCCGCAAGACGCTGGCGTGAGGAGTGCACAGTCCGGCCGCTTCACCGCTTCCGGCGCCCCAATCGTGGAAACAGAAACGGCGTCGCCTGGCGGTAGCGCAAGTACGCCTCGCCAAAACGTTGTTCCAGCTCCCGCTCCTCGACCGTCCGGTGGAAGGCCGAGCCGAGGACCAGCCCAAGCGCGCCCAGCACGAGGCCGTGGAACAGCGAGCCCAGGAGCGTGCCGAGCCCGACGTAGTAGAGCACCGCACCGAACTCGATCGGGTTGCGGCACCGCGCATACGGTCCGCTCGTGATCAGCCGCTGCGTGGGCGCGCACTGCACCGGCGTCCCCCGCCCGACACGCCACTGTTCGAACGCCGCCCAGGCGACAAAGCCCAACCCGGCCGGCACCGCCACGCCCTTCGCCCACGGGCTGCGTTCGCCCGCGGCATGGCGCGCAATCAGGGAAGCGAGTCGGAAACGCATGCCACCGTGCTAACCACAACGCGTCCGCGTTCCAAGCACGTCGATCGGCGCCCGGCGCAGCGCGCGGCGCCGCCACACCTCTCACCAGAAATACCGCCGGGCCACGAGCCAGCCGAGCCACACGCCGAGCATCGCGCCGACGCCGCTGAGCAGGAACGAGGTGAAAAAACTGCACCCCAGCGCATCCGCCGCCAGCCCGACCGCCGTGCTCACCACAAACACGCCGACGAAGATGCAGAGCTTGGTCATGCCAACGGACCTTGCCGCAGGCCTCCCGGCCGCGCGATCCCGAACCACGAATCTCGTTGCCCCGAGGCGCGCGTTGCGGCCCCTTGCCGCGCATGGGACAGAAATACCTGCCGACAATCCGCGACCAGAAGAACGCCCTCCGCTTCAAGGAGCAGCAGCGCCGTCGCGTGCAAAAGGAACAACCGGCCGAGTCGCCCAAGCCGGTCACCCCGAAAGCCGCGGCAGCGCCGCGCAAGCCCTGAACGCACCCGGTCGCGACGATTCGGTCGGGCGACAAACGTCGAGGGCCGCGCGCCAAGCCACCGGTCCGCAAGAGTCGGCGATGCTCGCGTGACCAAGCATCGCCTCCGTTCCGGCTCTCGCCTCTCGTCCTTTCGCCGCTCGAGCGCCTGAACCCGCTCAGCGCAGGTCGGCCGTAATCTTCCGGCCGTCGCGCAATGTGATCGTAAGTGCGGTGGCGCCGCGCTCCATTACGAGCGCCTCGTAATCCTCGCCAGCGACCGGCTCCGGCCGCGCAGCGCCGGCTGCGAACAGCTCGCCTGCCACGATCAGCTTCTCCGCGGGGTTTTTGGTGAAGAAGTCCGCGCCGGCTTTCGCGATCGCGCGGAGGTTCTTCCGAATGGCCTCGGCCTGCGCGGCGGGCAGCTCGGCTTCGTACACCACCGTGCCGACGCCGGGCACTTCGAACGACACCGTCGCGCTGTTCCGGTTCAGCCGCACCTGGCTGTAGCTCTCGCCGGCCACCGCGGGCAGCTCCGGCCGGTCGTGGTCGCCACCAAAGAGCTCGTAGCCGCTCACGTAACCTTCATCCGGATGCTCGGCGAGGTACCCGCTCGCCACTGTGTAGAATGTCGCGAGGTTTTCGCGGATCGCGGCGCTCTGCTGGGCACGGCGTTTGAGCAGCGTCCAACGCAACCCCGGTTGGCGCTCATGCCGCACCGTCGAGCCGCCCGGCGTGCGCAGCTCGATCGCCGTCGCGTCGCGCGCGACCTCGATCTCGTACTGCTCGCCCACGACCGAGTCCGGCGTGCTGGTGAGCGCGCCGCCCGCCTCGGTGGCGGCGTACGCGGACATCGTGGCCTCGTCGGGATGCGCGGCGAAATAGAGCACGGCGGCCTCGTCGAAGAGCGCGAGATTGCCCGCGATCTTCGTACGCTCGGCGTCGGTCAACGCCCGGCCGTAAGTCGCGGATACGCCGTTCGGCGCCACGATCTCGACGGTGTCGCGGTCGCGCCGCACGGTCACGCTCGCGTAGTCCTCACCCGCTACGGGCGCGAGCTGCGCCAGCGTGGGCGCACTCTCGAGCAGCTGGGCGAAGCTCACCTCCTCGGCCTCGGCGTTGGTCGCGAAGAACCCCTCCGCCGCGGCCGACACCTTGGCGAGGTTCTCCCGCATCGCCGACTCCTGGCGCGTAGCGAGCGCCCGCGCCTGCAGGCTCGCCACGTGCGCGGGCAGCGCGACACGCAGGATATTTCCGGCAAGATCCGGAGTGGCGAGGCCGAGCGCGGGGAGCGACTCGCGCAGCGAGCTCGGCCCCACAGATTGCACGAGCACACCCTCGGGCAGGTTGCTCGTCACCGAAACCGCCGGCGCGCCGACCTTGGCAAAACGCTTCAACAAACTCTGGAGCGCGACTTCGAATGATTTGTCGGCGCCCGGCAGTTGCGGGACGGATCCGAGCAGACCGCCGAGCGACGCGAACAACCGCGGCGAGGCGTACGCGATCGCGTTGCCCTCGGCCGCGGTGGCAGCGAGCGCTTCTTTGAAGACCGGCGCCTGCGGCAGGCCGCTCTTGCGATCGAGGCATTCGCGCAGGAAACCGGCGCTCGTCGCGAAGTAGAAGGCGTTGCCGTCGACCGCAACGACCGGCTGGAGCGGCAGTCCCACGGCGGCCTCGCCGAAGGAGTAGAACGTCTTCCCGCTCTCGGTCTTCGACTCCTTCAGCTCCGGGTGCTGCTCGCGGAGCAGGGCGAGCAGCTGCGGCCCGCACACGTCGAGCGCGAGCAGGATGTCGTGTTTGAACTCAAATTCCGGCGACAGCGCGGTCTCGCCGTGCAGCCGCACGATCGCGGTGAAGCGGCCCTGCGCCTTCAGGAAGGCGGCCAGCGCCGCGCCCGCCGGATGCGCGGGGTCGACCAGCTCGGCACCGGGAAATTCCTTCGCGAGCTCGGGATCGAAGCGCTGGAGCAGCTGGTGCGCGGTTGTGTAGAGCGCCGCGAGGTCGAACTCCGTCTCGACGAAGAGGTCGGCGTCGGCCGGAGCGAGTTTCGCGGTGGCGAACGGGTGCGCCGCACCGCCGAACAACCGCAGCAACCCGCGCCGGCCCTCCGGCACGTGCAAGTAGATCTTGTTGGCGAAACGATCCGGACCGAGCTGGCGCGAGCTCAGGCCCACGGCCTGCACCTGCGCGAGGCCGAGTTCGGCGGCGATCGCGGCATAGTCCTGTTTCCAGCGGGCGAGCGCCGGTTCGTCGCCGGCCACGGCCGCGATGTCGGTCGTGAGATCGCGGCCGAGTTGCGTGAAATAGCCGTCGACGTCCACGTAGACGAACACCTGTCCGCCGTCGCCTACGCGTTCGCGCACGGTCTGGTAGTGGGCGCTCGCGCCCGAGTCGGGTTTCGCCAGGAGCAGCGCCGGTAGCATCGCACCCAGCGCGAGGAGACGTGAGCAGGATTTCATGCGGCGCCACTCAGGCGCCAACGGCGCGGCGTCTCCAGAGCGAAAACGCCGGCGGGCCTGTTTTACCCCGAATGGACGCCACGCGCATCGAGCGGTCCGCATCGCCGAGCCCATCACGCACTCGTCCTCCGCTCTGGCCTCTCCCCTTTCACCTTCCGCCTCCGCTAATCCACCACCGATTCCGAGCCGGGGAAAACGCGCTCCGGCTCCGGCAGTCCCGCCGCCACGCGCAGCCGCGCCGCCAGCACGAGCGTGGCGAGCACGAGCGCGACCGACACCCAGCCGAGCAAGCCGTAGTGCAGGATCCGGCCCGCGGCATCGACATCGACGATCCATGCCGCCAGCGAGACCGAGAGACCGCCCGCGAGCTGTTGCAGCGCGGAGTTGAGGCTGAGGAAACCGGCGCGTTGGCGGGGCACGACGCTCGCCGTGATCATCGCCATCGCCGGCACATAGCGCATGGAGTTCATCGTCATGAACGCCGCCGTGGCCGTGATCAGCGCCGCCAGCGGCCAGGCCGGCAGATGCGTGACCAGCAGCACCGTCGCCAGCGAGATCGTCGCCGCGATGCGGAACACCCGCAGGTGCCCATGGCGATCGGCGAGCCGGCCCGCGGCGTTCATGCCGACGACCGACGCCAGCCCGCCGCACACGTACACCAGCGGCAGCAACCGCTCCGGATAAGCGCAGTTCCTTACGAGTGAGGGGCTCAAGTACGGGAACACGATGTAGGCGGCCAACGCCATCACGACGCTCAGCGCAAATGCCCGCAGGTGGTTCGGGTGCACCGCGATCTCCCGCGCGCGCCCGAGCGCCGCGGCGAGCCCGCCCGGCTGCGGATGCGCCGGCACCGAGGGCAGCAATCGCACCATCGCGCCGAGGATGACCGCCGAGATCGCGGCCAACGTCACGAACGGCCGGTGCCAGTCCGCATGCCCCGCGAGCCACAAGCCCACCGGCACGCCCGCGATCGACGCCACCGAGAAGCCCGACATCACCAGCCCGATCGCCGCGCCGCGTCGCTCGAGCGGCACCACATCGCCGATCATCGCGAGCACGAGCGAAGCCGTCACTCCGCCGAACGCCCCCGCCAACACCCGCGCACCGAAGAGCGCGGCGTACGAGGGCGCCAGACCGCAGCACAACGTCGCCACGGCGAAGCCGCCGAAGATCCATACCAACGCCCGCCGCCGGTCGAAGCGGTCGAGCACGAACGTCGCGAGCAGCCCCGCGATGCCCGCGCTGAACGTGTACGCCGACACCAACCCGCCAAACTTTCCCGGCGTGATCGCAAACGCGCGCATGAGCTGCGGCCCGAGCGGCATCATGATCATGAAGTCGAGCGTGTGCGCAAATTGCACCGCGGTGAGCAGCAGCAGCACCCAACGTTCGCGACGGCGATCGAGCGGGAGAGTCGGCATGGAATCGGTCAGCTTCATGCGGGAGGGAGAACGGCGCAAAAACGTTTCGCGCGGGACCGTCCGCCGCGCGTCGCCCGGCCGCAGCTGGAGCGTGCGCCCGAAATTTCCCTGAAACCCGCCGCCGGCTCGCGCGTTTGGTGTCGCGTAACCCATCACCAACATGAGCCACACCTCCACCAAACTTCTCCTCGCCCTCGCCGCCTTCACCCTCCTCGCCTCCGCGCCCGCGGAAGCCCGCACCCGCACGCGCGTCGCCGAACGGGAACGCGGCACCTCGCACCGCGAGACCAGCACCACCAACAACCGCGGCCAGACGACGACCCACAGCGTCGATCGCACTTGGGACAAGTCCACCCAATCGGGCACCGTCGCCACGAAGACCACACGCCCCGACGGCCGCACCGCCGGGCGCTCTGGCACGTTCCAGAAGAACCCCGACGGCTCCACCTCCGCGCAGGGCACCTATCAACGTTTCAGCGGTGAGACCGGCACCTACACCGCCACCTCCCAGAAGACCGGAACCGGCCGCACCTCGCACGCCGCGTTCACCAACTCCGAGGGCAAGACGACCACCGTCGACGCCACCACAACGCGCACCGACGACGGCCACACCCGCGTGATCACCCGCACCGGCCCCGACGGCCGCTCGGCCACGAAGGAGGTCGACGTTTCGAAAACGCCCGACGGGAAAACACGCACCGTCACCCGCTCCCGCGACAACGGCGGCAACTGAGGAACCCGCTGATTCGCTGGTGGAGCTGTTCGCGAGAACAGCTCTTCCGCGGAGATCACCGTCCCAGCGAACCGTCACTCCACCGCCTTTCGTTCCTTGAAACCGCGGCCCGACCCGACTTTCCGTTGAACCCGTTGCCCGTCGCGCCGCCAACACCGCCCGCCGCAGCCCCGGGGCCGGACTCCGACCCCGACGACGCCGCGCTCGTCGCCGCCGCCCAGGCCGGCGACCGCGCCGCGCTCGATGCGCTCGTGCGGCGTCACCACGGCGAGGTGACGCGGCTGATGTGGCGTTTCGCCCGCCGCCGCGCCGATCTCGAGGACCTGGTGCAGGACGTGTTTGTGCGCCTCGTGCGCGCGCTCCCGAGCTGGCGCGCCGAGCAGCCGTTTCTCCATTGGCTGCGGCGCGTGGCCGTGAACGCCGGCCGCGACCACTGCCGCCGCGAAGCCGTGCGCAGCCGTTGGGCCGCCGCGCCCTCGGCCGATCCCGACGCCCCGCCGCCCGAGGCGATCGCGCCCGGCACCGATCCCGCCGCGCGCCTCGCCGCCGACGAAGCGAAGGCGCTACTCGCGCACCTGCCGCCCGACGACCGCACGCTGCTCACGCTCCACTATCTCGAAGGCTGGGAGTTCGCCCGCATCGGCGAGCTGCTCGGCTGGTCCGGCCCCGCGACGAAGCTGCGCGCCTTCCGCGCCCGCCGCCGGCTGCAGTCCCTCTTGAAGAATCACGATCTCCCATGAACCCGTCACCCGAATCCTCCGACGCCAAGTGGGCGCGCCTCGCCGCCAGCGCCCGGGCCGACGTGCCGCCGCCGCTCGATGTCTCCGCCGCGCTGCACGCCGCGCGTACCGCGGCCGCCGCCACGCCGCCGCCCGTGCGCACTTGGCTCGACGATTTCGCCGCGCTCTTCGCCACGCCCCGCAGGCTCGCCGGCTGCGGCAGCTTCGCCGCGGTGGCGCTCATCGTCGCTGTCTGGCTCGCGAACGACACGTGGACCCAACTCGAACCGTGGGCCGATCTCGTCGGGTCGGCGTTGGAGGACTCGCTATGATCACGCTGCACTGGAAGGCGCTTCTCGCCGCGTTCTTCATTTTCGCGATCGGCATCGCCGTGGGCGTGCTCGGCACTGTCGGCTATGGCGTGCGCCACACGCGTGCGCTGCTCCGCGAACCCGCGGCCGCGCAAGGCCGTTTCGAACGCGCGACCGGTCGCATCGAGAAACGTCTGGTGAGCGAGCTCGCGCTCGACGAGGCGCAAGCCGCGATCGTGCACCGTGAGTTTGCCCGCACGGCCGCCGAGCTCCGGGCGCAACGGGTGGAAACGCTGCAGCGCACCCGTCGCACGATCGGCGCGACGATTCTGCGCATCGGCGCCGAGCTTCCGCCGGAGAAACGCGCCGAGCTTCGCCGCCTTGCCGCCCGCCGCCTCCAACGTCTCGGGATGGAGGTCACAACCGATCCCGCGGGAAAAGAGCCCGCCGTCGCGCCGGCGCCGGAGACAGAGAACGATCAGTGAGCTTCGCGCAGTAGACACACTAAGTCCGACGCGCGAATGCCTCTCCTGCTTACTCGATGTACTCCTGCCGTTTCGGGGCGACGCCTTTGGCAATCGTGCGGGTGACGTTCTCAAAGACGGGTTCGTCGGCGTCGCGCACGACAAGGTCCTTCTCGGCAGTGATGGTCACGTCGCGCAGAGTGATGCCGGTGATCCGGCTATCGGGCAGGCCGAGGATGCGGCCGGCGTTTTCGGAACCTTCGATCGTGACGTGGTCGATCAGCACGTCGCGGATCGCGGGAACGAGCGCGGGATCGCCGCGAAAATTCGGGCGGTTGTTGTCGACGTAAGTGAGGTCGAGCACGATCGCGTGCGGCACTCCGGACATGCGGATGTCGGTGTAGCGGATGTTGCGCACGAGGCCGCCGGCGCCGCGCATGGATTTGATCCGGAGGCCGTTGTCGGTGCCAGTGAGCGTGCAGCGGCGGACGAGGACGTTGGCCACGCCGCCGGAGGTTTCCGAGCCGATCGAGATGCCGTGGCCGTGGCGGATGACGCAGTCCTCGATGAGGACGTTGGTGGCACCGCGCTTGAGCACGATATCGTCGTCACCGGTGTCGATGTCGCAGCCGCGGATGAGGAAGTTCGTGCCCGGGCCGGGATCGATGGCATCGGTGTTCGGGGCATCGAACGGCGCGCGCACCTTCACGCGCTCGATGGTGAGATCGGTGATGAAGCGCGGCACGAGGTGGAATTTGGGCGAGTGGCGTAGGGTGATGTCGGTGACGCGGAGGCGTTGGCAGCCTTCGATCACGACAAGGTGCGGCCGCGGGACGACGAGTCGGCCCGGCTGGGTGGCGGCGACACGACGCGCTGCGCGCTCGGACCACGCCCACCAGTGTTCTCCGCTGCCGTCGATCGTGCCGGGGCCGGTGATTGCCACATCGTGCAGTTCGCGCCCATGGATCAGCGGCGGCGGCGCTTCCGGAAACGCCGCCGTGAGCTCGGCCTGGGCGCCAAAGCTCGCCGGATCCGGGAGATGCTGCGCGGCGAAGGAATCCGGTGCCTTGATCACCGCGCCTTCCGTGAGATGGAGCTCGAGCTGCGAGCACAACGCGAAGGGCCCGGTCATGAACACGCCGGCGGGCACGACAAGCCGACCGCCGCCGGCCGCTTCGACCGCGGCGATCGCACGCGCGAAGGCCGTGGTGTTGTCGGTCGCGCCATCGCCCACGCCGCCGAAATCAGTGAGCTTGAATACACGCGCGGGGACGACCGGGCGCGCTGGCCGGAGATTCTCGACAGCGGAGACGTCGACCGCGGCGCCGGCTCGCGGCGCGATTGCGATGGCGAGCAGACTCAAGACAACGGAAAGCAGGAGGCGAGTGTGCATGCGGGGATTTGGGGAGCGCAGCGTCACCCAGCGGAGCCGGCGGCGCAACCGGGAGCTGTCGCGGTCCGGAGCCGGCGGGACGGGGCCCGTGCGGTGGCCGACGGTAAACTTTACGCGAACGGCCGGTCACCGATCTGTGAAACGCGGGCCGGCTGCGACTCACCCCTTTCGCCGTCGGCAAACCCGGGTACGGTGAGCGCGCGACAGTCTGTTGTTTGTAGTGTGGGGTTGATTGGCCGAACGAACTGACGGGCGCCGCCAGCCACGGCGCCCGTCCTCGCTTCCCGCACCGGTGTCGCACCAAACAAAACGGGCGCCCCTCGCGAGGCGCCCGAGGAAACTGGGTACGGTCGGCGGCGATCAGTTCTTGGTGCGGTCCTCGCCCTTCGTCTCGGCGGTCGGCGTGCCGAGGAAGCTCGGGAGATTAAGGCCGACGTTCTTCGCGAGCTCGTTGATCGGGAGCACGCCTTTGTAGAGGTCCTGCACAAACTGGCCGGGGCCGGCGCCGCCAGCGCCGCCGCCCATGACGACGACCTTCTCGAACTCGAGACCCTTGATCGCGCCGGCCTGGATCTCGGCGATGCGCACGATGTTTTCCGCGATGAGGAGCTGCGTGGCGCCCTGCGCGTCGTGCGAGACCTTGAGGAGCTTGTCGAAACCGGCGGCCTTCGCATCGAGCAGCGCCTGCGTGCCCTCGGCCTCGGCGACGAGCTTGGCGCGGATACCGGCGGCTTCGCCCTCGGCGACGCGTTTGGCGCCCTCGCCCTCGGCCTGCTTCTGCGCGATGTAGGCGGCGGCCTGGCCTTCCTGAATGATGCGGGCCTGTGCGGCCTTCGCCTCGGCGTCGATCCGGATGCGTTCCTTCTCGATCTCGGCTTTCACGATCTGGTCGGCCTGTTGCTGGGCCTTCTCGCGGGCGGCGCGAGCGAGCTCGGCCTCCTGTTGGGCTTTGTAGCCCTCCTGCAACGCGCGGGCTTCGGCGACCTTCTGCGCGGCTTCGATGCGGCGCTTGGCCTCGGCTTGTTCGGAGGCGAGGTCGGCGTCGGATTTGGCGATGATGACCTGCGCGGTGTTCTGGCCCTTGCGCGCCTCGGCTTGGGCGTTGGCGACGCGGATCGCCTGCTCACGCTCGGCTTCGGCGCGGCCGATGGCGCCACGCTGGTTCTCCTGCGCGACCTTGATCTGGGCGTCGTTGATGGCCTTGGCGGCGGCTTCCTTGCCGAGCGCGTCGATGTAGCCGGAGAGATCGCGGATGTCGCGGATGTTGCCGTTGATCATGCGCAAGCCAACCTTGTGGAGCTCGACCTCGACACCCTTGGTGATGAGCCCAATGAGCTTCTCGCGGTCGTTGTTGATCTCCTCGATCGTCATCGATGCGAAGACGACGCGCATCTGGCCCATGATGATTTCGGAGGCGAGCTGCTGGACCTCGTCGAGTGTGCGGCCGAGGAGGCGCGTGGCGGCGTTCTGCATCACCTCGGTCTCGGTGGAGATGCCGATGGTGAACGAGGCGGGCGCGTCGATGCGGATGTTCTGGCTGGAGAGGGCGCCCTTGAGCTCGATCTCGATGTTGATCGGGGTGAGGTCGAGGTACGCATAGCTCTGGAAGAACGGGATCACGAACGTCGAGCCGCCGTGGTAGCATTTCGATGACAGGCCGTTCGCCAGCTTGCCGTAGACCACCAGGATCCGGTCCGGCGGGCACATGCGATAACGCGAGATGAGCGTCATCGCGACGATGAGGACGAACACGACCGCGAACGCGATCAGGATGATGTGGATGATTTCCATGATTGGGAGAAGGTGGGGACGAAACGAGGAGCGACGACGCGCTCGTCAGGCAAGCGGCTCGACGAGGAGCGTGCGGCTGTCGACGACGGCGAGGACCTTGATCTTGTCGCCGCTAGGAATCGGCGCGGGCGCGGCGCTGAGCGCAGCGTACGTTTCCTGGCGTCCCTTGAAGTTGACGACGACTTGACCGCCAGCGGCCTTCGCGGGCGGGACCGTGAGATAGACGGTGCCGACGGCTCCGACGGTGTCCTCGATGCGCGCGGTGCCGTCGCTACGCATCGCGAGGATCGCGCGGAACATGAGCACGATGACGGCCATGATCAGGGCGCCGGCACCGAGTGCACACGCGATCGCTGCGAAGAACGGAAGCCCCGCGTCGAGCGCCAATCCGCCTGCCCAACCAAAGCCGAGGAAGAAGCCCGTGAGCGGTTTGATGGAGAAGATCCCGCCGCCGCTGTCGCCATCGTGCGCGCCGGTGGCGTCGGCCGAGCCGATCGCATCGACGGCTTCGTCGTGGTCCATGCCGATCATGGAGAGGACCATGAGCACGAGGGAAACGAGACCGGCAACGAGGCCGATGCCGTAGAAGAACTGCTTGGCGAGCGTGAGCTCGTTCCACCAACCATTGAGGCGTTCGATGAGGGCGAGGGTGATCATGGGGATTCGCCGGGGACAGAATCGCAGATACCGCGCGCCATGGGTATTACAATGCTGTTTACCTGTTTCGAGCGATGGCGCGTGCTGGCCGAGCCAAGCCGACGATCCCGCGATCCGCGCAACACCACCGAAGCGCGACGCCCACCGGCGAACGCGGCTCGCTCACTCCTCGCCGTCGAGGTAGTCGAGCGACGCGGAGCGGATCAGGCGACGCTCGGGAGAACGCACGAGCCACTTGTCGCTGTCGGGGTAATGGCAGGTTTCGCCGAGCGGGTTGTCGGCCACGATGAGCACCCGGAGTTCCTCGTTGTCCGCGGCGAGGAGTTGGTGCGGCTCGCCCGGCGCGAAGAGGAAACAGTCACCCGGCTCGATCGCGGTACGGCCGCCCGCGTGGCGCACGCTGCCGCGACCGGCGAGCACCTGATAATACTCCCATTGCGCGCTGTGGGAGTGGTACGGGCACGCCGCCTTGCCGGGCGGAATCCGGCAGAGCTCCACATCGAAAGGGTGGCGACGCGCGAGATCGGTCGACAGCGGCTCGCGGCCGAGCGCCACCGAGATCTCCTGGTCGGCCGAGGCAAACTTGCCTTGGGGAGAGCTCCAGTTTTCGAGGGGGATTTCGCGAACGTTCACCTTTTTCATCGGGTAGATCGGGAGGAGCGAAGAGCGGAGGGAAGGCGCAGGCTAGCGGGAGAACCGGCGGTGTCGAACGGCGTGCGCACGCCTTGGGGAGCTGCCCGACACGCAGCGGCGCGAAGCTGCCCGATTTGGGATTGCGGGCAGGAAGGCGCGGGCCGAAATTCGCGCGACCGCAAACCCTGCCCATGGTGGCGGGCCTCCAACCATGTTTCAGGTCACGTTTTCCGATCAGAGCGTCAAGGAGCTCAACAAGCTCGACAAGCTGGCCCAGCTCGAGGTGATCGAGCCGCTCGGGAGCCTCACGGCGGCCCAGTTGGCGCAGCCGCGCGAGCCGCTCGGGCAGTTCAGCCGCGAGGGCCACACGTTCTATCGGCTGCGCTCGGGCGATTTCCGTTTCTACTTCGAACGCAACGGCGACACGCTGCACGTCCAGTGGATCCTGCATCGGAACTCGCTCGAGGACTTCCTCTTCCGCACCAAGCTGCCCGTGAGCGATCAGCAGTTGGTGGAACAGCATTCGAAGTTCTGGAAATACCTCGAGAGCCTCACGAAATAGGCCTCCAGCCCGCGGACACCCGCAGCCATGCCGTCGGACCTCCATTCACGCGAGAATCCCTACAACGTCACCCAGGCGAGCCGGATCTATTTCCTGCCCAACCTGATGACGGCAGGAAACCTGTTCTGCGGCTTCGTGGCGGTGATCAAGTGCATCCAAGCCCGCCTGATCGCCGACGGCGGCCAGTTTGCAGCCGCGCACATGAACCACCTGCCGCGCGAGTACTACATCCAGGCGGTGTGGTTCATCCTCGCTGCGGTGCTCTTCGATTCGCTCGACGGTCGGCTCGCACGCATGGGCGGACGGACGTCGCTCTTCGGCGCGGAATTCGACTCGCTCGCGGATGTGGTGTCGTTCGGCATCGCGCCGGCGTTGATGGTGTTCTTCCTCATCCTCGCTCCGCAGGAAGGCTACCAGTGGTTCCGCGAGCTCGGTTGGTTCGTGGCGTTCATCTATCTGCTCTGCGCCGCCGTGCGTCTCGCGCGGTTCAACGTAATCACGAACCCGTTGCTCCAGCGCGCCGAACACGAATCGAACAAGGATTTCCTCGGCCTGCCCGTGCCCGCCGCCGCCGGCGCCGTGGCTTCGCTCGTGTTGTTCCTGCTCCACCTCGCCGACAACGAGCGCTCGCTGCAGAAAACCACCTTCGCGCTGCCGCTGCTGCTGTTGCTCATCTCGTTTCTGATGGTCAGCACGATCCGCTACCCGAGCTTCAAAAAGGTCGACTGGCAAACGAAGACGCGCCTGTGGACCTTCATCGTGCTGCTGATCGTCGGCGCGTTGATGTGGAAGCTGCAGGAGATCTCGTTTCTGGTGCTGTTCCTGAGCTACATCGCGTTTGGCATCATCCGCCACCTCCGCCGCCACTGGCATGCCCGCCGCCACGGAGTTCCCCACAATGCGGGTGTGAGTAACCATCCAACAAAATCCCCATAACCGGCCAGCGGTGCCGAACCCGGAGTTTGCCGACAACTCCGCGGAAGTTGCTCACACCGACTCCGTGGTTCCGCCCTCCTCTGAAAAACGCCGTCGCGCCTGCCAAATCCGCGTTGTTCACACCCCATAATAGGAAGAATAATCTGTAGTTCTTTCTTCTCCCAATCCACTCTTGTGTCAGCAACCACCCCTAAACACTTGTCCAGTCTCGCATGAAATTCCGAATCAACCGCGACCACTTCAGCAACGGCCTCGCCCAAGTGCTCAATGTCGTCGGCTCGAAGGCCACGATGCCCATCCTCAGCAACGTGCTGATCGAGGCGGACAAGGACCATATCTCGCTGGCGACGACGAATCTCGACCTCGGCATCCGCTGCAAGATCAAGGCGGAGGTGAAGGAAGCCGGCGCGATCACCCTCCCGGTCAAACGCCTCGCCACCATCGTGCGCGAGCTGCCGAACATCGACGTCGCGGTCGACACCACGCCGAGCCACCAGGCGAAGATCACCTCCGGCGGTTCCGCCTTCAAGATCATGGGCATGGGCAAGGAGGAATTCCCGCCGATGCCCGAGTTCGCTGACGAGAAGGCCGTCACGCTCGAGCAGGAGGAGCTGGCGACGATGCTCAAGAGCGTCTCCTATGCGCAGTCCTCCGACGAGACGCGCTACATCCTCAACGGCGTCTATTTCAGCTTCCGCGACAGCAAGCTCACGCTGGTCGCCACCGATGGCCGTCGCCTCGCCCTCACCAGCAAGGACCTCACCTCGCCCGAGGGCGCCGGCAACATCATCCTGCCCGCCAAGACCGTGTCGGAACTCGTCCGCATGCTCGACAAGGGCTCGAAGGTCCGCCTCGCCGTCACCGAGAAACGCTCGGCCTTCGAAATCGGCACCGACAAGGTCGGTGACAACGGTCTCATCGACAACATCTACCTCTTCTCGAAGGTCGTCGATGGCAACTACCCGAACTACAACCAGGTCGTGCCGAAGGAGACGCACCAGCGCATCAAGCTCGAGCGTGAGCTTTTCCTCCAGTGCGTGCACCGCGCGGCGCTCGTCACGAGCGAGAAGTCGAACTCGGTGAAGCTGAAGCTCAGCAACAACCTCCTCGAGATCACCGCGTCGAGCCCGGATTTCGGCGATGCGCACGAATCAATGGCGATCGAGTACGCCGGCCCGGAGCTGCAGGTCGCGTTCAACCCGCAGTTCGTGATGGATCCGCTCAAGGCGTTGAACAAAGACCAGGTCTTTTTTGAGCTGAAGGACGAGGTGAGCCCCGGCGTGTTCAAGACGCTTGAGAGCTTCCTCTGCGTGATCATGCCGGTCCGCCTGAGCTGATCGCCCTCGCCTCCGCATTACCGCCGGTGTTTTCGCCGGCGGTTTTTTTGTCGGGGCGATTTCCCGCTTTCGCTTCGCGAGGGCGTTTGTTCCGCTCCCCGCGATGGAAATCGGCCAGATCATCGTCGGCTTCTCCGCGATCTCGCTCCTGCTCCACCTGCTGAACTCACGGGTGCTGCTTCCGATCGTGACGATCGCCAACCGCTGGGTGCGCTGGATCCTCTTCTCGCTCGGCGTGGCTTACCTTGCGGAGGCGTTCGGCTGGACGGAGCGGCCGTTCTGGGCGACGGCCGTTCTGGCGTTCCTCGGCTGGTTTCTCGTCGAGTCCGTCTACCACTGGCTGGCGATCCGCGCGCTGAGCCTCAGTCCGTTGCCGCTCTTTCCGCGCTTCGTCGTGAACAGCAGCGGCGAGGAATGGCCCACGCAACGCCGCCTCTTCGCCATCCGCGAGTGGCTGCGCCGCGAGAAATTCCACCTCGCCCAATCGCTCAAGGCCGAGATCGCCCCGGGCATTTTCCTGCGGCTTTCCGTGTACCAGGACGCCTCAAACCAGCTGCGACTGCAGGTCGCCTTCATCCCCCAGCCCACCGGCGCGATCGCGCTCTACTACACCCTCTCCTCCCGCACCGAAAGCGATGTGCGCTACGTGACCGACAACCTTCATCTGCCCTTCGGCGGTTTTTATCCGGAAAACTGGTTGGTCGAGCGGCGCCCGTGGATCCGCAGCCTTGCGCGGCTCGTGACGCGGCACCGGCGCCGCCTCCGCTCGGCGGATTCGCCGCTCGTGCCGTGGACGACCGAGCCGCTTGAGGATCTCAACCGCCAGCAGGGCCAGCTCGAGAAGGTAAACACCGAGCTTGGTTTCCTCCACTCGCACCAGGATCGCGAAGAGTTCGGCAAGATCTCCAAGGAAGGCCGTTATCGTGTGTGGAAGGAGATCTGGATGCTCAACTACCTCGGTCGGACGGTCTCCTACTGAGGCCTTAGGGCGTGGCCCCGGGTTTCAGCTTCCGGGCGCGGCTCAAACTCGCACCGGGGAAAGCCGTAAAATCGAGGTCCAACCCCTCGCGCGGTGGAACCGCGCTTGCCAGACCTGCGCGCCGGGGGAAGATGCGCGCACTTGAGGTGACGCATGGGCACTACGATTCTCCTAGTTGACGACGATGTTGGCGCGCGACGGACCTTGGCGTCCCTGTTGCAGCGCTTCGGTTTCCGCGTCGTCGAAGCGGAAGACGGCCCCGAGGCGCTCATCACGGCGCGCACGCTTGTGCCCGACCTCGTGCTGAGCGACTACAACATGCCCGGCATGAACGGCGCCGCGCTCCTGCGCGAATTGCGCACCACGCTCCCGACGCTCGCCGCCGTGCCGTTTGTGCTCTTCAGCGGCTACATCGACCACTGGACCGGCACGGCCGACGATCCCGCGCCCGATGTCGTGTTGTCGAAGCCGGTCACGATCGAGCGCCTGCTGGGCGAGATCAACGCCCTGCTCAAACGCCGCAACGCCAGCCCGCGAGCGATCGAGCCCGCGACGCGTCCCGCCGCCTGAGGCTCGCCCCCGTGGCGGCGTGGCTCACACGCCGGCGTACGCGGAGAAACCGCCGTCGACCGGGATGACGGCGCCGGTCACGAACCCGCTGGCCTTGTCGTCGCACAACCAGCGCAGCGCGCCGACGAGTTCCTCGGGTTGGCCGAAGCGGCGCATCGGTGTGTGATCGACGATCTTCTTCGCGCGCGCGGTGGGCGTGCCGTCGGCGTTCCAGAGCAGCGCCTTGTTCTGTTCGGTGGAGAAGAAGCCAGGCGCGATGGCGTTCACGCGCAGGCCGGCCTCGGCGAAGTGCACGGCCATCCAGTTGGTGAGGTTGTTGAGCGCGGCCTTGGCGGCGCAGTAGGCCGGCACCTTCGTCATCGGGCGGTACGCGCCCATCGAGGAGACGTTGATCACTGTCGCGCCCGGTCGCCCGAGCAGCAGCGGGAGGAATACCTGCGTGGGCAACAGCGTACCCATGAAGTTGAGATCGAAGACCGCGCGGAAACCGGCCTCATCGAGATCGAGGAAGCTGCCGGGCCCGGTGGTGACGGCGCTCTGCGCGGCGCCGATCCAAGTCTCGGTCGCGGTGGTGCCGCGCGGGTGATTGCCGCCGGCGCCATTGACGAGGATGTCGCAGCCGCCCCACCGTTTCTGCACCTCGTCGCGCGCCGCTTCGAGCGAGGCGCGGTCGAGCACGTTGGCCGCGAGCGCGATGGCCTCCCCGCCGGCCTCGCGGATCTCCTTGGCGACTGTCTCGCCCTTCGGCGCGGTGCGATTGAGGATCGCGACTTTCACGCCATCGGCGCCGAGCGCGCGCGCCATCGCGCCGCAGAGGATGCCGCCGCCGCCGGTGATGACGGCAACCTTGTGGGAGAGAGCTGTGGTGTTGGTTGTCATGAAAGAAGGACGCGAGTGGTGCGGCGGACGAGGGGGTGACTGCGCCGCTTCAGGCGGCGCCCTTGGTGAGCGCCTCCCAGAGGCCGTTGAGGTACGCGATGCCGAGCGCACGGTCGTAGAGACCGTAGCCGGGCCGCCCGGTCTCGCCCCAGATCATGCGGCCGTGGTCCGGGCGCATGTAGCCGGCGAAACCGATGTCCCGATACGCCTTCATGACCTCGTACATGTCGACCGAGCCGTCGCTCGAGAGGTGCGAGGCCTCGGTGAAATCGCCATTGGGGAAACGCAGGATGTTGCGGCAATGCGCGAAATGGATCCGCCCCATCGCGCCGAAGCGGCGGATCATTGCGGGCAGGTCGTTAGCGGGATTCGCGCCGAGCGAGCCCGTGCAGAACGTGAGCCCGTGGTAGGTGCTCGGGTTGAGGGCGAGCAGGCGCGCGATCTTCGTTTCGTCGGTCACGATGCGCGGCAGGCCGAACATCGGCCACGGCGGATCGTCGGGGTGGATCGCTAGGCGGATGTCGCACTCCTCGCACACCGGCATGAGCGCATCGATGAAGTACTTCAGATTCGCGAAGAGCTTGTCGGTGTCGACGACCGCGTATTTCGCGAAGAGCTCCTTGAGCTGCGCGAGACGCTCCGGCTCCCACCCGGGGAGCTTGAAGCCGTTCGCGCTGCGGGAGAACAGATCGAGCACGGTCTCCGGCGTGAGATCCTTCACCTTCGCGGCCTCGTAGAAGAGCGCGTTGGAGCCGTCGGGCAACGGATGCGCCAAGTCGGTGCGGAGCCAGTCGAAGACCGGCATGAAGTTGTAGCAGACGACCTTGATTCCGACGCGCGCCAGGCGGCGGAGCGTCTTGCGATAGTTCTCGATGTAGCGGTCCCGCGTGGGCGCGCCGAGCTTGATGTCGTCGTGCACGTTCACGCTCTCGATCACCTCGAGCTCGAGGCCGGCGGCTTCGACCGTCGCCTTGAGGTGCGCGATCTTCTCGGTCGGCCAGACCTCGCCGACGGGAACGTCGAAAAGCGCACCGACGATTCCCGGCGCGCCCGGGATCTGCCGCACCTGCCAGAGCGCGATGCAGTCGTCGTGTTCACCGAACCAGCGGAAAGTCATCTTCATGTGGGGAACGTCGTCGGAAATGGCGCAGGTTGCGAAACGGCGCACCCGGCGCGATGCGCTCGCCGGTAGCCGTACACCAACGCGGGCGCGGTAAAGCTCACCCGCGTCGTGGCCAAGGTCGCCAGACCTGCGCCGCAAGGAGGCTGGCGACACCGAGCTCAGCAAGCTCACGAAAGCCTAGGCGGCTTTCGCCACGACCGGAGCGTCCCGTTCAAGCGCTGCTTCCCGCCTCGCTTCGTCGTGAACCCCGTCGTCGTCCGCAACAGAATCTGCACCCGGCCTTTGCGAGGAACCCGCGTTGTGCCATGTCAACCATTGGTTGACATGGCCTTTCGCCTCCGCCCGCTCCTCAAGGCCGCGGTTTTGGCGGGCGCGCTCGGCGAGAGGCCAATCAATCGATCCTGGAGAGCTCGTTTGCCGGAGGTAGGGACGGCTCTCCGAGCCGTCCGTCCCCGGCGGCCCAGCGGGCCCGCCCTACCCTCGACCGTCAGTCCACAGTGTCGCGCCCCGCCGCTCACTTCCGCCGCACGAGCGGGATCGCCGCGATGCCGGCGATGGCGAGAAGCAGCACGGCGGCGACCGCGTACGGCGGGCGCGCGGTGCGGGCGAGGTCGAGCGTGAGCTGGAGCGGTTTGTCGCCCTCGACCTGCAGGCTGCGGGTGAACGTGAGCACGCGGCCACGCTCGGAGAGCGTCACATCGATCGCGCGCGGCGCGGGCTCGGCGGCGAGTTGTTGCTCGACGAGCCGGTCGGCGATGCCGCGGAGCGCGGTGTTCTCATCGGCCGAGTTGCCCATGAGGAGCTGGTCGACCTGCGTCGGATCGAAGTTCACCTGGCCCTGCATGAAGGGGTTCAGGCTGGCCGCCTGCTCGAGCTGCTCGTTGCGCCCGGCCTCGACGCGGTTGTCGAGGTAGAGGCGCTGGCGGCGCGTGTTCAGGCCGAGCACGGTCTGCTGCGTCTTCAGATTTCGGAGCTGCACGCGGGCGTCCTCGTTCGCCGCCTCGTCGAGCGCCTGCGTGGCCGCGGCGCGGGCGAGCACTTCACCGGCCTTCTGCTGGTCGCCCTTCTGCATGAGCTGGTTCGCCTCCTCGAGCATCGCCACGGCCTTCTTCGACTCCGCGGAACGTTTCGAGAAGACCGAGCTCTGGTAATCGGCCACGCTGAAGGACCCGCCGTAGCGCTCCTCGCGCAGCCGCAGCCCGCCGCCGTAGCTCGCGAGCTCGTATCCAACCGGCAAGACGACGCGCCACGCCACGTTTTCCAGCGGCACGTTGAGCCGCGGGCCGATCAGCGCGATATCGCCGTCCTGGCGCGCGGGTGCCGAGTACACGACGCGTACGGTGGCCGAGCGCTCGCCGGCGGTATTCGGCACGACATGGAACAGAAACGCGTCGCCCTCGCGCACCACCGCCGCGCTGGCGCCGTTCACGAGCGTGTTGAACAGCGCCGCTCCCTCCGGCAGCCGCATCCGCAGCGTGCTCTTCTCGAGGACATCGACGCGCAGGTCCACCGCGGTGAGGCTGTTGCCGGCCGGCGAGAACAACGTCGTGAGCTCGCCTTGCGTGACGCGCAGCTTGAGCGCCTCGGCGACTTCGTGCCGCCGCACGGCCACGGCGAGCGGCGCCTCCGCCTCCGCCACGCGGAAGCACAACGCCGGCACGCTGCGATCGGTGCGGTTTTGCAGGAAAGCCGGCACCACGCTCCAGTCCGCCCGCGCCCAGCCGCGCGGCAACGCCCCGGCCTCGAGCTCGAGCCGGCCGCCCGCGCGCACCACGACGAACTGCGTCGCCTGCCGCGCACCGACGAATTCCGGCACCACGATCGTCTCCGCCTTCTGGTCGGCCGAAGGTCCCTGGAACTCGATCTGCACATCCGTCTCGCCGGCGACGCCGCGCTGCAGCCGGATCTCCCACTCGTCGCCGCCGGGCACGCGCACGAGGTCGCTCACCGCCGCGCCGGTCGCGCGCACGGTGCGGGCGCGCTCCTCACCGAGCCCGGGCAGGCGCACGCGGAAATGTTTCACCGCGGCGTTCTCCACTCGGTAACGCAGCCCGAGGCGCACGAGCGTCTGCCCCTCGCGCACGGTCGTCTCCTGCAACGCCTGCACCGTCACCCACGGCTCCAGCGTCTCGATACCGAGTTTCACCGACCAATCCTCCTGCAACAACCGGAACGCCAGCGTGCCGGGCTGCAAACCGCCGACCTGCCGCGGATCGAGCTGCGTGACCTTCTCCCGCTCGACCGCGCGCAGCCGCAGCCCCTTGCCCGGCACGACGAGCGCCTCGCCCGTCTGGCGCGTGGCCTCGCGGATCCGCAGGTGCGGGATCGGCCACGCCTCCTGCGCGCGCGGCGCGGGACCGGCGAGCGTGAGGGCGAACATCGTCTCGCCGAGCGTGCGGCCGGCGAGGTGCAGCGTCACGATCCGCTGGTTACCCTCCTGCGCCTCGGTCCAGTGGCTGAGCGCGCCGCCGCTGAGCGCCTCGACCTCGAGGCCCGCGGGGAGCGCGAAACTGAGTTTGAACAACCCTACGCGCGTGATCGCGGCCTTGAGGTCGATCGCCATCACGAGCCGGTCGTCGTCGAGGGAGATCACCTGCCGGCCGACGACGCGCACCTCGGGCGCGACCGGCGCGACCTTCAGCGAAACGCTGCCGCCCTCCTGCCCGAAACGCCACGCATGCTGCAACGTGGCCGCGGGCTCGTCGTCGTCGTGCTCCGGAATCAGCTCCGGATCGAAATCCTCCGTGTTCACCGCGGAAAGGCCCGCGGCACGCACGCTCTCGGGCTGCGCGTCGCCGCCGAAGGCCAACCCGAGCGTGCCGACATCGCCCGCCGCGCCCACGACGCGCAACGGCGCGAGCGTCACGTCGAACGGCAGCGCGCCGGTGCCGAGCTGAGTCTCGATGCCGAGACGGAATTGCCGCTCCTGCGGCGAGGCGAGCACGACCTGCAGCCGGTGTTTCTCGGGATCGAAACGCCACGAGGAGATCTCCGCGTCCTCGCCTTTCACCTCGCCGACGGTCAGCCCGGCGGGCACGTCGAACGCGAGGCTCGTCACACGCCCCTGCACCGGACGGATGGAGATGATCATGCGGCCGTTCACCACGCCGGGACCGGGGATGAAGAGCTGTGTCGTCTCCGCGAAGAACTGCGTGGCTTCAGTGCTGAGATCGCGGCGCTTCGGCTGCAACTGCACCAGCGCGGCGCCGTACGGCGCGAGCACGAGCGTCGCGCCACTGCGGGTGTCACCGAGGTTTGGTGTCGGCAGCACCTGCACCGCCGCCGGCGAGGAGAATTCCCAGCCGGCCTGGTCGAGCAGCACGGTCACGCGCTGCGTCGCCGCCGGACCGTTCGGCAGCGCGATCTCGGTCGTGCCCTTCGGCACCGCGAGCTCGAACCGCACCCGCGCGGTGAGCAGCCCTTCGCGTTCCGGAGCGACGTAGTAGGCGGTTTGGTTTCCCTCGTCCTGCGCTTTGCCGAGGCGGAGGCCGTCGGCTTTGAACTCGGTCAACACCGCCGGCGCGCGCAGCAGCAGGAAGCTGTCGCCCGGGCCGCCGCGCACCGTGAGCTCCAGTTCGCCGTGGAGGCGGTCGTCGCGAATCGTCCAATTCTGCACCGCCGACTGCGCCGCTTTCGCGACCACCGCCGGCTCGACCGGCTCCGGCCGGAGCTGGTCGACCTGCGCCTGTGCCGGTTGCCCGGCGAAGCCGAAGGCCAATGCGCCGACGAGCGCGAGCAGCGGAGCGACCGATACCGGGCCGGCGCCGGTTTCGCCGCTCTCGCGAGCGGCGCCACAGCTTTCCGCTTCGGCCGCGGCGGCGAGCTTGCGCTCCCGGCGCGCGCGGCTCCAGCGGCCCCACGTCGGCACGAAGAGCAACAGCCACACGGCGAGCGCACCCCAGCCGTAGAAGAGCACCGCGCCGCCGTGTTGCGCGAGCAGACCGGCCGCCACGAGCGCGACGCCCACAGGTAGGGCGAACCATCCCCGGTGAGCCGAGGTCTGCGATTCACCCGGAGGGTTCGCCCTGCCCGGAAAACGCGAGCTCGCGGTCACCGCCACGCCCACGACCGCGGCGCCGATTCCCCACCACGAGATCATCGCCAACCACGTGGAGGTGTTCGCCACCGTGATCGTCACGCTCTCGCCGGCGGGCACCATCGTGGCGGAGTACGCCAGCTCCTGCAGATTCGAGCGGCGCGCCACGGTCGCCGCGGCCGCGACGAGCAGCGCCGCGATCGTCACGTTCGCGAACACGATGAGGGCGAGCAGCCGCCAGCGTTCGCTGCGCGCGAGCAACGCACCGAGTGCGGTGAACGCGAGCAACAGCGCCGCGCCGAACGCGCCGCGCCGCGCGACCCACTCGAAGCCGGTCTCGGTGAGAGCCGGGCGCACGAGCTCGGCGTTGCCGCCGCGCGGCGCGAGCTGGCGGCCGGTGTCGGCGTGCAAGGTCCATTCGTTGATCACGCTGGGCGTGACGGTGCGCGGCGCCACGAGTTCGATACGC
>DATGXA010000244.1:0-4516 GCA_035299125.1 Opitutaceae bacterium
ACGAGCTCCGGGCGCTCGACCGCGCCAGAGCTGCCATCGAGTTCGGCCACTCCCTCGCCGCGGCACCCGCCACGGCCGGCACGCATCTTAAGACGAAGTTCAACGTCACGCTGCACCGCCTCGGGCTCCCGATCGGCGTCCGCGCCAACGACGCCTTCTGCGCCGCGTTGGAAACCGCCACCGGCCGCGAGCTGCCGGCCCGCATCGCCGCCGAGCGCGGCCGTCTGATCGACAGCTATGTCGACGCGCACAAGTACCTCGCGGGCAAGAAGGCCGTCGTCTACGGCGAGGACGATCTGGTCGCGGGAATCGCTGTGTTCCTCGCCGAAACCGGCATCACTCCGGTGCTGGTCGCCAGCGGCGAGCGCAACCGCCGTCTCGCCGAAGCGATCTTCGCCGCCGCGCCCGAGCTGCGCGACCGCATCGAGGTGCGGGAAGGCTCGGACTTCGGGGACATCGAGACGCGTATCGAGGAGCTGAAACCGGACCTGCTCATCGGCAGCAGCAAGGGCTACAAGCTCGCCCGCTCGCTCGGCGTGCCGCTCGTGCGCTGCGGCTTCCCGGTCCACGACCGCCTCGGCGCCCAACGCCTCCAACTGCTCGGTTACGCCGGCACGCAGCAGCTTTTCGACCGCATCGTCAACGCTCTGCTCGAAGCCAAGCAGGAGAATTCGGACATCGGTTACGCCTACCTCTGAAACCAACCGGAGAGTTCTACCATGAAGGATGAAACCAACAGCGCCCTGATCGCCACGACCTCCGCCTGCGTCGCCGCCGAAGGCGCGCAGTGCGACGATGTACCCTCCGTGGTGCACCAGACCTTGGATTTCACCAAGCACCCCTGCTTCAGCAAGGAGGCGCACGGCAAGTTCGGCCGCGTGCACCTGCCGGTCGCGCCGCGTTGCAATCTGCAATGCAACTTCTGCAACCGGAAGTTCGACTGCATGAACGAGAGCCGCCCCGGCGTGACGAGCTCGATCCTGCCGGTGCCGCAGGTTGTGCCGTACCTCGAGGAGGTGATGGCGCGCGTGAAGAACCTGAGCGTCGTCGGGATCGCTGGCCCCGGCGATCCGTTCGCGAACCCGGCCGAGACGATGGCGACGTTGCGTGCGGTACGGGCGCGTTTTCCGGAGATGATCCTCTGCCTCGCGACCAACGGTCTGGGCATCGGACCGTACGTCGACGAGATCGCCGCGCTGAAGGTCAGCCACGTCACGTTCACCGTGAACGCCGTCGATCCGGAGATCGGCGCGAGGATCTACGCTTGGATTCGCGACGGCCGCCGGCCGTTGCGCGGTATCGCGGCGGCGCAACTGCTGCTTGAGCGTCAGCTCGACGGTATCCGCCGGTTGAAGGCGCTCGGCGTCGTCGTGAAGATCAACTCGATCCTCATGCCCGGCGTCAACGAGGACCACATTCCTGACGTCGCCAAGGTCGTGAAAGAACTCGGCGCCGATTTGATGAACGTGATGGCGTTCCTGCCGGTGAAGGGCGCGGCCTTCGAGGAGATGGCGCCGCCCGACAACCTGATGATGGCGCGCGCTCGCCTGCAGAGCGGTCAGCACCTGCCGCAGATGTCGCACTGCGCCCGCTGCCGGGCCGACGCCGTCGGACTCATCAACGAGGGGCTCAACGAGGAGAACATGGAGCGGCTCAATCGTTACGCCAACGCGGACGTGCTCAGTGGACGCAGCCGTCCGTACATCGCGGTCGCCAGCGAGGAGGGAGCGCTCGTGAACCAGCACCTCGGCGAGGCGGCACGTGTGCTCATCTTCAAGCGCGACGAGTCCACGCCGTCGGGCTTCAAGTTCCACGAGGTGCGTCGCACGCCGGAACCGGGCACCGGCGATGGGCGCTGGCGCGACCTCGGGGCGTTGCTGCACGACTGTCGCGCGATCCTCGTCTCCGCCGCCGGTCCGAAGCCGAAGCGCGTCCTCGAAGAAACCGGCATCGAGGTTCTGGAGATGGAGGGGCTGATCGAGGAGGGCCTCGCCGCCGTCTTCTCCGACCAGCCAATCCCGAAGGCGCTGCAACGCCGCTTCACATCCTGCGGCAGCGGCGCCGGTTGCAAAGGCACCGGCACCGGCTGCGGCTGAAAGATCCCGCTGCTTTCCGTTACCCTGTCACCAAACACCCTTGGCCTGATTCCTATGAACAAACCGAACCATCATCTCTTCGTCTGCGGCAGCTTCCGTGCGAACGGCGAGCGCCAGGGCGTCTGCCACAAGAAGGACTCCATGAGCCTTCTTTCGTACCTACAGGGCGAGATCCAGGACCGCTCGCTCGACGGCGTCGAAGTGGCGGTCACCGGCTGCATGAACGTCTGCGTCAAGGGCCCGGTGATGGTCGACTACCCGTCGGGCAACTACTACCGCGTGCCGAACAACGACGCCATCGACGCCATTCTCGATGCCATCGAGAACGACACCGTCGCGGAGGAATACCTGCTGACGTGACGGATCGGGGCAGGGCGGGACCGCTGGGCCCGCCGCGAATACGGACGGCCCAGCGGTCCGCCGCTACCTCGGACCTCCGCCTCTCGGCCTGCCACCATTCGGCTCCCTACCATGCAGATCAGTCGAATCCATCTCATAGACACAACGCTGCGCGACGGTGAGCAGGCAGCGGGGGTCGTTTTCACACGCGCGGACAAGGTGGCGATCGCGCGCGAACTCGTCGCGGCGGGGGTGCCGGAACTCGAGGCTGGAATCCCGGCGGCGGGGGCGGAGGCGCAGGACGACCTGCGCGCGGTCATCGAGGCGATCGGCGCCGACCACGTGCTCGCCTGGTGTCGCGCCGATTCGGGCGACCTCGCCGCGGCGCGCGCCTGCGGAGCGACGCGCGTCCACATTTCATTCCCGGTTTCCGACCTGCATCTGGGTGCGTGGGGAAAGGACCGGCGTTGGGTGTTGCGCGAACTGTCGCGCCTCACGGCGGACGCGGCGGCGCGGTTCACCTTCGTCTCCGTCGGCGCGCAGGACGCGACGCGCGCCGACTATGGGTTCCTGCAGGAGTTCGCGGCGGCCGTCGCGTGCACTCCTGCGCAGCGGCTGAGGATTGCGGACACGGTAGGCGTTGCGCATCCCGCGCGGCTGCTCCGCGAGATCGCTGCACTGCGCGCGAGCGCGCCGGGGCTGATCCTCGAAATCCATGCGCACGACGACCTCGGTATGGCGACGGCGAACACGCTCGCCGCGTTCGAAGCGGGCGCGACGGCGGCCAGCGTGACGGTGAACGGCCTGGGCGAACGCGCGGGCAATGCCGCGCTCGAGCAGGTCGTGATGGCGCTGCGGGTCGCGCACGGTGCCGACTGCGGGGTGCGCACGGAGAAACTCGCGTTGCTCTCCGCCCTCGTCGCCCGCGCCGCGGGGCGCCCGATCGCGCCGGAGCGCCCGGTGGTCGGCGCGGCGGCGTTTCGCCATGAGACCGGGCTGCACTGCGCCGGGCTGCTGAAGGACGCGCGCACCTACGAGCCGTTCGCCCCGGAGATCGTGGGCCGGCGACGAGAGCCGTTCGCGGTCGGCTCGAAATCCGGCGCGGCGGCATTGGGAGCGGCGCTACGCGCGGCCGGCATCGCGGCGGATGAAGCGGCGGTGCGCGGCTTGCTGCCCGCGGTGCGGCGGCGGGCGCGCGAACTGCGACGCACGCTCACGACCGGCGAACTTCTCGATCTGCACCACGCGGCACTCAACACCGGAGGAATCTAGCATGGGTTTCAAAGCCTACCGTTTCACCACGCGTCCGAACGAAACTTGGACACTCGAACAGCCGGAGCCGCTGCGCTTCTCGGGGCCGCAGGGCCTGATCGCGCAGTGGTACCGGCTCAACCATCTCGATGCGGGTGACAATTCGTGGCTCGTGTCCGCGCGCGAATGGCTCGCGCTCGCCTACGGTGCGGAAGAGTCGTCGCAACGCTGGGTAGTTTTCGAGCAGGCGGAGGGCGGCGTGCGCAAACTCGCGCGGCTGGATCGCATCCACGGCAAGTTCGGCTCGCAGACGCGAATCATGATGCAGTTCAAGCCGCTCCAGTGTCTCGCGACCGCGCCGGCGTTGACCGTCGTGGAGCCGGAGTGCGTGTGCGGCTGGGGCGAGGAGCTCTCGATCGACGGCGGCTCGGGCAGCTCGAGCTGCACCTGGCGCTGGATGGCGCCGCAACTCGGTTTCGCGAGCGTGGTCGCCGGCTGAGGATCGCGCCGCGGCTCGGTGGCGCGGGCCGGAAACAAAGCGGGTGAGCATCGCAGGGAAGGAACGCCTCCCGGCGTTCCACGACGCTCACCGCGGGCGGCAGCAAGGCGGGCGAGTGTTGCGCGCTCGACGACTCGTTTTGCCATTTTATTGGTATACCAAGACCGTCCGCGCGAAAGCGCGCCAACTCATGGACACTCCCAAGCTTCTTCACGCCAACCGCTGGGTCAGCCTCTACGAACGCGCGGGCTGGGTGTACGCCAGTCGCCGGGCGCCGGGTGCGCCTCGGAAACTGGATGCGGTGACGATCATCGCGTTGCACGGTGACGCC
>DATGXA010000245.1:0-6616 GCA_035299125.1 Opitutaceae bacterium
CAAGAGCTTTTTCGAAAATTTCTTCACTTTCGAAACCGGCGCGCTTCCCGCGCACCTCTCGCTGACCTCCGTCTGTCCAAAGAGCAAAGTTGAGGCGGCGGACAGTGCCGCCCTTCGCCTCTCATGCAAGAGATTTTTACCGCACTTGCCGCCAATTGCTCTTCTCGTTATCAATAATTAACTTAAGACGCCTTTCATTCGACGAGTTCTGAAAAAAAAGCAGCCCTCCGAACCCGAAAGCCCAATCTCATCGGACAAAAGAAGCAGCCCAGCTAAACCAGCCGCCGCAATTGCCGGCGAGCGAGCCAAGGGTCGATTCGCGTCAACAGCAGTCGCGCCCAATTCTCGATCAAGCGCTGCCAAAATCCCCGCCTGCGCCGCCGAACTACCTGCGAACGATTCCACGCTGAGGCAATCAACTCACGCCCCTCTTCCGCCAAAGCCCGGTCTTCGATCCGGGCCATGACCTCGTAATTGATGCCGAACGAGCGCACATCGAGGTTTGAGGACCCGATAAAAACGGCGTCATCGATGATCGCCAATTTCGCGTGCAATATCTGTGGCTGATACTCCGCGATCTGCACTCCCGCGCGAAGAAGACCGCTGTAAAACGCCCGTGCCGCTCGTTGCGCCAGCGGCACATCGGTTAGTCCAGCAAGAAGAAGCCGCACGGAACCGCCGCGACGAACAACCATCCGCAGAGCACGACGAAGCCGATACCCGGGCGCGAAATAGCCGGAGACGATATCGACTCGTCGAGCACGGCCGAGATCGTGGAGCAAACGCCGGTGGAAAACATTCCGACCTAGCCCGGGGCCCGTCGCGAGCACGAGCTGGCGATCGTGGCCTCGAAGCGCACGCCGAAGGGGCGTGTGCCGCCAGCGACCCAAACGGGGGTGCCGGAAATCATGGTGCGCAAACAAGACCTCGAATGACTCCCTCAGAGAGGCCGCGGCTCGGCCGTGCAGTTCGAGCCCCAGATCGAACCAACCACGCGTCACTCCATCGCCATCGTATTCCGGTGCGACGTTGAACCCGCCGAGGACGGCCATCTCGTCGTCGACCAGCAGGAGCTTCCGGTGATCACGGATCGCCAGTCTTCCGAGTGACAGCGGGTTGAATACGCGCACTTCTCCTCCCGCCGTCCGGAGTTCCTCCCAATAGTCTTCCGGCAGCGCCCTCGCACCAAAGCCATCGACGAGAACCTGCACCGCCACTTTTCGTCGCGCGGCGGCTGCCAGCGCAGCGCGGAACTGGTCCCCGGGATTGCCGACCGCGTAGATGTACGTCTCGAGCCGCACCGACTCCCGGGCCGCCTCGATTGCCGCCAGCATGCGGCAAAACGCAGCGCTGCCATTCGGCAGCCAATTCGCTGGGGGCCCGTTCTGCATGCGTGGCGAGCATCAACGCCTCCGGCGCCTCGGGCAACTCCTCACCTCGCCCCAAGGAGTGAATTGCGCGCGCGCCAGTGCTCTTGCGCTGCTACTGCGCGCGACCAAGGATCCGTCGCCCCGAAGCGCAGCCCGATATCCAGCCCATCCATGCTCTCCCGTCCCATCCCCGGCTCCACCGGCGAAGTCCTCGACTGCCTGCCGTCTCCCTATCTGCCCCATGCCGTCACGGGCCTGCTCTACCTGCCGCGGTTCATTGCCAAGATTCGTTACGTCGCGAGACACGGCAAACTGCCGGCCAGCTACGCCAAAAACTACAAGCGCGGGCTCGACCGCTTCCTCTGCCTCCATCTGGGAGTTGACCCCAACGACGTCGAGCAGACGGTCCGCGAAGCCGGAGATGACGACGCCGAAGTAGACCGCCGCTTGCTCGCCCTGTTTCCCTCCGACGTTCGCGCCGCGAAATGGAATCGTGAGCTCGTGCAGAAGGGCATGACTCCGGCCGGTCGCGATTTCTTGAAGGAAGCGCTCACCGCGATGGGGTGTGCCGATCGCGTCGAGACGATCATCAGTGTGCCGGACCTAATCGATTTCGACGAAGGCCGCATCGAATAGCACGGCCGTTGGAGCGACCCGCCGCCTGCAGCCGATCAAGCCGGATTTTGCCGATTCCAAACTCCGCACCCAGCGTCGAACCGGAATTTGTTCCTCCGGCCACGCGAAATATTCCCTCCATACCAACGAAACCCATTTTTCCGCCCCGCGTCTCAGGTAAGCGTATGAAAACCCGCTTTCTCCTCTCTCTTGCCTGCGCGACCGGTTTGGCCGCCGCCGTCCCCGCCACTCTCCACGCCCACGGCGACGATGCCGCCCGCAATGCGATCCTCGGCGGGGTCGCCGGAGCCATCATCGGTGAACACAACAACCACCACGCCGCCGAAGGGGCTGCGATCGGGGTCGCCGCGGGGCTTCTGCTCACCGCGATCACCGATGACCACGACCGCAACTATTACAGCGAACCGCGCCATCGCGAGACGGTGATCGTCACTCGCCCGCATTGCCCGCCACCGCGCCGCGTCGTGGTGGTGCCCCCTCCGTGTCCGCCGCACCGGGTCGTTGTCGTCGCGCCGCGGCATCACGATTGGCATCATCGCGGACACCGTTCGTGGAGCCACTATGACGGGCGCCGCGAGCACCGGCACGACCGGCACCACGACCGCCGCGACCACCGCGCCGATTGCTGGGATCGCCGCTGACGATCCGGCAGTCCGTTCCCCACGCCGATTCTCCTCAACAACAAAGCCCGCCGGCACACACCGGCGGGCTTCGCGCTTTCGGAAACAAACACCACGGCGCTCAGTCCATTTTCACCTCGAGAGCCTTGCCAGCATAGCGAACCGTCTTCGCGACGGTCGGATCAAAAGTAAACCCAACCGACTTGCCCGCGCTGACCACGACTACTTGGATCGTGCGCTCCGCGAGCATGCCCGGGAACGCGCCGTTCCGCTCGCCGATTGTGAGCGCGCGCTTCGCGTCGTCCCACTTGAACGGGATCCGCGTGAACTCGCCGCGCTCGTAGCCGTAGCTCGCACCATCGTCCTCATAGAAGGAAAACTCGCCGTCGGCGCCGGCGTACACCCAGACCGTGAGCGGATCAGCGCCCTTTTCCGTCGAGTACTGCAACTCCGGACCGAACGGCACGATCGAGCCGGCATGCACGTGCAACGGGATCGCGTCATACGGCGCGGGCGCCTCGACCGTGCGGCCGCCGGCAACCGCGGCACCGGTCCAGAAATCGTACCAGCCGCCGGGCGTCGCCGGCAGATATACCGCGCGCGAGGTCGTCTTTGCCGTCACGACCGGGCTGACGAGCAACGCCGGTCCGAAGAGATACTGGTCGCCGATGGCGCGGGCCTGTTTGTCCGCCGGGAAGTCCATCACCAGCGCGCGCAGGAAACTCCCGCCGCTCTGCGTGACGTCACCAGCGACCGAATAGATGTACGGCAGCAGGCGATAGTGCAGGCGGGCGAACTTGAGTTGCGCGGCATACGCCGGGTGACCCTCGTCGGCGCCGAAGAACCACATCTCGCGCAGCGGCTTCTCGCCGTGCACGCGCAGCATCGGCGTAAGCGCGCCGAACTGGAACCAACGGGTGTTCAGCTCGCGCCAGTCTTCGAGATCGGCCGCAGTGGGGTTCTCGACGCTGAAACGTTCCGGCACCGCGAACCCGCCGATGTCCATCGTCCAGTACGGCATGCCCGAAAGCGAATAGCCGAGGACTGCGGGGACCTGCTTCGCAAGCGCGGTCCAAGTCGACGACGTATCGCCCGACCACGTGGCGCCGGCGTAGCGCTGCTGCCCGGCGAAACCCGAGCGCGTGAGGATCGTCACGCGTTTGTCCGGATCGGCGCTGCGCTGGCCCTCGTACACCGCGCGGGAGTTGAGTTGCGGATAAACATTCAGAATACGCGCGCCGGTGCCGCCTTTCGTGGGCATGATGTGTTCACGGCCCTTCCAGAGATCCGGCGCCGGGAGGAGGTCGGGCTCGGAACCGTCGAGCCACCAGGCGTCGACGCCGCGCCGGTAGAGCGCCGGCTCGATCTGTTGCCAGAAGAGCTTCCGCGCATCGGGGTTGAACGCGTCGTAGAATGTGAAGTTGTAACCGAGCCAGTCGCGGATGTTCTCCTTGCGGTTCGGCTCGTAGAGCCAGCCGCGTTCCTCGAACGCCTTGCCCGTCTCCGTGCCGGCGTAGAATTTCGGCCAGACCGAGAGCAGCAGACGCGCGTGGTACTTATCGTGGATCTCGCGAATCCAGCCGTCGGGATCCGGGAAGCGCGCGGCGTCAAACTTGTGCGAGCCCCAGCCGTCGGCCGGCCAGTAGAACCAGTCCTGCACGATCACATCGAGCGGGATCCGGCGGCGGCGGAACTCCGCGAGCACATCGAGGCTTTGCTGCTGCGTCTCGTAGCGCTGGCGCGATTGCCACAGGCCGAACGCCCACTTCGGCAGCAGCGACGCCGCGCCGGTGAGCTCGCGATAGCCGGCGATCACGTCGTCGAGCTTCGGACCGTAGACGAAGTAGTAGTCGGTGCCGTCGCCGACTTCCGACCACAACGAGGTGTCGACGTTCGCCGCCGGCGTCTTCCACTGGAACCGCACGTGCGTGGGATTCTCGTCGCGCACCCACTCGATGCGCAGTGCGTGGCGCTTGCCGGCGGTGAGCGCGATCTTCGCCACATCCTTCCACGGCAGCCAGCCCTGGCGCCAGTGGTCGATCACGAGTTTGCCGTCGATCCAGACCTTGATGCCGGCATTGGAAAACGTCTGGAAGAGATGCTCGCCGCTCTGCGTCGGCTCGATGCTGCCCTCCCAACGCACGGAGATCGGGCCGTTCTCGTTCGCGAGCGCGGGGTGCACCCAGGCGTTAAGGCGCTTCGCGGTCGTGACCGCGGCGGTCTCGCCCGCCGGGATTTGACCCACGGAGACGTCGTCCGTCGGGCGACCGATCGCGATCTTCGGATCGATGCGGGTCGCGACGAGCCGGTCGAAGTTGCGGCCGGAGTAATAGGAGGCCGTGAGCCCGCCGGGCTTGCCGTCGGCGTCGAAGAGCCGGTCGGCAGGCGGAAACTCCAACGGACGCGTGTCGCCAAAATGCGTGTACGAGTTGTTGTCCCAGAGGATGCCGTAGCCGCGGTTGGAGACGAGGAACGGGATCGCGAGCGTGCCGTTGTGCTGCCAGAGATCGAGTTCCCAGCCCTTCACGTCCATCAGGCCGAGCTGGTGGTGGCCGAGGCCGTAGAGCGATTCGTCGTCGTTGGCCGCCCAGACCTGCCGCACGTGCGCGGTCTTCTCGCCCATCACCTCTGCGGGTTCGAGCGTGCGGCCGCCGGCGCGCTCAGCGAGGAGCGGTTTGCCCGCGGCATCGAAGAACGCCACCGCGCCCGTCGCGCGGTTCACGCGCACCTGCAGCCGCTCCGTGCGAAGCGTGATCTCGCCCGTGCCCTCCTCCACCGTCCACGTCGCGGTGTTCGGCGCGCGCTTCGGATCAAGCATGTAGCTCTCGCGCCCGAAAAACGCGCGATCCGCCGCGAATGCGACGCGCACGATGTCGGCGGAGCAGACCTGGAGTTTCAACAAACCGCCCGATGTCGGCACCACAATGCCGTCGGGCTGACGTTCGAGCGCGGACGGTTCCGCGGCCGAGAGGATGGCGCCGAGCGGAAGGCACAGGACGCCGAGGGCGAGCAACACAGGGGAGTTCATGCGAGCAACGAAGAGAGAGTTGGCGGGGAGCGACGCCCGTTGCGGGGCGGGAAAATCGAGCTGAGTGAGCTAGCGCTAAATCCGCGAGGCTTTTCTGGCCGGCCGACGGCTCGTCAATGCACCGGTTACGCCGTCGCATGCCGCTTGAGCGCCTCGAGCGGCACAATCTCGAGCGCGTGTTCGCTCGTGCCGCCGAGCACGACGGGCGGCGCCGCGCCAACCGCGTACGCCTCCAGCCAGCGCGCCGCGCACACGCACCAGCGATCACCGGGCTTCAGCCCCGGGAAATGCAGCTCCGGCCGCGGCGTCGACAGGTCGTTTCCCGATTCCTGCGAGTACGTGAGAAACGCCGCCGTCACCTCCACGCAGACCGTATGGCTGCCGAGGTCCTCCGCGCAGGTGCGACAATAACCGTCGCGAAAAAACCCGGTGAGCGGCGTGTTGCTGCAGGGCTTCAGCGGTCCGCCGAGGACGTTGCGAGGGGTCGGGTGGGCCATGGCCGCACACGGATGCGCGGGAAACCTCCGGCCGCAAGCCGGCGGGCGCCGCCACGCACCGCGCGCGTTCAACACGCCAGCGCACGTTCGGCCACCGCCGCCTCGTCCAACAGCCACGTCGTGCGCGTCGCCGCAGCGCGCAGCACCTTCGCCGGCACGGCCAGCTCCGGCTCCGCGCCGCCGAAGATCCGCCGCACCGCCGCCGCTTTCCCCGCGCCCGTCGCATGCACGACGATCCGCTCGCAGGCGGCCAATCCCGCCGGCGTGAGCGTGAGCCGCCAGCCCTTGCCCGGCACCTCGACCGCCGCAAAACGCGCGGCCGTGGCCGCCGCGAGCAGCGGGCTGCCGGGGAACAACGACGCCGTGTGCGCATCATCGCCGAGCCCCAGCACACAGAGCGAAAACCCGCGGCCCGCGCCGCATACGGCGTCGCTCGTCGCCGCGAACGCCTCGGCCGCCCGCGAC
>DATGXA010000246.1:0-3962 GCA_035299125.1 Opitutaceae bacterium
CCAGCCGTAGAGCGCGGATTCGCGCAACCAACGCGCGCCCGATTCGACGGCGGCCACGGTTTCCGGCGAGGGATTTTCGATCGTGGCGAGGTAGCGCAGCACCTCGACCGTCTCGCGGCTGACGATGGCCGGGAGCTCGAAGGCGCGGCCCTGCGCGGGAGCAAGCGTGGCGGGATCGTATTGGCCGGCCCAGCCGGTCAGGCGGCCGTTTTGCCGGATCTGCAGCCGGAGGACTGCGGCGTCCCCGCGGGCGATGGCGAGCCGGGCGCGCGCGCGCAGGGCGGGATCGGCCCACGTGAACGGCTCCGCGCCGGCGGCGACCTGACGCAGGAGGCGGAGGACGTTCGGAGTGACGGAATCCGCGAAGGTGAGGAGTCCGCGGTAGGCGGCGGTCTCGGGGTACGAATGGGGCCAGGCGCCGACCGCGTGCTGGGCGGTGAAGACGAACTCGAGGCCGCGGAGGGCGGCTGCGCGGTATTCGACGTTTCCGGTCAGGTGGTACGCGCCGGCGAGGTAGGCGATCTGCGGACAGGTGGCGCTGTTGTCGAAGCTGGTGTCGCGCAGGTCACGGGTGGCGGCGATGGTGGCGCGTTCCTCGGCGGGGAGGAGGCGCAGCGGATCGTCGTTCTCGCGCCAGCCGCCATTGGCGCGCTGGTAGCGGAGGAGGTTGGTGGCGATCGCCTCGAGATCGTCTGGCGCGAGGCGCGCATAATCGGCGCCGTGGGCCTTGGCCCAGTGCTGGATGCCGTCGGCGAAACCTTCGAGCGGAAGCGCGGCGCGGGTTTCGCCGAAGAGGGCCGGAGCGCCGAGGAGGGTGGCGATGGCGACGAGCGCGCGGACTTGGTTCGCCAAGTGGGGCATGGCGAAACGCTGGGATGGGCCGGGCACGCTGTCCAACGGGGAACCGCGGCAAGTTGCTCGACAACCCGCGCGCGGTTTCGCCAACGTGAACCTTTTGTGCCCAGCAACCCACTTCCCATGAGCAACGCCTCCACTCCCACGAAACAAGGTAATCCCGCTGTCGTCGGCCTCGCCGGCTTCGGCCTCACAACGCTGATGCTTCAGTTCCACAATGTGGGCTGGGCCGGCCTCGGGCCGGTGATCTGGCTCGGCATCGTCTTCGGCGGTGCGGCGCAGTTGATCGCCGGCCTCCAGGAAAAGGCGGCGGGCAACAACTTCGGGTACTGCGCGTTCACCTCGTACGGCGCGTTCTGGATCAGCCTCGCGCTGATGCTGCTCGGCAACCACTTCGGAATCTTCAAGGCGTCGCATACCGACGTGGGCTGGTTCCTGGTCGCGTGGACGTTGTTCACGGTGATCCTCTGGGTGGGCGCGCTGCGGATCCACGGCGCGATGGCGTGGACGTTCACGCTGCTGCTCGTCGGTTTCATCCTGCTCGATGTTGCTCACTTCTGCCCGGACGAACTCGCGCCGACGGTCACGAAGATGGCCGGCTACGAGCTGATGACCTGCGCGCTCGCCGCCTGGTACATGATGGCCCGCATCGTGATCAACGACGTCTACGGTCGCGAGGTGCTGCCGGCCGGCCAGCCTTGGATCAAGGGCTGAGGCGGAACGACGCGAAACAACAGCTCCGCAAATCTCGAGAGCCGGTCGCGCCATGCGCGTCGCCGGCTTTTTCGTTTTCGGTAACGACCGCGAGCGGCGGGCCAGCGGTCCAGCCCGAATCATCGGCAGGCGCAGGTAGGGAGCCTTTTCCGCAACGTCTGTGCGCGCGGTCCAAAGCGAACTCAGCGAAGGCGGTAGGCTCACGTTGGCGTGAGGACGGGTCGTTTCGCCTTCGGGGGAATCTGCGGGAGAACGGGCCCCCACCTCGGACGCAACTTGCGGCGGTTGTTTCAGATTCGAGATGAAGACGGAAAACGGGTCGCTGTGGCGAAATTCGCCAGAGTTTCGATCTATCACGCCGGTGCGAATGCCTTGGCGGCTTTCGCCACGTGCGGAGGACCCGGGCTAAACAAAACCGCCGGAGGCGCGTGGCCTCCGGCGGACGAGAGCGTGGGCGCGTCGGACGGTCGGTGCCGGCCGCTCGCGCGACGCGATCACTTCTTCTCGGATTTGGTTTCGTCGACCATGATGTACAGGCGGGCTTTCCCGCGGAGCACGAGCACGAGGGTGCGCTTCGTGGCGGGCTTTGTGGTGAGCTCGACGGCCTGCTGGGCGTTTTCGACGGGCTTCTTGTTGATCTCGATGATCACGTCGCCCTCGCGCAGCCCGGCTTTGCCGGCCGCGCTGTCGGGATCGACATCGGTGATGACGGCGCCCTTCTGGTCGCGGGGCAGATCGAGCTGATCGCGGAGCTGCGGCGTGATGTCGGCGACACCGACGCCGTTGAGGGTGTCCTCGGCGCTTTCGCTGCCGCGGGAACCCTTCTCGGCATCGCCGAGCTGGCCGTCCTCGCGGGGCTGCTCACCGAGCTTGAGTGTGAAGGTCTGCGGTTTGCCGTCGCGGATCACCTCGAGTTTCACCTCGGTGCCCGGCGTGTAGCGGCCGACCATGAGGCGCAGGCGACGGGCGTCGACGACGGGCTGGCCGTCGAGCTTCACGATCACATCGCCCTGCTTGATTCCTGCTTTTTCGCCGGCGCTGCCGGGCGACGTGCCGTTGACGATCACGCCTTCATCGACGCCGAAGCCTTTCTTGAGGTCCTCGGTGATGTCCTGGATCCCGACGCCGATGTAGCCGCGCTCGATCTTCCCCTTGGTGATGAGCTGCTCCATGACGGCGCGGGCGAGGTTCGAGGGAATCGCAAAGCCGAGGCCCATGAAACCGCCGGTGCGGCTGTAGATCGCGGTATTGATGCCGACGAGACGACCTTCGGTGTCGACGAGCGCGCCGCCGGAGTTGCCGGGGTTGATCGCGGCGTCGGTCTGGATGAAATCCTCGTACTCCTCGATGCCGAGGCCGCCGCGGCCGGTGGCGCTCACGATGCCGGAGGTGACGGTCTGGCCGATGCCGAAGGGGTTGCCGATGGCGAGCACGGTGTCGCCGACTTCGAGGGCGTCGCTGTCGGCGATCGTGATCGGCGTGAGGTCCTTCGCGTCGATCTTGAGCACGGCGAGGTCGGTCTTGGGATCGCGACCCACCACCTCGGCGACGAGCTCGCGTTTGCCGCCCGCATCGAGGCCGACCTTCACTTCGTCGGCGCCGTCGATCACGTGATTGTTGGTGAGAATGTAGCCGTCGGCGGAGACGATGACGCCGGAGCCGAGTCCCTGCTGTTTCATCTCCGGCTGGCGGCGCTGGCCGAAGCGGCGTTGCTGGGGCGCGGAGTTGTCGTCGTCGTTGTCCGGGACCTGGTCGCCGAAGAAGCGGCGGAAGAGGGGATCGTTGAAGAACGGCATGAGCTCGGGGTGCGGGTTCTTCACGGTCTTCGAGGAGAAGACGTAGACGACGCTCGGCGCGGCCTTCTTCACGACGGGCGCGTAACTGCGAGGTGCGGCGGCGTCCCGTTTGGCGGCGGAGCGCTCGACCTTCAACTCGGGGAGCTCGCGGTCCTTGGAGGCCTTGGAGTCGGCGTGGAGCGGAGCGACGACGAGGAGCCCGGCGGCGGCGGCGACGCCAAGCGCGGCCAGCAGGTAGGAACGGGGTGAGGTGCTCATGGTTTTGGTCATGTGGTAGAAAATCGACGCCTTTGACACAACACCGGCCCGTATTTGTTCCCCCTCCGGCCCGGCTTTCCCTGACAAACGCCTGACAATCCCTTGATCCCGGCCTGACGACTTCCGCCGGCGGATGTGCGAAGCTGGCGCCGATGAAAACGCATTCACTTTTCCGTGCCCTCGCCGCCGCGGCTCTCGCCGTGGGCGGGCTCGTGCTTTCCGTCTCGGCCGCCAAACCCGCTTCGGCTCCGGTCGAGGTGCGGATCGACTTCGATCGGCCCGTGCTGCCCGCCGACGAGGTGCAGCGCGCCATCGTGAAGATCGGCCTGCGCGGCTGCC
>DATGXA010000247.1:0-4343 GCA_035299125.1 Opitutaceae bacterium
GCGGCGAGGTGTAGAGGCCGGTGCGCCAGCCCGCCGTGCGCAGGATCGACTCCAGCATGGCGGAGACGGAGCCTTTGCCGTTCGTGCCCGCCACATGGATGCAAGGCTGGCACCGCTCGGGATGGCCGAGCGCCGCCGCGAGCAGCCGCATCCGATCGATGCCGAGTTTCACCCCGCGGGCCTTCAGGCCGCAGAGATAAACCTTGGTCGATTCGTAATCGTGGAGCGCGGAGAGCACGGGCCCACGCTGCAAGGCCGCACCGTTGCCCGACAAGACACGAATCCGCCGCTCACGCCGCCCGGCGGCCGCCGGCGAACGCCGTCAGCAGATCGCGCAGTCGGTCGCGCATATCGAGCCGGCTCACGATTTGGTCGATCAGGCCGTGTTTGAGGAGAAACTCGGCGGTCTGGAACCCGTCGGGCAGCGACTGCTTCGTCGTCTCCTTGATCACGCGCGGACCGGCAAAGCCCACGACCGCGCCGGGCTCCGCGAGGATCACGTCGCCGAGTGTCGCGTAGCTGGCCATCACGCCGGCCATGGTAGGGTTGGTGAGGATCGAGACGTACGGCAGCCGGGCCTGCGCGTGGCGCGCGAGCGCGGCGCTGGTCTTCGCCATCTGCATGAGGCTGTAGATGCCCTCGTACATGCGCGCACCACCGGAGCTGCAGATCACGATGCACGGCACCTTCTTGGCCGTGGCGGCCTCGATCGCCCGCGTGATCTTCTCTCCGACGACCGCGCCCATGCTCGCGCCGAGGAAGCGGAAATCCATGCACGCGATCGACACCTCGATCCCGTGGATCCGCCCGAAACCGGTCACGACCGCGTCGTTCAACCCCGTCTCCTTCCGGTACTGCTCGAGCTTGCTCGTGTACGACGCCGTACCGGTGAACCCGAGCGGGTCGACCGACGTCAGCCCCGCATCCGTCTCCAGGAAACTGCCTTCGTCGAGCAGCCGCGCCAGCCGCGCCGGCGCCGAGATCGGGTAATGAAACCCGCTTTTTGGGAAAACCATCTGGTTCTGCTCCAGCTCCTTCGTGAAGACGCTGTCCCCGGACACCGGGTCCTTCGTGTACGTCCCCTTCGGGATGTCCTTCTTCTTGACGATGACGGGCGTGTACTTGGGTTTTCCGAACAAGGCCATACGGTGAGTGCGTTGGTGCTCCGGGGCGGCGATGCAGCGCAGAGCTCCGGGAGCGCCGGTTGTCTAGGTCGCGCCGCCGGCCTTGAACAGAGGGAAACCGCCCGCCGCGCAGGAAGTAGCGGCCATTATCCGCGCCCGCCGCAGCATGTTTTCGCTCCGGCGACGCCCCGCGCCCTCAACCGTGGCCGAATGTCGCCACGTCGATCACCCGGGCTCCGGCCCGCCGCAGGGCGCGAGCGCAAGCGTTGAGCGTCGCGCCGGTCGTGAACACATCGTCGACGAGCACGAAGCGCTGCGCCGGGTCGAGCTTCCATCCGCACGCCGGTTCGAACGCGCCGCGCAAATTCTCCTGCCGCGCTTTCCGGTCGAGCCGGGTCTGCGTGCGCGTGTCGAGCACGCGGCGAAGCGGTTCGGTCACACGCGTGCCGCCGCCGGCCACCCGCGCAAACGTCTCCGCGAGCAGCCGCGACTGGTTGTAGCCGCGCTCGCGCAGCTTCCGCGCATGCAACGGCACGGGCACGAGCGTGGCGCCGCGCAGGTAGTCGAGAAACCCGGGCGCTTCGCCCGCGATCAACGCCACCTCGTCGTAGAGGTGCAGCGCGCCGTGGTACTTGATGTCGATCACGAGCGTGCGCGCCGGACCGCGCAGCAGCACCGCCGTGCGGCCCTCGCGAAACTCCGGCTCAAGCTCGAAGCAGTGCTCGCACACGCGATCGCTCTCCGTCGCACCGAAGAACGGATGCCCGCAGATCGAGCAGTGCGCGCCCTCGACGCGCTGCAACCGCCGCGCGCACGCCTCGCAGAGATGGTGCCGCCGCGCGGGATCGACGAGCGCCCGGCAGTGTGCGCACACCGGTGGAAACCACGTGTCGCGCAGCGCCCGCGCCCACGTTCGCCAGCCTCGGCGTTTCGGATCCGGATCCATCGCACCGTCACGCTGCCACGGCGTCGCCAGATCGTGAAGCCGCAAAACGCGCGGCCTACCGTCTCCGCCCGTACTCCACGCGCCAGAGGAACAGCCCTTGCGCCGGCGCCGTCTCGAGCAGGTGCGTGCGCTTGCGGCCGTCGAGCAACGCCACGACCTGCTCCGGCCGCAGCTTGCCGAGCCCCACGCCGACCAGCGCGCCGACGAGCGTGCGCACCATCTTGTAGAGAAACCCGTCGGCCTCGGCGACGATCCGCAGCTTCTGTCCGCGGCCGAGCACGTCGAGTCGCTGCAGGTGCTTCACCGTGTCCTCGCGCTCCTCGCCGTTGAACGCGGTGAACGCCCGGAAATCGTGCCGGCCCACGAGCTGCCGCGCCGTGGCGCGCATCGCGTCGACGTCCAGCGGCCGGCCGCCGAGCGACCAGCAGAACGGCGCCTCGAACGGATCCGCCCGCCCGCGGTGGAGGAAGTACACGTAGCGTTTTCCCGTCGCCGAGAACCTCGCATGGAAATCCGGCCGCGCGCGCCTCAGCCCGCGAATCTGGATCGCGTCCGGCAGCCCGGTGGCGATCGCCCGCTCGAGCTTTTCCGCGCCGTGTTTCCAGTCGGCGTCGAAATGGAAGACCTGCCCGCGCGCGTGCACGCCGGAATCGGTGCGCCCGCTGCCGTGGATACGGACCAGCCGCCCGAAAATCTGCGCGAGTCGCTTTTCCAAAAAGTCCTGCACCGCGCGCTTGCTCGGCTGCGCCTGCCAGCCCTCGAGCTGCGTGCCCGCATACAGGCACACCGCGCGCCAGCGCATCGCGCCGGTGGCGCTCTCGGTTTTCGCAGCGTCCGTCGTCATCTCGGAACCGGAGAATCCACAGAAGAGAACGAAGGTCACGAAGAAGAAGCCGACAGGCAGACGGCCACACCGCCCCGATTCTGCCCGCCTTTGTTCGCTTCGTTATCTTCTGTCGTCCGCGCTCGCGCCGCTCACGGCAGCTCCTCCGGCATCTCCGCCAGCGGCGGCGGGAAACGTTGCTGGAGATAATCGCCGAGCAGGATCGCGGCCGCTCGTGAATCGACCACGCCCGAGCCGCGGATCTGTCGCAGCTTCTTCTTCGGGATCGATTGCTCGGCGAGATGCGACGTCAGCCGCTCGTCGACGAGATGCACCGGCAGTCCGAACCGCGCGCGCAGCTCAGCGGCGAACACCTCCGCCTTCTTCGCCGCCGGGCCGGTCGTGCCGTCCATGTTGAACGGGCAACCCACGACGAGCTCGGTGATGCGCTGCGCCTTCACGAGCGCCGTCAGCGCGGCCCAGCGGTCCTCCGGTTTCGACTGTGTGAGCGCCGGCAGCGGCGACGCGATCCCGAGATCGTCGCCGACCGCGAGCCCGATGCGTTTCTCGCCGGGATCGATGCCTAGGAAGCGCATGAGGTGGTCCGCTCTCGCCGTGATGGGAACGCCGATGCGACCGCGTTCAGAGGAAGCGTTTCAACTCCGCCGCACTCTCGCAGCGTTTCAGCAGCGCCTTGATCTCCTGCGCCTTCTCCTTCGGGCAGACGAGCGTGGCGTCGGGCGTGTGCACGACGATCAGGTCCTGCACGCCGAGCACGGCGACGAGGTGGTCGGGCGTCGACACGACGAGGTTGCCCGCCGCCTGCTCGACCGCGGCAAGGCCGCGTACGACGTTGCCGGCCGCGTCGGCCGGGAAATGCCGCGTCACCGCCGGCCACGCGCCCACATCGTCCCAGTCGAAACGTGTCGGGATCACGGCGACATTGCGCGCCTTCTCGATGAGCGCGTAGTCGACCGAGATCTTCTTCAGCGTCGGATAAAAAGTCTCCAGCACCGCGTCGAGCGTCT
Source organism: Opitutaceae bacterium (assembly GCA_035299125.1). Classification (GTDB taxonomy): domain Bacteria; phylum Verrucomicrobiota; class Verrucomicrobiia; order Opitutales; family Opitutaceae; genus CAJCBL01. The sequence continues at coordinate 3,922 of DATGXA010000247.1, forward strand.
GGCCGGCGGCGAGCGCCGCGTCGAGTTTGCCGAGCTCGGCCCAGAGATCGGGCACGTGCTGCGCGAAGGCGGCGGCCACGACCGGCACCTGCCAGAAAAACATCCCGGCGTTCCAGAGGTAGTCGCCACTCGCGAGGTAACTTTTCGCCACCTCGAGCTGCGGTTTCTCCACGAAACGCGTCACATCGTGCAGCCCTTCGACGCCGGCCCGCGGCGCGCCGCGCTGGATGTAGCCGAAGCCGGTCGCCGGCTCCGTCGGCCGAATGCCGAGCGTGACGAGCAGCGGCTCGCGTTCCGCCGCGGTGAACGCCCGTTCGAGGTCGGCGCGGAATGTCACCGTATCGTGGATCACGTGGTCGGCCGGCAGCATCGCGAACGTCGCCTGCGGGTGGCGGCGGCGCACCAGCACCAGCGCGAGGCCG
>DATGXA010000248.1:0-4132 GCA_035299125.1 Opitutaceae bacterium
AGCCCGCGAGGATCAGCACCCACGCCGCGAGCAACCACGGCCGCGTGAGCACGGCGCCCTGAGCGGCAAGCGCGCCGAAGGTCAGATCACCGGCATTCGCGCCGCCCGCGTGGAGCGACGCATAGCCGAGGCAGAACGAGCCAAGCAGCGAGAGCGCGATGCCCGTGCCGCCGACGAGCAGGTATTTCCACGTGGCCTCGTAGGCGCGCGGCGTGCCGTTGAAATGCAGCAGCGGGATCGCCGCGAGCGTCACGCCTTCCGTGGCGATCCAGAGCAGGCCGAGGTGGCGCGCCATGTGCCCGGCGCTGAGCAGCGCGAGCACCGCCAACATCAGCGCCACGAATACGCGATTCTTCCGCTCCGCGCGCGCCTGCAGGTAGGCCACGGCGTAAACGGCGCACAGCAGGAACAACAACGACACCGCCGGGAGCACAGCCCGCGCAAGCGGGTCGAAACCGAACCACGACCCGAGCGGCGCGGCGGGCGGCACGATGAGCAACCAGACCGAGAGCACCGCATGCACCGCCCCGAAGACGGGCAGCAGCCACGGACGCGAACGCTCGTTGGGCCATGCGGTCGCCAGCGCGGCACCGGCAAACGGAAGGAGGACGAGAAGCAGCTCTTTCATTCGCGGAGGACGGTGAGTTTGCGAGTGTCGAGCGAGTCGAAGGCGCGCTGGATGCGGTCGACGATGATGCCGATCACGAACACGCCCACGGTCAGATCGAGAAGGATGCCGGCCTCGACGAGCAGCGGCGTGGCGTGGATGAGCAGCAGGCCAAAGAGGTAAATGCCGTTTTCCAGGATGAGGTAGCCGCACACCTGCGAGATCGCCTTCGTCCGGCCGATCAGGAGCACAAAGCCCGTCAGCACCGACGCCAACGCGCCCGGCACGAGCAACGAGCCCGCATGCTCCGGCAACAGCGGCAGCGAGCGGGCGACGGCCATCGCCGCGATCGTGCCGCCGGCCCCGAGCAGGAGCGAGGGCACGTATCCGATGAGCGGTTCCATGTCGCGGTCGATGTTCGCCGCGCGCATCGCGCGGTTGAGCAGGCGCGGGATCACGACGCCTTTCACGGCAATCGTCGCGGCCGCCACAAGCAGCACCGGCCAGTTGAGGTGTGCCCAGCTCAGATGCTCCATCAGCAGCGGCATCACGCCGAGCACCACGCCCTGCACCGACATCGCGCGGATCAGCGAAGGCATGCGACTGCTGCCCAGCGCCATGAGGTTCAGCCCCATCGCGAGCCCGATCAGGAGATTGAGGTTTCCATTCATGCGGCACCGCCTTTCCACGCCACGAGCAACGCGAACAGGCACAGGACAAACGCGAGTGTCAGCAGGAACGGCACCTGTTTGAACGCGAAACGCGCCAGCAACGATTCCACCAGGCCCACGCCGATCGTCGTCGCCAGCACGCCGCCCACGAGCGCCGCCGTCGCGAGCAGCGGCGAGAGATCGCCGAGCGGCAGCACCGCCTGCACGAGCAGCACGGAAAACAACAGCAGCTTCACCGACGCCCCGTGCAGGATCGCCGCGAGCGGCGGTCCGCTGTGGTCGAGGATCATCGCCTCGTGGATCATCGTGAGCTCGAGATGCGTATTCGGGTCGTCGAACGGCACGCGGCAGTTCTCCGCCAGCAGCACCGTGAACAACCCCGCCGCGAGCAGCGCCGCACCGGCGCCCGCCGACGGCGCCAAGATCGTCGTGAGCGAGAGCCCACCGGTGTGCACGCACAGCGAGAGCACCGCCGCGAGGATCGCCGCTTCCGTCAGCACCGCGTAACTCACTTCGCGCACCGAACCCATGCCCTCGAAGGCCGAGCCGGTCTCGAGCGCCGCCCACACCGTGCAGAACCGCGCGAGCGCGAGCAGGTAGATCAGGAGGAGAACGTCGCCGCGGAAACTCACACCCGCCGCAGCCGGCCCGAGCGGGAGCAGCAGCGCCGCGCCGACGACCGCCACCCACCCCACAGCCGGCGCCGCGATGAAGCCCGGCGAGGCGAGCGTGCTCAGCACCACGCCCTTTTTCCAGAGCCGCGCGAGGTCGTAGTAGAGTTGCAGCACCGGCGGACCGCGCCGGCCGGCGACCCACGCCTTCACCTTGTTGATGATGCCCGGCAGCAGCGGCGCGAGCAGCAGCCACAGCGCGAGGCGAAGAACGATGCCGACGAACGTCATCATCATAGCGAGCCCTCCAACAGGACGATCAACCCGAGCGCCGCGAGGCCCGCGACGAGGTAGAGGATGTAATACTGCAACCGACCATGCTGCAGCCGCCGCACCGCGGTCGACACGCGCAACACGCCCGCCGCGAACGGCCCGATCAGTTTCTCGAGCACCGTCTCCGGCACGCGCTCGAGGCGCCGAGCCGACTCCGGCAGCAGCCCGCGCGGGCGTTGCACCGCACGCTCGGGGTTCAGCAGCCAGAAGAACCACCCCGTGGCGATGCCGGCGAATGATCCGCCGGTGTACTGCATGCGCGCCGTCGGCTTCGCGTAACCACAGTCCCACGTCAGTCCGCGACGCAGGCCGTTCTCCCGCGCGCGCCGCCAGAGCAACAGCGCCGCGCCGAGTGCGAGAAACGCCAGCACCGCGTGCGCGATGCCGAGACTGTGGAGCGAGCTCGGCGCGTTTTCCGCCGCGACCGCCCAGGCCGGATTCCAAGCCGCCGCCGCCCGCGCGAGCAACGGCCAGAGCGCCGCCGGCGCGAGGCCGATCGCTACGCAAGCGCCGCCGAAGAAAAGCATCGGGCCGAGCATCCACGGTCCGGCTTCGTGAGCGTGGGCGACGCGCTTCGTGCGCGGCGCGCCGCAGAACACGAGCGCGCCCGCCTTCGCGAAACTCGCCAGCGCGAGCGCGCCGGCCATGCCGAGCATGATCGTCACCGGCATCGCGGCCCAGGCGACCGGCCCGTGCTCGATCCCGGCGTCGAACAGGCCGAGGTAGATCAACCACTCGCTCACGAAACCGTTGAGCGGCGGCAGCCCAGAGACCGCCATCGCGCCGAGCGCGAAAAGTCCGGCCGTCCACGGAAGCCGCGTCCAGAGGCCGCCGAGGCGGCTGATGTCGCGCGTGCCCGTCGCGTGCAGCACCGAACCCGCGCCGAAGAACAGCAGCGCCTTGAAGAGGCCGTGGTTCCACACGTGCAGCAGCGCGCCGATGAGCGCGAGCCGGCCCCACGCCGCATGGCCATGACTCGCACCGAGCATCGCCGCGCCCACGCCGATCAGGATGACGCCCACGTTTTCCACGGAGCAGTAGGCCAGCAGGCGTTTGAGGTCGTTCTGCGCGAAGGCGAACACGATTCCGCACAACGCGCCGATCGCGCCGAGGCCGATCACGACCCAGCCCGCCTGCGCCGGGAGCGGCAACCAGCCGCTGAAACGCACGATGCCGTACACGCCGAGCTTGATCGCCACCCCGGAGAGAATCGCCGACACGTGGCTCGGGGCGTTTGCGTGCGCAGAAGGCAACCACACGTGGAGCGGAAACAGGCCCGCCTTCACGCCGAAGCCGAACAGCGCCAACCAGAACAACGGCGCGAGCCCCACGACTCCGCGCAACTGCGGTCCGAGTTCCCAGCTGCCGGTGCGCTCCGCGAGCAACGCGAAAAACGCGAAGAGACAGAGCGTGCCGACATGCGACGCCGCCAAGTACAGCCACGCCGCCGCGCGCACCTTGCGCCCGCGACTCTCGAGCAGGATCAGGAAAAACGCCGCGACCGTGAACAGCTCCCAGCCGAAGAGGAAATAGAGCCCGTTCGCCGCCACGAGCACCAACGCCATCATCGCGACGAGCACGCTCCACCAAAAGCGTCCGTGTCCCGCCGAGCGCGGGTAGTCCCGATCGCTCCAGTAACCGCGCGAGTACGCCGCGCCCGCCGCGCCGACTAACGCGAGCAACGCGAGGAAAACCGCGCCGAGCGCATCGAGCCGGAGGTGCGGACGCTCGCCGCCCAGCGAAAACGTTCCGCGCCAATCCCACTCCGGCACCTCGCCGAGCAGCACCGCCAGCGCAGCCGCCAAGAGCGCACCAGATCCAACCAGCGTCGCCGCCAGCCATAGCCGCGGACGGCGCCGCCCGAGCACCATGCCGCCGAGAAAACCCAGCGCGGCCACCGAGAGCAGACC
>DATGXA010000249.1:0-18272 GCA_035299125.1 Opitutaceae bacterium
AAGCTGTGGCGGCTCGAGCCGCCATTGACGGGCCGGCTCGACGGTCCGCAGTGCACGGGGGCCGGATGTGGCATCACTGGCCGGACGGCGCTGCGCCGTGTCGAGCCGCGGCGGGAATACGGTGTCGAGCCACCGCACTCCGAAACAAAAAGCCCCGCGGCTGGGGGGCCGCGGGGCGGAGAGGGATCGCCGCTCTCGCGAGCGGCGTCACATTGGATACGGGCTCAGTAGTCGCCCATGTCGCCGCCGGGACCGGCGGGCATGGCGGGCTTCTTTTCCTCCGGCTCCTCGGTGATGAGGCACTCGGTGGTGAGCAGCAGGCCGGCGACCGAGCTGGAGTTTTGCAGCGCGGAGCGGACGACCTTGGTCGGATCGAGCACGCCGGCCTTCACGAGGTCGACGTATTCGCCGGTGGCCACGTTGTAGCCCTCGGAACCCTTGCGCTTGAGAACTTCCTGCACGACGGTCGAGCCTTCGACGCCGGCGTTGGCGCAGAGCTGGCGGAGCGGCTCTTCGACGGCGCGACGGACGATCTTGGCGCCGAGCTTCTCGTCGCCATCGAGCTTCTCGATGGCCTTGTCGAGGGCGGCCACGGTGCGGAGGAGGGCGACGCCGCCGCCAGCGACGATGCCTTCTTCAACCGCGGCGCGGGTGGCGTGGAGCGCGTCGTCGACGCGGTCCTTCTTCTCCTTCATCTCGGCCTCGGTGGCGGCACCGACGTTGATGACGGCCACGCCGCCGGCCAGCTTGGCGAGGCGCTCCTGGAGCTTCTCGCGGTCGTAGTCGGAGGTCGTCTCGTCGATCTGGCGACGGATGAGCTTCACGCGACCCTGGATGTCGGCGGCCTTGCCGGCGCCTTCGATGATGGTCGTGTTCTCCTTGTCGATCGTCACGCGCTTGGCGCGGCCGAGGTCGGCGAGCTTGACGCTCTCGAGCTTGATGCCGAGGTCCTCAGTGACGAACTTGCCGCCGGTGAGGATGGCGATGTCTTCCATGATGGCCTTGCGGCGATCACCGAAGCCGGGGGCCTTGACGGCGCACACGTTGATGGTGCCGCGGATCTTGTTCACCACGAGGGTGGCGAGGGCTTCGCCTTCGATCTCCTCGGCGATGATGAGGAGCGGCTTGCCGGTCTTGGCGGCTTCCTGGAGAACGGGGAGGAGGTCGTTGAGGGAAGTGATCTTCTTCTCGAAGAGGAGGATGTACGGATCCTCGAGGACGGCTTCCTGCGACTCGGCGTTGGTGGCGAAGTAGGGCGAGATGAAGCCCTTGTCGAACTGCATGCCTTCGACGACGTCGAGGGTGGTCTCGATGGACTTGGCCTCTTCGACGGTGATGGTGCCGTCCTTGCCGACCTTGTCCATGGCCTCGGCGATCTTGTCGGCGATGTCGTAGTCCCAGTTGGCGGACACGGCGGCGACCTGGCGGATCTCCTCGCGGCCGGTGACCTTCTTGGAGATCGACTTCAGCTCGGCGATGGCGGCCTCAACGGCCTTGTCGATGCCGCGCTTGAGGTAGATCGGGTTCGCGCCGGAGGTGACGGACTTCAGGCCTTCGCGGTAGATGGACTCCGCGAGGACGGTGGCGGTCGTGGTGCCGTCGCCAGCGATGTCGGCGGTCTTCTGCGCGACTTCACGGACCATCTGCGCGCCCATGTTCTCGAACGGGTCGCGGAGCTCGATCTCCTTGGCGACGGTCACGCCGTCCTTGGTGATCTTCGGGGAGCCGAATTTCTTGTCGATGACGACGTTGCGGCCTTTGGGCCCGAGGGTGACCTTGACGGCCTGGGCGAGAACCTTGACACCGGCGAGGATCTTGCGGCGCGCGGCCTCTTCGAAAAGGAGTTGTTTCTTAGCCATGATGATTGTGTTTGGAAACTGGGTTCAGGGGATCAGCGGATGATGCCGAGGATGTCGTCCTCGCGCACGATGAGGAGTGTCTCGTCGCCGAGCTTCACCTCGGTGCCGCCGTATTTGGAGATGAGAACGCGGTCACCGGCCTTCACTTCGAAGGCGATGACCTTGCCGTTGTCGTCCTTCTTGCCGGTGCCGACAGCGACGACTTCGGCCTCCTGGGGCTTTTCCTTGGCGGAGTCGGGGATGATGATGCCGCCCTTGATCTGCTCTTTCTCTTCGACGCGCTTCACGAGGAGGCGATCGCCGAGGGGAGTGATGCTGGTTTTGCTCATGGATGAGTTTTGGTTGCTGTTGGGATGGAGGTTGGGAGCGGCGCCAAGCGCCGCCGGAAACTGTGAGATTCGGATTGGATGATGCGGGAGGTGACGGAGAGGCGCGGGCGAAACGGAAACCCGAGGCGCGGGCCGGAGCACCGCGCGTCGGGTTCGTGATGGTTATTTTTTCTCGTCCTTGTCGTCGACGACCTCGAAGTCGGCGTCGACGACGTTGCCGTCCTTCTTCGCCTTCTTCTTGGGCTCCTCGGCGGCGCCACCTTGGGCGGCCTCGGGACCGGCGCTGGCGGCGCCCTCGGGCTTCACCTTTGAGTAGATCTCGCTGCCGATGGCCTGCATGGCTTGGTTGATCTTGTCGGCGGCCGCTTTCATCTCCTCGGGTGTGGAGCTCGAGTTTTCGAGGATCTTCTTGCCTTCGGCGATCGCGGCTTCGGCCGGGGCTTTCTTGTCGGCGGGGCACTTGTCGCCGAGATCCTTGAAGAGTTTCTCGGATTGGTAGATCGACTGATCGAGGATGTTCTTCGCCTCGACGGCGTCGCGCTTCTTCTGGTCCTCGGAGGCGTGGGCTTCCGCTTCCTTGCGGAGGCGCTCGACCTCGTCCTTGGAAAGTCCGGACGAACCGGTGATGGAGATCTTTTGGTCGCGGCCGGTGCCGAGGTCCTTGGCGGTGACGTGGAGGATGCCGTTGGCGTCGATGTCGAAGGTGACCTCGATCTGCGGCGTGCCGCGCGGGGCCGGCGGGATGCCGTCGAGGCGGAAGTTGCCGAGCATCTTGTTGTCGCTGGCCATCGGGCGTTCGCCTTGGAGCACCTTGATGTCGACCGCAGTCTGGCTATCCGAATACGTCGAGAATACCTGCGACTTCTTGGTCGGGATCGTGGTATTGCGCGGGATCATCGGCGTGGAAACCGCGCCGGCGGTCTCGATGCCGAGGGTGAGCGGGGTGACGTCGAGGAGGATGACGTCGTCCTTCTGGCCGGAGAGGACCGCGCCCTGGACGGCGGCGCCGACGGCGACGACCTCATCCGGATTCACACCGCGGTGCGGCTCCTTGCCGGCGAGCTTCTTGGCGATCTCGATGATCGCGGGCATGCGGGTCATGCCACCGACGAGGACGAGTTCGTCGATCTTGTCCTTGTTGAGGCCGGCGTCCTTCAAGCACGCCTCGAACGGCGCGATGGTGCGCTGGGCGAGGGCTTCGCAGAGTTGCTCGAGCTTGGCGCGGGAGATGGTGACGTTGAGGTGCTTCGGGCCGGAGGCGTCGGCCGTGATAAAGGGAAGATTAATGTCGTAGCTCTGCGCGGAGGAGAGCGCGATCTTGGCCTTCTCGGCCTCTTCCTTGAGGCGCTGCATCGCCATCGCGTCGCCGCGGAGATTGATGCCGGACTCTTTTTTGAAGGTGTCGGCGAGCCAGTTGATGATGGTGTCGTCCCAGTTGTCGCCGCCGAGGTGGGTGTCGCCGTTGGTGGCGCGGACCTCGAAGACGCCGTCGCCGAGCTCGAGCACAGAGATGTCGTAGGTGCCGCCGCCGAGGTCGTACACGGCGATGGTCTCGTCCTTCTTCTTGTCGAGTCCGTAGGCGAGCGATGCGGCCGTCGGCTCGTTGACGATACGCATCACCTCGAGGCCGGCGATGGTACCGGCGTCCTTGGTGGCTTGGCGCTGCGCGTCATTGAAATAGGCGGGGACGGTGATGACGGCCTTCTTGACGGGCTCGCCGAGGTAGGCCTCGGCATCGGCCTTCATCTTAGCGAGGACCATCGCGGAAATTTGCTCGGGGGCGAAACGCTCGGTTTTGCCGCCGACTTCGACCTCGATGTAGGCGTCGCCGTTCTTCCCCTCGACGACCTTGAACGGCATGTTCTTGGCCTCGTTCTGGACCTCGGAGAACTTGCGGCCGATGAAACGCTTCGCGGAGAAGACGGTGTTCTTCGGGTTCGTCACCGCCTGGCGCTTGGCGGCCTGACCCACGACGCGCTCGCCTGTCTTGGTGAAAGCGACGACGGAGGGTGTCGTGCGACCGCCCTCGGCGTTGGGGATGACGACGGGCTCGCCGCCCTCCATGACCGCCATGCAGGAGTTGGTGGTGCCCAGATCGATGCCGATGATTTTGCTCATGTGAAAGTCCTCAAAAAGGTGTGCGCGGTGGTGTTGTTAGGCGCGTTTGTGCAAACATTCTGCAAAGGCGGTGCCAGCAGCGTGTGAGAGTTAGAAGTCTCTATGGAATAATAAATTAAGCGCATCGTGAGCGTTTCCGTGTGCCCTCTGGCTGTGTCACTCGCGTTGTACAGGTGTGCCACGTTGGCAGTTTGCGGGGCGCGCGACTCACCTTGTGGCACACTTGAGCGGGTCGATTGCGCACGCTGCTCGGATTGGGCGGCAACGATGTGAGCGTGGGCCGGGGGGTGTTTCTCGGAATCTGCGTGGACAAAGCGCGCCAAGACCTGCCTATCGTAACGGAATCTCTTCTTTCGCCCCATGACTCGGATCAATCGCGCTAATCTCCAGCAACTCGGTGTGCCCTCGCCCAAAATCGGGTGCGGACCTGTGACACGTTTCCCCGAGCGGGTCGTGCAGTTCGGCGAGGGCAACTTCCTACGCGCCTTCGTCGATTGGAAGATCGACGAGCTCAACGCCGCCGGCGCCTTCGGCGGCTCCGTGCTCGTGGCGCAGCCGATCAAGCAGGGCATGGCGGCCGACCTTCAGGCGCAGGACGGCCTCTACACGGTGCTGCTTCGCGGCGTTGAGGGCGGCAAGGTCGTCGAGACGCGCCGCGTCGTCACGGCGATCAACCGCGCGATCAACCCGTACGACCAGTGGGCCGAGCTCGTGAACGCGTTTCGCGGTGACGTGCTGCGCTTCGTCGTCTCGAACACCACCGAGGCGGGCATCGCCTACGCCGAGGAGAAGCACACGCCCGGCGTCTGCCAGAACACCTTCCCGGCCAAGATCGCCGCGCTGCTCTACGAGCGCTTCGAGGCCTTCAAGGGCAACGCGTCCCGCGGTCTCGTGTTCCTCCCCTGCGAGCTGATCGAGCGCAACGGCGAGAACCTCCGCAAGTGCGTGCTCCAGTACGCGAAGGCGTGGCAGCTGCCGGAGGACTTCGTGCTGTGGGTCGAGATGTCCAACCACTTCTGCAACACGCTCGTCGATCGCATCGTCCCCGGGTATCCCAAGGACGAAGCCGCGCGCATCGCCGGCGAGCTCGGCTACGAGGACAGGCTGCTCGTCGCAGCCGAGTACTTCCACCTCTGGGTGATCGAGGGGCCGAAGGCCATCGCCGAGGAGATCCCGTTCCACAAGGCCGGGCTCAACGTCATCTGGACCGACGACATGACGCCGTACCGCACGCGCAAGGTCCGCCTCCTCAACGGCGCGCACACCTCCAGCGTGCTCGCCGCCTTCGAGGCCGGCTGCAACACCGTGCGCGAGATGGTCGAGGACCCGATCTGCGGCGCGTTCATCCGCAAGGCCGTGTTCGACGAGATCCTCCACCAGGTGCCGCTGCCGCCGATGGAGCGCAAGGCCTACGCCGACTCGGTCATGGAGCGCTTCTGCAATCCGTTCGTGCGCCACGAGCTGCTCTCGATCTCGCTCAACTCCGTCTCGAAGTGGAAGGTGCGCGTGCTGCCCTCGCTACTCGATTGCCAGAAGGACTTCGGCAAGCTGCCGCCGGCGCTCTCGTTCTCCCTCGCGGCGCTGATCTGGTTCTACTGCGGCGAGCCGGTCTCGACCAACGAGCTCCGCGGCCGCCGGAATCGCCAGCCATACCCGATCAAGGACGACGCCCACATCCTCGCGTTCTTCGCCGAGGCGTGGAAGAAGGCGTCCGACCTCACGCCCGCGCAGCTCCGCGAGCTCACTGTCGCCACGCTCGGCCGCACCGATTTCTGGGGCCAGGATCTCAACGCGATCCCCGGCTTCACCGATCTCGTGGCCGAGGGCCTCGTCAAGATCGCCACCCGCGGCATGCGCGCCGCCGTGGCCGATGTCGTCGCCACGAGCTACTGATGAAGGAAGTAGCGAGGAGCGAGTAGCGGGTAGCGAGAAGGCTATCCTCTACCCGTTCCCATAACCTAGCACCTCTCACCGATCTCCGGTTTCCCGATGTCCTCTTCCGTCCTCCACATCCACCCGCGCGACAACGTCGCCGTGGCGCTTGCGGCGCTCTCGGCGGGCCAGACCGTCGCCGTCGCCGGCCGCAGCGTGACGCTCGCCGCCGCGATCCCGACCGGCCACAAGTTCGCCCTCACCGCGATCCCGGCCGGCACGCACATCCTGAAGTTCGGCCAGCCCATCGGCCACGCCACCGAGACGATCCCCGCCGGCGGCTGGGTGCATACCCACAACGTGAAGACGAATCTCTCCGGCGTGCTCGAGTACAGCTACCAGCCCGCCATCGAGAAGCTCGCGCCGATTGCCGACGGGCTCACTTTCGACGGCTACCACCGCAGCGACGGTGAGGTCGGCATCCGCAACGAGATCTGGATTCTGCCGACGGTTGGCTGCGTCAACGAGGTCTCGCAGGCCATCCGCCGGCGCCTCCTCGAGAACGAGCTGCCCGAGGGCGTCGACGGCGTGCACGTCTATACGCACCCGTACGGCTGCTCGCAGCTCGGCGGCGACCACACCAACACGCAGAAGATCCTCGCCGATCTCGCCCGCCATCCCAACGCCGCCGGTGTGCTCATCGTCGGCCTCGGCTGCGAAAACAACACGATGGCCAGTTTCCGCCAGGTGCTCGGCGAGGTCGATCCGGCACGTTACCGTTTTCTGGTGGCGCAGGAGCAGACCGACGAGATCACCGCCGGTGTTGCGCTCGCGCAGGAGCTCGTCGCCTACGCCGCCAAGGCCAAGCGCCAGCCCACGTCGGTCGCGCGGCTGCGCGTCGGCCTGAAGTGCGGCGGCTCCGACGGATTCTCCGGCATCACGGCGAACCCGCTCGTGGGCGCGTTCTCCGATCTGCTTGTGGCGCGCGGCGGCACGTCGGTGCTCACCGAGGTGCCCGAGATGTTCGGCGCAGAGGCGCTCTTCATGAACCGCTGTCGCACGCAGCAGGTCTTCGACGACTGCGTGGCGATGATCAACGGCTTCAAGGAGTACTTCCTCCGCTACAACCAAGTCGTCTACGAGAACCCCTCGCCGGGCAACAAGGACGGCGGCATCACCACGCTCGAAGAGAAGTCGCTCGGTTGTCTCCAAAAAGGCGGCACCTCCGAGGTGGTCGACATCCTCCCGTACGCCGCGCGGCTGAAGCAGCCGGGGCTGAACTTCCTCACCGGCCCGGGCAACGACATCGTTTCCTGCACCGCGATGGCCGCCGCCGGCGCGCACTTGATCCTCTTTACCACCGGCCGCGGCACACCGCTCGGCGCGCCCGTGCCGACGCTGAAGATCGCCACCAATTCCGACCTCGCTGCGCGCAAGGCCGGCTGGATCGACTTCAACGCCGGCCGCCTCCTCGAGGGCGCCACCATGCCCGACACGGCGGACGCGCTGCTGCGGCACGTGCTCGCCGTCGCCAGCGGTGCAGTGCGGGCGAAGAACGAGCTCAACGGCTTCCGCGAAATCGCGATCTTCAAGGACGGCGTGACGCTGTGAGCGGCGCGGCGGACGTCTGCTGGTAGGGCGGGACCGCTGGGCCCGCCGAGCGAACGGACGGTCTTGGGCCATCTCTCCCGCCGCTCCGTTTCCGCTCTACGGCTCCAACCAGAGCTGCTTGAGCGGACGGCGGTCCAGCGGGTTGCCGGACCAGCCGCGCACCGCCGGGTGCACGAGGTAGAAGTTCGTGTAGTGGTAGAGCGGAATGATCGGCGCCTCGGCGAGGAGTAGCGTCTCGGCGCGGGCGAGTGTTGCGCTGCGGGCGGCGGGCTCGCCGGTGGCGCGCGCGGTGGCGATCAGGCGGTCGTACACCGCGCTGGACCAGCGCGTGTGGTTGTTGCCGCTGGTGGAGGTGAAGATGTCGAGGAACGTGAGCGGGTCGGAGTAGTCGGCGGTCCAGGTGGAGCGGATCAGGTCGTACTCGCCGGTGCGGCGGGCCTGCGCGGCGAGCTTGTACTCCTGGCTGGCAAGCTCGACCTGCACGCCGAGCTCTCGTCGCCACATTTCCTGAACGGCTTCGAACACGACGCGGTGCTGGTCGGAGCTGTTGTATAAAAGCTGAAGCGGTCGTAGCCCTTTGCCGCCGGGGAATCCGGCTTCGGCGAGCAGGCGGCGCGCTTCGGCGACCGCGAGAGTTTGACCGGCCGGTGCGGCGTAGCCGGGGAAGCCGTCGGGCACGAGCGTGGGCGCCGGGCTCTTCGTGCTGCGGAGCACGCGGGCGGCGAGTTGGTCGCGATCGATCGCCAGCGCGAGCGCGCGGCGAACGCGGGCGTCGTCGAGCGGCGGGCGCGAGGTGTTGAGGCGGAGAAAATCGGTGCCGAAGTATGGCACGGTGCGCAGGGCGGAAGAGTTGTTACGGCGCCAGTCGTCGATGCGGGCGATGGAGAGCGCGCTGATCGTGTGGAGTTGGCCGGCGCGGAACATGCGCTCCTCGGCCTCAATGCTTTCGGTGAGCTGGAAACTCACGCCGCGCAGGCGCACGGCGGAGGCGTCGCGGTAGGTGGCGGATCGTGCGGCGTCGATCTGCTGGCCGTACTGCCAACGCGTAAGCACGAACGGTCCGTTGCCGACGAAGGTGGCGGGCTTGGTCCAGGCGTTGCCGCGCCGGTCGGCGGCGCCGTTCTTCTCGATCACGTGCACCGGAACGGGAAACAGCGGTGGGATCGCGAGCAGCGCGGGCAGCTCGGGCGTGGGGTGGGCGAGGTGCAACTCAAGCGTGCGCTCGTCGCGCGCGGCGATGCCGACGGTGGCGAAATCGGCCGCGCGGCCGCGGTGAAACTCCTCCGCGCCCGCGACGCAGTAGAGCAGGCTCGCGTAATCGGCGCCGAGGGCGGGTGAGAGGAGGCGTCGCCAGGAGGAGCTGACATCGGCCGCGGTGAGGGGGCGTCCGTCGCTCCAGCGAGCGGCGGGCGAGAGGTGGAAAGTCCACGTGAGACCGTCGGGCGTGGTTTCCCAGCGCTCGGCGACGGCGGGCACCGGAGCGAGCGTGGCGGGATCGAGGTCGGTGAGGCCCTCGAAGAAGGCGAGGCAGACGTTGAACTCGCCCACGCTGGTCGCGAGCTGCGGGTCGAGATCGGTGAGCCCGGCACCGGCACCGACGAGCAGGATCTGCTCACGGACGCCGCGCTCGGCGGGTGTCTCGCGTTTGCCGCAGCCGCCGAGGCTTAGCGCGAGCGCGAGGAGGCACGTGCAAGCGAAGGACGGGGCGAGGATCAGGAGCTGGCGGCATTGCTGCATCGCGCGGACATCAGAGAGAAACCGAGGCGCCAATGCACATCGATTTCTGCTGAAGCCGTGCGGCTGAGGTAGAGCCACTGAGTCGTCTGCACCGGTGAGTTTCTTGCTCCTCGGGCCGGACGTACTCGCGGGAGCCCCGAGCAGGTCCCCGACTTGGCTCCATGCACCCAGACGTCTTTCGGACATGTCAACTAATGGTTGACACGTCTGGTTGGACGGAGCAGCTCGGGTGCGAGTCTGGATGGAATGCGGGGGATTGCCGAGGCAGCGGGAGTAACCGTAGCTGCGGCGGGCCGGCAAATGCGTGGCCGATGGCGGGCCAATCAGACGCGCTCGATCAACGCGATGGCGTGGGCGGCGATGGCGAGGCCGCGGCCGATGTCGTCGCTGCCCTCGTTGGTCGTGGCCTTCACGCCGATCTGTTCGGGCGTGATGCCGGCGGACTTCGCGAGGGTGGCCTTCATCGCGGGGAGGAACGCGGCGATCTTCGGCTTCTCGGCGATGAGCGAGGAATCGATGTTGGCGATCTTCCAGCCGCGGGCGGCGAGGTCGGCGACGACGCGCTGGAGGAGGATCTGCGAGTCGATGTTCTTGAACGCCGGGTCGGTGTTCGGGAAATGGTGGCCGATGTCGCGCAGGCCGGCGGCGCCGAGGAGCGCGTCGCAGATGGCGTGCGTGAGGCAGTCGGCGTCGGAGTGGCCGTCGAGGCCGAAGGGGCAGTCGAAGCGCACGCCGCCGAGGACGAGCGGGCGCCCGGCGATGGTGCGGTGGATGTCGTAGCCGTGGCCGATGTGGAGCATGGGGAAAGCGGAAGCGGGAATGTGGAAGGCTGGAAAGCGGGAACGGAGGGGGACTTTCCGCGCGGCTCAGTTTCTGGCCGCTTGGTAGTCGATCACGTCGTCTCCCAAGATCACGTACCCGCCAACTGCATCGGGAATCAAAAGAGCAGGCCCATTGAAGAATGGTTGCGCCTTGCGCCAGTTGATTGACGAACGGGAGCGGTGCTTTGCCGTAATCTCCGCAAGTACCTTTTCAGGGAGGATTTCCTTGAGGGTATATTCCCGCTTCACCGTGCCGTTGCTGGCGTACCAAACGACCGCGTGTTCATAGCCCATTGAACCCCAGCAATCGAACGTGACGACCTCGGCTGAATCGGTGATGCAGATATCGACGGGCGAAGTTCGATTTAGCAAACGAAACTCCCGTTGCTTGGAGTAGGCGGTGCCATCGGCACCAAGCTCATACACGGTCGCGATCGCGCCTACGCCTTCTCCCGGAGTTGTGCGAACAACGAAGCGCCCAGTGGGACTCGCGGCTGCGAGGGGTTTCGCTTCTGCCCACAGATCAGCGACCGCCAGGGGAATCACTGCGAAGAAGATGAACAGTGCTAACGCTTTCATGTTCTGCGGAAGGCGGACGCGATGTGGCCGGTTGGGGTGGTATCGGCCAGATCGGCGACCTGGCCTACCGACGGAGAGCTGAACGACGAAGTCGTTCAGCTACGGGGAGCCGCTCACTTCGCCCAAGTGTCTTTGAGCGTGATGGTGCGGTTGAAGACGAGCTTGGAGCCGGGGACGGCGTCCTCGCTGTCGAGGGCGAAGTAGCCGAGACGCTCGAACTGGAAACGGTCGTCCTTTGTCGCGGCGGCGAGCGAGGGCTCGAGCTTGGCGGTGACGACCTTCAGCGAGTGCGGGTTGATCGCCTTCTTGTAGTCTTCCTCGGCGGCGGGCTCGGCGACGGCGAAGAGGCGGTCGTAGAGGCGCACCTCGGCGTCGACGGCGTGGCTGGCGCTGACCCAGTGGATCGTGCCCTTGACCTTCTTGGACGCGTTGGGCTCGCCGGCGCGGGTATCCAGCTGGCCGGTGCAGCGAAGCTCGGTGACGTTGCCGGCGGCATCCTTCACGACTTCGTCGCACTTGATGATGCAGGCGTACTTCAGGCGAACCTCGCCGCCCGGCTTGAGGCGGAAATACTTCGGCGGCGGAACCTCGGCGAAATCCTCGCGCTCGATGAACACCTCGCGGGTGAACGGCACCTTGCGGGTGGTCGGCGTCTCGCTCTGCGGGTTGTCGGTGGCGTCGACCATGATGGTCTCGCCGGCGGGAATATTGGTCAGGACGAGCTTGATCGGGTCGACGACGGCGAGGCGGCGGAGCGCCTTCGTGTTGAGGTCGTCGCGCACGCAGTGTTCGAAGACGGCGTAGTCGGTGACGCTGTTGAACTTCGTCACGCCCACGCTGGTCACGAAGGCGCGCAGCGCGCTGGCGGGGATGCCGCGGCGGCGGATGCCGCTGACGGTGGGCATGCGCGGGTCATCCCAACCGGTGACAACCTTCTCGTTGACGAGCTGGATCAGGCGGCGCTTGGAAACGAGCGTGTAACCGGGGATCAACTTCGCGAACTCGTACTGGTGCGGCAGCGGGCGCGGGAGGGCGAGCGCCTCGAGGAGCCAGTCGTAGAGCGGGCGGTGCACCTCGAACTCGAGGGTGCAGATGGAGTGCGTGATGCCCTCGATGTAGTCACTCAGGCAGTGGGCGTAGTCGTAGAGCGGGTAGATGCACCACTTGTCGCCGGTGTGGTGATGGGCGGTGTGGCGGATGCGGTAGAGCAGCGGGTCGCGCAGCCAGACGTTGGGCGAGGCCATGTCGATCTTCGCGCGGAGGGTGCGGGCGGCGTCCGGGAACTCGCCGGCGCGCATGCGCTGGAAAAGATCGAGGTTCTCCTCAATGGAGCGGTTGCGGAAGGGCGACTCGCGGCCGGGCTTGTCGGGCGCGCCGCGGTACTCGTCGGTGTCCTTCGGGGTGAGGTCGCAGACGTAGGCCTTGCCGGCGCGGATGAGCTGGAGGGCGTACTCGTAGAGCTGGTCGAAGTAGTCGGAGGCGAAGAAGGGCTCGAGCTCCAGTTTGGTCTCGACGCTGCGCGGTGCCTGCGGCGCGGTCGAGTGGGCGGCCTTCTCGGCGGGCGTCTCATGGTGGCCGATCACGGCCGGCATGTAGAAGTCGGTCTTGCCGCCGACGGTCTGCGCGGTGGGCGTGGCGCCGTGGGCCTTGAAGCCGAGGCAATGGTCGGCCCAGCCGGCGATGAGCCACTGGACGTCCTCGATGATGGATTCGACGTACTCGACCTCCTCCTTGGCCGGATTGGTGTCGTCCATGCGGAGGTTGCAGCGGCCGCCGTTTTCGCGGGCGATGCCGAAGTTGAGGCAGATGGACTTGGCGTGGCCGATGTGGAGGTAGCCGTTGGGCTCCGGCGGGAAACGCGTGACGATCTGCGGGTAGCGTTTCTCGGCGACGTGTCCGGCGACGATGTCGCGGATGAAATCGGAGGGCGCGGGAGCGGGCGTGGCGGCGTTGGTCGGCTCGGGCATAAGGAAGCGGCGAGGATGTCGGGTGCGGGCGCGGGTACGCAATGCGGATTGCGGCGGGGCAACGGCACCGGTCGCCGGGGCGCTTGTCATGCGAAGACGGTGGAGGCGCGAATGGTGCGAGTTGCGGCGTTGCCAACCGGCCGCGCGGCCCGCGAGAGTCGCGGGCTTTGAACGAGCTCATCCAGTTCATCGAACAGTGGGGCCCGTGGGCGCCGCTGGGTTTCCTCGGCCTGTTCGCGCTCGCGTCGGCCCTGACGATCTGGCGCCTGAACGCGATGACCGAATACGGTTTCCAGGGCACCGCGCTCGGTACGCTCGTGATGCCGTTCTGCTCGGGACTGGGCAACCTGCTCTTCGTCTTCATCGTCGCCGAGCGCGGCGGGCCGCCGCAGGAGGTGTTCACCAACGCGCTGGTGAACAACACCACGAACCTCACGCTGCTCATCGGCCTGCCGGCGCTGCTCTGGGGCTTGCACGTGTTGCCGGCGGCGGGTGGAAGCAAGAAGGGCGAAGGCAAGAAATCCGGCGGCGCGAAGGCGGCGGGCAAGGCGCAGGAGCACGAGCTCAACCGCCTCTCGCTGCTGCTCACGATCACGGCGGTGTTTTTCTTCACCGGCGCCGTCTGGGCGCTCGCGCAGGACGGCACGCTCGATTTCGGCGACGGACTGGTGCTCACGGGACTGTTCGCCTTCTGGCAGGTCATTCACGTCTTCGAAGTGCTGAAGAACAACGTGCGGCAGAAACATTCGCCGAACCCGCTGCGCCTGCTGCTCGATCTCGCGCTCCTGGGAGCCGGCGCGTGGCTGCTCTACGTGAGCATCGATTGGCTCGTCGGCTGGGTGGAGAAACATCCGGTGGCGTGGCTTGGCGCCTCGAGTCTCGGCTGGTTGAGCGGTTGGCTGATGGTCGTGCCGAACGCGCTGCTCGCGCTCTACTACGGGTGGAAACGCCGGCCCGACATCGTCTTCAGTTCGCAGGTGGGCGACGGCCATATCTGCATCCCGCTCTGCCTGGGACTGTCCGCCCTGATCCGACCGATTCCCGTGCCGCGGTTCTTCGAGGACGCGGCGTTGGTCATCGGCGGCGCGGCGCTCGTGCATTTTCTCTGCGTGGCGCTGCTCGGACGGCTGCCGCGCCCGCTCGGCGCGGTGATGATCGCGGCGTACGGATGGTTTCTCTATGCAGGGCTCGGACAATAGCGTCATCAGCGTCGACCCGCTGCGATTCTCCGCTCTGGACGAAGCGAAGCCCGGCGTGCTGGACGCGTTGTTGCGCGACGCCTACGGCCAGCTATTGGCCACTGGTGAAGCGGTCTGGCAGGACGAGTCGGTGCGCTGGGCGGAGTTCGATCGCGAGGCGTTTGCACGGCCGGAGGTGGCCAGGTGCGTGTTTCTCTCGTGGTGCGGCGCTGCGGTGGTCGGTTTCGGCTCCTTCGATCCGCGCGAAACGCCGCGGAGGGGGATCGTGGGGCATCATTGCGTGCGGCCAGCGTACCGGGGACGTGGTTTCGGCGATGCGCAGTTGCGCGAGATCATCCGGCGACTCCGGGCGCGCGGGGCGGAGCGGCTCGCGGTAAACACGTTGGATCTACCGTTTTTCGCGCCGGCGCGGCGGTTGTACGCGCATGCGGGATTTGAAGAGGTGTCGCGCCGGCCGTGGTCGGTCGCACCGGACGTGGTGGAGTTGGAACTCGAATTGCCGACCGGCCACTAATCGGTTGGCGGATCGAGCTGAAGCGGCCGAGTCGCCGCGCGATGTCTTCTCGGCGATTCGGAACCGTCCAGCAGGTGTGTGGCGCTCGTCGCGCTGATCACGGTACCAGCTCGAGCGTGACAGCCGCGTGCCGGCCGATCGGCGGCGTCGGAAGGCGATAGTCGCCGCCGTCGTGGGCGAACTCGCTGGCGGGCTGCGGCTCGCCGGTTTCGAGGTCCCACCAGATCGCGCGCCAGCTTCCCGCGGGAAGCGACTCGACGACGAGTCGGCCGGTGAGCGGCGTGGCTCCGTCTTTCCGGTACACGCCGTCGCGGTGCCAGACCCAGAGGCAGACGCGATCGGCGGCGCGGCGGCCGACCGCGGCCAGTGGCGAGCAGGTGAGGCCGGTGTCGATCCCGCCGAGTTCGAACCAATCCTCGCCCCGCGGATTCTCGAGCGTGAGGGTGTGCGCGCCTGCGGTGAGGGGCACGGCGAACGTGGTCGCCTGCGCGCTGGCTTGGCGGTCGGCGGTGGCGGGCCACGTGCGCTCGGCGAGCACGCGGCCATCGAGGCTCAGGCGAAACGACGCGCCCATCGCGCCATATCCGGTGAGGCGAATCGAGGCGGTGACGGCGCGCGGGTAGTTGAGCTGGAAGGTCGCGCGGCCGGGGAAACGTTGGCCGGAGGCGGGGTCCGCGTTCACGAAATGCCGCGGGATCGCGGCGAGTTCGGCGGGCTCGCGGCCGTCGAGCGGGACGGCGACGGTCGGGCCGACGCCTTGGCGCCAATTGAGCGCGGGCTGGATCACGAGTGGCATCTGCTCGGCGGTCTCGACGAGCGCGGTGAACGGAGCGAGATCGTCGCGGCGGTCGAGCCTGGTCTCGCGGCGGAAACGGGCGAGCGTGGCGAACTGCGGCAGGAGACCGTTGCGCAGTGCGTCCGTGGTGTACCAATACTGGGCGGGCGCGGCGGCGTCGGCCATCACGCTCGACCAGAGGATCGGCAGGGTGAGGGGGCCGCCGTTTTTCGGCCCGTCGACGAGGCGCGGGTCGTTGTCTTCGCCGCACTCGCCGTAGAAGACGGGACGATCGAGCGCGGCAGCCGCGGGTTCGAACCAGCGCGCGGAGGGCAGCAGGTGGCACGCGTAGAGGTGCGGCTGGTAGTAATCCATCTTCGCGTAGAGCTGCTCGGTGAGGTAGTCGTCGCTCGTGGTGACGAGGTGGCGGTGCACGTCGACGCTGCGGACGTAGTCGGCCATCTCGGCGTGCCAGGCGGCGATGGCGGCGTTGTCGGCGGCGGTGCCGTTGCGGGCGTCGGTCCACATCGCCTCGTTGAAGAGTTCCCACGCCATGATCGACGAGGAGTAGCCCCAACGGGCGACGATGTAGCGGTATTTGCGGCGCGTGATCTCGCGCGCCCGCGGGTCGGAGAAGAACGCGACAGGCGAGTGCAGGAATCCACCGTTGGCGGTGTTCCACGGGTTGAGCTGCCAATTGGCGTTCGCGCCGGTGCTGATCTGGCCGTGATGCTGGAACACCATCTGGAAATAGATGCCGTGCTGCTCGGCCGCGGCGACGATCCGGTCCCAGAGTGCGGCGGTGCCGAGATCGAGCGAGCCCGGCTCGGGCGAGGGGGCGAGATCGGCGGGCAGCCAGTCGAGGTTGGTGGCGCCCCAGTGGCACATCCAGATGCGCGACCAGTTCAGGCCGGCCTGCTCGAGTTGCGCGAAAGCGGCGGGGAAAAACTTCTCCCGCGGTCCCTCGGCCCAGGCGAGATTGGCGCCGAAGGGGACGTACGGCGTGCCGTCGGCGAACGCGAAGCGGCGCGGGTTGCGCGGGTCGATGCCGACATTGCCCCGCGGATCGCGCACCTCGCGCACGGTGTGCGTGGCCGTGCCGAGCACGGTGGCCTCGCGCACGACGAGGCCGGCGGACGTCGTTTCCTTCACGTCGCCGAGCCGGTAATCGCCCACGAGCGCGGCGTGGGCGCGCACGGACCACGTGTCGCCAGCGGCGAGGAAGGCCGGGAGCCGAAGCGTGCGGCCGTCGGGCGCGACGACCTCGGCCCAGACCTCGCGGGCGAACGGCGCGGTGTCGGTGCGCGCGAGCTTGAAGGAAAACTCCACGGGAGCGGCGGCGGCGAGCCACGGCAGGCAGAGCGCGAGGAGACAGAGGAGAACGCGAGAGCGGGACATCGGCGTGGGTCGTTCCTAGCGAAGCGGGGGCGGGCGAAGCAAGGCGGGCGGGCGGTGAGATTTGATGACGTGATTGATGAATCGCGCGACGGCCGCGGATTGCGCGCGCGGCCGGCGCGAATAGATCAGCGTGCCCGCCCGGCTCCGCGCCCGGTCGTCAACGATCGTTCCTCCTCTCCATGAAAACGCTCCCGCTCGCCTCCGCATCCTGGAAGTTTCGCGACAATACCCGCCGTTCCGCCTGGCGCGCGGCCGTGGTGCCCGGCTGCGTGCACACCGACCTGTTGCGCCATGGGCTGATCCCGGATCCGTTCTGGGGCACGAACGAGGAGCAGCTCCAGTGGATCGGCGAGCACGAGTGGGAATACCGCGCGGGGTTCGCGGTGCCGGCGGAGTTGCTCGCCGAGGAAGTCGTCGAGCTCGTGGCCGACGGCCTCGACACGCTCGCGACGGTCACGCTCAACGGCCGCGAGGTCGCGCGCACGGAGAACATGTTCATCGGCTACCGCTGGGACGTGAAACCGCTACTGCGCGCCGGCCGCAACGAACTCTCGATCCGCTTCGGCTCCGCGCCCGAGTACATCCGCACGATGCGTCCGGAGCACCGGCCGCCGGTGGAATTCAACGACCCGGTGGGCGGTTGCACGCGCATCCGCAAACAACAGTGCCAGTTCGGCTGGGACTGGGGTCCGCGTTTCATCACCGCCGGAATCTGGCGCGATCTTCGGCTCGAGGCGTGGACGGCGAACAGCGTTGAGAGCGTGGTCGTCACGCAACGGCACGGCGCCGACGGCGGCGTGACGCTGCTGCTCGTGCCCGAGCTGGCGCGCGAGGACGAGGCGGCGTTTTGTCGTTGGAAACTCGCGCTCGACGGCGAAGTCGTTGCCGCCGGCGAAGGTGCGGAGGTGGTTGTGCCGCGGCCGCAGCTCTGGTGGCCCGCGGGGCAGGGCGCGCAACCGCTCTACACGCTCGCCGTCGAGGTGATCGGGGGCGACGGCCGTGTGCTCGGGACTTGGGCACGCCGGATCGGACTGCGCAGCATCGTGCTCGATCGGCACGCGGACGAGTGGGGCGAGTCGTTCCAGTTCGTGGTGAACGGCCGGCCGGTCTTCGCGAAGGGCGCCAACTGGATCCCGGCGCACAGCTTCGTCGCCGGGCTCACGCGCGCCGACTATGCCCGCGATCTGCGCGCCGCGGCGTTGGCGAACATGAACATGCTCCGCGTCTGGGGCGGCGGCATCTACGAGAGCGAGGACTTCTACGACTTGTGCGACGAGCTCGGGCTGCTCGTGTGGCAGGACTTCATGTTCGCCTGCACGTTGTACCCGGCCGACGAGGCGTTTCTCGCGAGCAGCCGCGCGGAGGCGGCGTACCAGGTGCGGCGACTGCGGCACCGCGCCTCGCTGGCGCTGTGGTGCGGCAACAACGAACTCTACGGCTGCAACGCCCACAACCTGCCCGACGGCGGCCGCGATCTGGCCGACTACGAGGTG
>DATGXA010000250.1:0-8525 GCA_035299125.1 Opitutaceae bacterium
CTGCTCGATCTGCCGAAACGGGAAACGCTCGACGCAGGCCAGCTCGAGGACGCGGCGTTGATCCTGCTTTCGACGTTGAACGACGCGGGCTACCTCGCGCCGGAGCTCACTGTGCGCTTTCGCGACGCCACGGGCGAGGAACGCGAGCAGGCGGTCGACGGGGCGCTGAGCACGCCGCTGCCGCGTCCGCTCGAGGTGACCGAGGCACGGATGCACATCAAAGAGGGCCCACGTTTCCAATACCGGCAGATCGATTTCGAGGGGCTCACGGCGCTCACGCCCGCGGCGGCGCGGACGTTCTTCCGGGGCGAGCCGATGCTGATCTCGCTGCCGCGCGAGCGGCTGCACTCGCCCGGTCGGTTGGCGCGCAGTCTGGCGAATTTGCGCGAGGAGCTGCGCCAGCGAGGCTTCGCCGAGGCGCGTGTGCGCGTGGTCGAGTTGCAGCGCGAGGTGGCGACGGGCGATGTGCGCTTGCGGGTCGCGGTGGAGGAGGGACCGGAGCATCGCGTGGCCTCGCTCGAATGCGTCGTGCGGGGCGACGCACCGCAGCCGCCAGCGACGGCGACGGCGGATCGGCTCGGCCGGCCGTGGTCGGCGTTGTGGGAGCAGGATCTCGCGGCGTGGCTGCGGCAGTGGTACTACCAACGCGGGTATCCGGATGTGCAGGTCCGCGTGCGCACGGACGTGCGGCCGGCGGTGGCCGGCGGGCGCGCGGTCGCGGTCGTCGCCGAGATCGAGCCGGGCCCGCAGGTGCGGCTCGGCGAGGTGCGCTTCACCGGCAACGGGCGCACGAACGAGCGGACGTTGCGCCGTCTCGTGCGCGTGCGGGACGGGGATCTGTTCAACCCGGTCGCCTTCGACAACGGGCAGGCGCGGCTCTCGCGGCTGGGCATCTTCCGATCGATCGAGATGGCGGCGGTACCGGTCGACGACGCGACGCGCGACATGGTGTACGACGTCGCCGAGGGGCGGCGTGAGGAGCTGAGCTTCCTGGCGGGCTGGGGCTCGTACGAGCAGTTGCGCGGCGGCTTCGAGTGGCGGCACTTCAACCTCTGGGGACGCGCGCACACGGATAACCTGCAGGTGGTGCAATCGATGAAGAGCTCGCGCGGGCGCTACACGTACACGGTGCCGGAGTTGTTCGGGACGACGCTCGATGGCAGCGCGCGGCTCTTCGGGCTGCACCGCGAGGAGCTGTCGTTTACCCGCGACGAATTCGGTGGCAACGTGTCGGTGCAGTGGCCCTGGCGGGCGTTGCACGCTCAGTTGACGACCGGCTACACGCTGCAGCGCTTCCGGATCACCGACAACGAACTCGCCACGGAGCCGACGGACCTGAAGCGCACGAATTCCTCGAGCATCAATTTCGGCTTCGTGCGCGACCGGCGCGACAACCCGCTCACGCCGCTGCGCGGCTCGCGGTTGTTCGCACAGCTCGAGCTGGCCAGCCGCTGGCTCGGCGGCGAAGTGGACTACCAGCAGATGCGACTCGGCGCTTCGTACCACACCGCGCTCGGCGCTGGCCGCTGGCTCCATGCGGCGGCCGTGCACGGGCTCGTGCTCACGCTTGGCGCCGACGATCGCGAACTGCCGGTGAGCGTGCGGTTCTTCCCGGGCGGCGCGGATTCGATCCGCGGGTACAACGAAGGCGAGGCGGCGCCCCGCGCGGCCAGCGGCGAGTTCGTGGGCGCCAAGAGTTTTCTGCAGCTGAACGTGGAGGTGGAGCAGGCACTCGCGGCAAACTGGTCGGCGGTGGTTTTTGTGGACGCCCTCGGGATCGCGGCGCGCGTGGCCGATTATCCGTCCGCGGAGGAGCTCTATTCGGCGGGGTTGGGAATCCGCTATCGCACGCCGATCGGTCCCGTGCGACTCGAGTACGGCCACAACCTCAATCGGCGCACCGGCGATCCGTCCGGCACCTGGCACCTCTCGATCGGGGTGCCGTTCTAGAGCGGTTTCGGGAATCCTGTGGCTGGGATCGGTGAGCCCGGCTCTCGGAGCGGGTTCACCGAAAATGTCGCGCGGGTGCGGTGCGCTTGTGCACGAAGGTGCGGGGTGGCGACTGGTGCATGTCGGCGCGCGGGCACAAAAGAAACGCCGGCCCAGGTGGGCCGGCGTGGTTCGCACGAGAGGAACGGGAGCCGTTCAGCGGAGCGCTTTGCGCAGCCAATCGCGCAGCATCTCCTTGTCGTAGAAGAGCTCTTCACCGCGGCCGACGAGGCGGGTGATGTTGAGGTAGTTCATGTCCGAGAGGGACTCCTGACCTTCCTTCACGACGGCACCGGCTTCGTTGGTGATCCGGTAGGAGAACTTCATGCGCGGGATATAGATGTCCTTCATCACACGGATGTCGCGGTTGGCCGGCATCGAGGGGAGGTAGTCGCCCGCGAGGTCGATGTCGGTGAAGTTCATGGTCAGCTTCTGTCCGGCGGGCAGCCAACGGCCGGCCTCCTCGACCACGAGTTTGCGAATCTCGTTGAGGTAGTGGTCGCGCCCTTTGTCCGAGCCGGTCTGCGAGTCCTTCACGTCGGTGAACTTCTCCGGATTTTCGAAGGTGACCGTGGCGCGCGCCTCATCGGCGGCCAGCGAACGCAGCGGCTGCCCGAGCGCGAGGAGCGAGGCAGCGGCGAACAGAGCACGAATGGGGAGGGTGATTTTCATAGCGGGGTTGGTTTGATGACTTCGAAACAAGAACGCTGGCGGGCGCTCCGACGAGAGGAGCCGGGAAACACCCGCGTGGTTGTTTTCTAGTGCCTCTTAGTCCGCCGTCCGGGTGGGAGGTTCCGCAGAGGTTGGTGCGAAACGGTGGGCTCCCGTGGTGGACGCGACCCCTGACCCCTGCGGGCTGCCCGGCGGGGCGCGCACCGGGGCGTCTCCCCCGCCCCGGTGCGCCGCGCTCCACGGGGGCAGCTCGCGCTCGGCGGGCCTATTTCCCGCGGAGCTGGTCGAGCAGGTCCTGCGCGGCGGTGCCGAGCTCCTTGCCGAAATCCGACGCCTTGTCGCGGAACGTGCGATCGCCCAGCGAGGCGACGGCGGTCTTCGTGACCATTGTCAACACCTCGGGGAGGATCTCCGCCGCGGCCTCGGCCGGCGTCACGCCGCCCTTTGCCACGCCGATGTCGTGCAACTCCAGTTTCGCAAGCGGTACTTCGAGCGTGGTGTTGCCGACGGCCACGGTGACGCGCGCGTCCTCGAGCACGAAATGCCGGATGATGATCTTCTTCGTGGGGCCCGCGGCGGGCTCTTGTGTGGCGGCCTTGCCGTCGCCCGCGGTGTTGCGGCGAACATTTTCGAGAATCGTGCCGAGGTTCGACGAGACGAGCTTGGTTTCGAAGATGAACTCCGGGTTCGCCACCACGACCTCCTGCACGTCGATCGTGTCACCGAAAAGCGAGAGTGGCTTCACCGCCACGGAGACCTCGCGCACGGAAAACGCCTTCGCGGTGTGGAACCCGGTGGGGTTGCCGATGAACAGCTCCCGCAGCCAGCCGCCGCCGCTCAGTGGCGAAAGATGCGCCGAACCGAGTGCGACCTGGGTGCCCGTCACGGGCGGACCGTAGCGGTTCACAGCGGCCACGGCCCCGCGGCCGAGCATGTCGCCGAGAAAGAAATAGCCGCCGATCGCGGCCACGAGCACAACCAGGAGCAGGACAACTTTGGTGGTCTTCATGCGCAGAGTGGGACGAAGCTAGTCCCCGAAGGTTCCCGGGCAAGAACGCGCCCGCCCGCCTCCGCGTGCCGCGAGCCTTCGCAGGCGATCACGAACCAACGATGCCTGGCGCGCCCGCGCGCCTCGTTGAGCGCGTGCAAATCTGCTCGGTGCCGCCCACGGCGTCGCGACCGACAGGTGACGACGGAAGCGCGACATTGAGGATGTTCCCGGCAGCGGGGAGACGCGGGCGGGGAGGCCGAGCGCGGTAAAGGCTGCGCGGGCGCTCGCGCGCCAAGTGGCGCCGTCGGGGCCCCATCCGAAGTGCTCGTAGAGCAGCTCGCCGGGGTGCGGTGGGGCGGTGAAATCGTAGGCCGGTGCGGGGCGGAAGCGTTCGGCGTCGAGGGGCACGAGCCGGAGCATCGCCTGTTGCGAGGCGTGGCAGTCGAGCAGCCGGCGTTTCAGCAGTTGGGCGCGTCGATCCAGCGGCCGCGTGTAGATCGGCATCGGCCCCGGGAGAAACGTGCTCCACTCGATCTCGCCGCGGCCGCGGTGGTATGAGGTCATTTCGAGCACGCGCGGTGCGGTGCGGCTGCTGGCGCGGAGCAGGCGGCAGGCGGCGTGGACGGCGAACGCCGTGGCGTCGTGGTCGGGGTGGCCGCCCTCGTAGGGGTGGGTGACGACCGTCGCCGGAGGGCGCTCGGCAAAGAGCGCGGCGAGTGCGCGGGCGAGCTCGACGAGGCTGGCGGACGCCTCCTTGTCCGGCAGACCGAAACTGTGGAGCTGCGTGGCCTGGTGTCCGCAGGTGGTGAGCACGCGGCAGAGTTCGCCGTGGCGCAGCGCGGCGTATTCCGCGCAGTCGCGGCAGCCGGCGCGGCGGGCGTCGGCGCCGTCGCGCGCCGCGCCATCGGTCACGCAGACGAGCTCCACGGACGGCAGATACGGAAGTGTGGCGCCGAGGCCGATCGTCTCGTCGTCGGGATGGGCGAAGACGACGGTGACACGTGCCGGCGACGTGGATGCGGGCTGCGGGCGTGTGGCGGGCTGCGGGCGGACGGGGCGCATCCGGGTGGCGAGGGGTGGTGGTGCGGCGGCGGGCATGCACGGAGGATTCCACAGCGGTGGCGCGGCGTCTGCGGGGCGGTGCGCGGGACGAGAGGTGCAGCAGAACTCTTCGCCGGCGATGGGGTGACCGCCCGTCGCGCGACGCACGACGCGTCTCGCCGCGCCCGCGGCCGACGCGACATCCACCTCGACGCTGCGGCGCGGGCGCGTTTGATACGCGGCATGTCGTCGCCCTCCCGTCGCTCCGCTCCGAAAGCCGCCGCGTTGTTTCGCGGCACCGAGACCTTCACCACGCTGGGGGACTGGCTGCGTTTCGCGGTGTCGCTCTTCAACCGCGAGGGGCTGGAGTTCGCGCAGGGCACGCCGCACGCGGGCGACGAGGCGCTCGCGCTGGTGAAATGGGCGCTGCACCTCGACGAGGATGTGCAGCCGTTCCTCGGCGCGCAGCTCACGCCGGCGGAAATCGCGGAGATCAAGGGGTTGCTCGCACGGCGCGTGGTCGAGCGGCAGCCGCTCGCGTACCTCACCGGCGAGGCGTGGCTCGGCGGGCTGCGTTTCGCGGTGAACGCGCACACGCTGATTCCGCGCTCGTATTTCGTGGAGCTGATCCAGGGCGAACCCGGTCTGCGCGCGTGGCTCGGGGCGCGGCAACCGCGCCGGATTCTCGAGCTGTGCACGGGCAGCGGCTGTCTCGCGATCCTGCTCGCGCAACGTTTCCCGGACGCGCAGATCGTGGCGACCGATCTCTCGCACGATGCGCTCGATGTGGCGCAGCACAACGTCGCGCTCTACGGCCTCGCGGGCCGGATCGACCTGCGGCAGGGCGATCTCTTCGGCGCGCTCGAGGGCACGGGCGACGAACGTTTCGATCTCATCGTCGCCAACCCGCCGTACGAACCGGCGGAGTTGTGCGATCAACTTTCGCCGGAGCTGCGCCACGAGCCGCGCTTGGCGCTCGATGGCGGGGCCGACGGCATGGACTGCGTGCGCCGGATCGTGAACGAAGCCCGCGCGCATCTCGCGCCTGGCGGCGTGCTGGCGATCGAGCTCGGCGGCCTGCGGCACGTGCTCACGGCGGAATTTTCCGGGCGGGTGTTCGAATGGCCGGTGCAGGCCGACGGCAGCACACCGGTGTGCGTGATTCGCGCGAAGGATCTGCCGCGTTGAGGCGTGATCGGGCAGAAGGAACCGCTGATGGTCGCCAGTGAACGCGTATCCCGTGGGCGGGCGCCTGGCGAAAAAGAGGACGGCCGGCGCCGGTGAAGACGCCGGCCGTGAGACAACCGGGGAGGCCGCGGCTGCTGACCGCGCCGCTCTTCGGTCGAAGGGTCAGTCCGCCTTGCGTTTCGCTTTCTTGGGCGGCGTGAAGGCGCTGCGCATCCAGTCGGTGAGCAGTTGTTTCTCGTAGTAGGCGGGATCGTTGCGGCCGATCGGCGTCTGCTGGAAACGGAAGGCGAGATCGGTGAGGCGCTCCGAGCCTTCCTTCACCACGGCGCCGCCGGCATCGAGCACCTGGTAATCGAAGACCAGACGTGGCGGAGCGGTGTCGCGGATGTAGCGTACGCGGCCGAAGTCGGGACCGCGCCATGGCTCGACGACGCCGGCGAGGTCGATGTCGCGCATGTTGATCACAAGCGTCTGGCCCGGCTCGAGGGCTTTGCGCACGAGGGACGAAAGGTGGCGGTTCAGCTCGCCCCAGATGATGTCGCTGCCGGTCTTCGTGGTGCCGCCTTCGACGACGATGTCGGTGAATTTCTCCCAGTCGGCGAACGTGAGTTTGACCTTCGGGGTGTTCGTAGGCTCGGGCGCGGCGCGCAAGGCGGGCGCGGCCGGCAGGAGCAGGCAGAAGGCGGCGAGGAGCGGACGGAGGAACGGTTTCATGCTGGGCGAGGAGGTCGGGATTCCGAGCCCGAAGCCGCGGGTGGGTGCGCGGCGCGGTGAGTTGAGTCGAGGGGCGTGGGACCGTGGGGGTGCGGGGAGGTTCCGGAGGGGTGGGGCGGCGACTTTGGACGTCCGGAGCGGCGTTGTCGTGCAATTTCACCGCGGCATTCCCGCGCGGCAAGCCCACGCGCGCCTCACTCCGGATGGCTGGCGAGGTAGGCTTCCATCGCCTCGCGGGTGATGACGTGTTTGGCGCCGCAGCGCGGACAGCTCACCTGCGCGCTCGGGTCCTGGCCGAAGATCTCCTCGGGGTTCTTGCGCGCGACCTGCGAGAGCACGCGGAGGAGTTTGCGTTGGTTGCAGCCGCAGCGCCACTCGTAGCGGCGACGCTCGAGGAGAGAGAGAGTCTCGGTTTTTTCGAGATCGCGCACCTGATCGGAGGTGAGCCCCTCGAACCACGCGGTATCGCAGTCGGGGTGCGAGCCGACCATCGCGAACTCCTCGGGCGCGAGCGAAAAGACGCGCGCGGGACGTTGCTCGCTCTGGAGGTAGAAGGCCTCGGCGGCGCGGAACGGCTCGGCGCCGGCGAACGGCACGACGCTGCGGCGCGGCGGTTTGCCGTACGCGACGACATCGGCGTAGAGGTGGTTGCCGCCCATCTCGCGCACGTTGTCGGCGAGCACGCGGCCGGTCACGGTGCACTCCTCGTTGTCCGCGGTGAGGAAGAGATTCACCATCGGGTCCTCGAAGTGCAGCGTCCACGCGATGATCTCGTAGCGCGGGCGCGCAGCGCAGTGCAGGACGAAGGCGGCGAGCGCGTCCTTGAACAGAGCCACGTGCTCGGCCGCCGGATGCAGCTGGTACGTGGAGAGGTGCAGGAAATAGTCGACGTACAGCTCGGAAAACGTGGCGCGCGTGACGAGGGCGTTGCGCGAACGCACGAAGTGACTGCGGATTTCTAGGCCCTGCTCGGGCGGCGGAAGAGGCGGAATCGGCGCGGCGTCGCTGGACATGGCGGGGAGGGAAGGAGAGCAGTCGCCGGCGTGCGCGGCAACGTTGGTCGTGGATGGCTGGAGCAGCCAGCGCGGTCCTGTGCGGCGGGTGCGGCGCGCGGACCGTGGGCGGCGGCAAGCTAGGGTGCCGCGGCAGTTCGTCGAACTCATTCCCGTGCACGGCGGCCTGCGGCGGCTCGGGCATGCGGAAGCGGCCGGCGTTTTTCTTGTGCGGTTTTCGGGCCCGCGGGCACCATTGGGCAAACACGATGCCGACCGACGACGAATTGTTGTGCGATTACTCCCGCACGGGCTCGCAAGCCGCGTTTGCGGAGCTGGTGCAGCGCCATGTCGACTTCGTGTACGCGACGGCGTTGCGCGTGCTGAACGGCGACCACCATCTCGCCGAGGATGTGGCGCAGGCGACGTTTGCGGAGTTCGCCCGGCAGGCGGCGAAACTCGCGACGCACCCGGCGCCGCGCGGGTGGCTGCACACGACGGCGTACCATCTCGCGGTCCGGGCCGTCCGCACCGAGCGCCGCCGGGCCGCCCGCGAGGAACAGGTCGCCGCGATGAACGAGAACTCCACCGATTCGGGCCCCGACTGGGAGCTGCTGCGCCCGGTGCTCGACGAAACCCTGCAGCAGCTTTCGGAGTCCGATCGCGAATCGATCCTGCTCCGCTTCGGAGGCAACAAACGTTTCGCCGAACTCGGCGCGCTCCTGGGCGTCGGGGAGAACACCGCTCGGATGCGCGTCGAGCGCGCGCTCGACCGCCTGCGCGCGCTCCTGGCGCGGCGCGGAATCACCTCCTCGGTGGCGGCGCTCGCGGTCGTGCTCGAGCAAGAGGCCGCTGCGGCCGCCGCGCCGGCCGGACTCGCCGCGCGGATCGTGGCCGCAGCGGGTTCCGGCGCCGGCACAGCGGTGCTCGCCGGCTGG
>DATGXA010000251.1:0-13666 GCA_035299125.1 Opitutaceae bacterium
GGCAGTTGGGCTGATCGACCCAGCCGGTACGGGTGGTGGCGGCGACCTGCGACATCGAGCCGTGGCAGCTCTGGCATTGCATCGCGAGTTTGCCGGAGGCGGCGTCGACCGCGGCGCCCATCGCGCCACGCAAGCACTGCGTCGTGGAGCCCGGGTGACACTGGTAGCAGGCGGAACGATTGGTCGCGGCATCCAGGATCTGGCCGTTGGCGGCGCTGACGACGCCCGCGTGCCTGCCGTGCATCGCCTGGGTGAGCGGTCGGATTCCGGCGACGCCGCTGCCCGGGAGGGCTTCGGAGGAATGGCAATGCGCGCAAAGGATCGTGGTGCCGCCCTTCGCCGTGGCAAACAACCCGGAAGCCGAATAGCCGAGCGACCGAAGCGCGGCGGTGTAGAGGGCCGAGCCGGCGCGTTTCTGGTCGTGAAGGCGCAACACGTTGTAACGGAAATCGTGTTTCGGGTTCGGATCGTTGACCCAGCCCGCCGCGGGTCGCGCCGCGGGACCGGAGCCCGAGGCGTGGCAGGAACGGCAATCCATCTCGTCGGAGACGGGGAGAACGACATCGACCTGCGCCAGCACCTGGTTCTGGGCGTTGCGCGCCTTGAGGCGCATGAGCGGATAGCTGTTCTTCCGGCCGGCGTCGTCGGCGGGCGTGATCGGGATGCCGGTCGCTTCGAACCAGTTCAGCGTCGAGGAGCCGCCCCAGTCGAAGCGCTGCGGTGTGTTCGTTGAACCGGGCATCGCGAAGTGCGCGAGGCCGAGATCGGTCCCCGGAGCGCCGGTGCCAAACATGTCGGCCGCGTTGGCCCAGAAGTTGGTCTTGCCGGCCGAGGTCGTGTTGATGGAGCCGGTGGCATCGGCGACCGCTTCGTAGGTGATGGTGATCCCGGTGGGCGACTTCACCAAGCGACCCGAGGCATCGAGGAGCTGCGCGTTGACGGTGTTGAACGGCGGCAGGATGGAGAACACCTCGTAGTCGTCGTCCATGCAATGCATGCCGAGGTTGTTCCAGCCGAGGAGCGTCCATTTGCCGTTTCCGGCGAACGCGATGGCGGTGGTTGCGAGTCCAACAAGGCCGGCGGAAAGCATTTTCATGGTGGAGGAGCGATGGGTGGAACCGGTGGGCTACGCATACGGTAGCGTATGCGCATGCAAGCAAGCATTGGGGGCAGTACCCCAAATCGAGGGTTTTGTTCCACTCAGGCGGCGAAATCTCCAACTGAGGATCGTGGCGCCGGCAGTCGACCCGGCGAACCACTGTGCGCGGAGACGCTTCCGCGCCACGTGGCCAACAATCTGGTCACGACCACCGTGCACTCGCTGCAGGCAAGACACGGCTGCGGCTGAGCGTGGAGCGGCCAGGGCATGGATCATCCTCGCGGGATGCGAGGGCGGTGCGCCCGGCGGCCTGCCCTACTCCACCACGGCTGCGCGGGCGGGCGGGCAAGGCGCGGCCGGCGCCTCTTCACCATCGAGCCGGCAGAGCAGATCCACACGCCCTGGGCAGACGGCGAGGAGCAGCTTGCGTTCGCCGTAGGTCGCGACCGCGAGGTACTGCTTGTTGCCAAGAGAACGTGTCTCCTCGATCGCGAGACACTGGTGGACGGCGGCACCGCCGCGCGCACCGAGCTGGCCGCGTTTGAGCAGGTAAAATCCGGCGCCGCCGAGCACCGCAGCCAGGCCCAGTACACTCCAGAGCGAGAAGCCGCTATCCTCCGACTGCCGCGCGCGGGACTCGGGAGAGTTGCGCGGGTAGATCACACCGTCGGCGCCGAGTGTGGCAGGCGTGGATTCGCCGCCGGCTCGCGCGACAACGGGCAACGCAAGCAGCGCACCGAGCGCAAGCGAGAGGAGGAGGAAACGGCGGAGCATGAGCGGAGAACTGGGCGGAGGAGCGAGTTGGCTGGGAAAGGAAAGCGCGACGGGCGGCGATGCCTAGGGTCGGGACGGACGCGGACCTCAGCGGGCGGCGCCGACGAGCTCCGTGATCTTGATACCGAAGTTGTCCTCGACCACGACGACTTCGCCGTAGGCGATGAGCTTGTCGTTGACGTAGAGCCCCACCGGGTCGTTGGCCAACTGGTTGAGCTGGATAACCGAGCCGGGCTGGAGCTCCATCACCTCGCGCATCGGGAGCTGGCTGCTGCCGAGTTGCACGGTGATCTTCACCTTCACGTCGAGGAGGATGTCGAGATTGCGGTCTTCCATGGGGCCAAAAGGGGTCAGCGTTTCTTTTCGTTTTCGAGCGGATCGATGCGGCCGGTCAGCTCCACGGCGACCTTGCCGTCCTCCTGTCCCGCGCGACCGATGAACTTCGCCGTGCCGGCGAGCGACACGCGGG
Organism: Opitutaceae bacterium; assembly: GCA_035299125.1. GTDB lineage: Bacteria > Verrucomicrobiota > Verrucomicrobiia > Opitutales > Opitutaceae > CAJCBL01. Next base: position 2,343 of record DATGXA010000251.1, read on the forward strand.
TTTTGTCGATGATGTCGCGGGGGAGTTCGATCACGTCGCCCACGCGCAGGAGCGAGATCTCGCGGGCGGTGAGTTCGAAGGCCTCCCACTCCGCGCGCACGGGGACGGTGATGCCGTCGTACGAGGCGAGCCAGGCGGCCTTCTTTTCGATCTGCGAAATCTCGGTCTCCTTCTGGCGGCGCGCCTGCATCTTCTTCACGACCGGCTCGATCGTGTAGTACGGCACGCCGATCTGGATCTGCTCGGAGCAGTCGCCCAGCGCGGCCTCGAGCGCGAGGACGAGCACGATAGCGTTCTTCGGCGAGGTCTGGAGAAAACGGCCGCTGTTCTCATGGCCGATGATGAGCGGGCGGAGCTCCTGCTCGGTGCGCCACTGGTTGCACCATTCCTCGAGGAGGATCATCAGCACGTCCTCGATCAGCGCGACCTCGATCTCGGTGAGATAACGCTCGGCTTTGATCGAGTGGCCGCGGCCGCCGAGCATGCGGTCGGCGATCGTGAGCGCGAGGCGGGGGTTGACGTCGATGATGCCCACGCCGAGCAACGGCTCGGCCTTGAAGAGCGAGATGTGCGTCGGGCTCGGCAGGCTCTCGGTGAACTTCTCGTAGGTGAGCGTCGTGAGCCGCGCCATCTTGAGCGAGAACTCCATCCGGAGAAAGAGCGACAACCGCGCACTGAGGTAGCGGATGAAATCCTCGTGCAGCATGCGCAGCCGCCGCAGCTCGACCTCGGTGAGGAAGACCGGGTTGCGGAAGTCGTACGCGTCGATTTTCAGCCCTTCGAGCGTGGTGAACTGGGTGCCGTCGTGCCGAAATACCTTATACTCCGGCGCCTTCAGCGTCTCGGCCAGCAACCGGTCGATCTCGGACTGGTCGAGGATCTCGGAGGGTTTCTTTTGTTTGTCGTCGGACACGGCGGGTGCGGGTCGCGGAGAGATGGGGCCGGAGCGCCGGCGGCGCGGCGCTATTGGACCACGAAGTCGGAGAAGTAGATCTGGTCGACGATACGGACGCCGATCACCTCGTTGTAGGCGGCGATGAGGCGGGCGCGGATCAGGTTGCGCGAGCCGACCTCCTCGAGATCGGCGAGGGTGAGCGAACCGAGGGTGTTCAGCGTGGCGTCGAGCAACTGCGGCTGACGCTCCTCGAAAAGCTCGCGGAGGTTCTCCTTCCCGGTGACGAGGAACGATGTCTTCAAATACCGGGTGCCCATCGTGCCGGAGAGGTTCACGACAACATCCTCGAAGCGATAGCTGCCCGGACCCTCGGCGCCCGCAGTGGGGGCGCCGCCGTGGGCGGATTTCTTGCCCTCGGCTTTCTTGGGCTCGTGCTTCGGTTCGGCCTTCGCCTCGTGTTTCGGCTCCGCCGCCGGTTCGGCCGCGGCGTGCTCGCCCGAGGCAGCGCCCGCGGACGAGGCGCCGACTGCGGAAGTGAGTTGGGCGCGGAAGCGCGGAAGCAGAACGAACTCGGCCACGACCCACGAAATCACCGGCGCCAGTACGAGCGCGATGATCAGCGGCAGGAATCCCATGATGCCGCCACCTTTCGGCGCGGCGCCATCCGCTGGAGCTGAAGCGGCGGGCGCGGCTGCGGCCGCCTCGGGCTTGTCGTTCTTGTCGGCGCTCATGGGGAGGAATCGCGTTTACCGCTTCAGGTTGACGATGTCCTGGAGGATCTCGTCGGAGGTGGTGATCAGCTTCGACGCCGCCTGGAACGCGCGCTGCGTGGTGATCATGCTCGCGAACTCGTTCGTGAGATCGACGTTCGACATTTCCAGGGAGCCGGAGATCACGCGACCGTTGCCGTTCTGCGCGGCGGAGAGCGCTTCGTAGTCCGTGGCGGATGCGAATGCCGCGGCGAGATCGCCGGGCGCGCGGGAATCCGGCCAAGGTTCGGTCGGGCCGGCATCGGCGATGCCGCTGTACAGGTTGTCACCTTCCTTCACGAGCGCACCGGTGTCCTGGAAGCGCTGGAGGAGGATCTTGCCGCGAATCATCGAGGTGCCGTCGCTGAGGAAGATGTTCACGTTGCCGCCCTGATCGATCTGGAACGTCTCCATGCGCGGCGCGTCCGGGTCGGAGTTGCGGTAATCGATGCGGATGTCGACGAGGTTCGAGTAGTCGAGCGTCGCACTGGTGGTGAATTGGCCGTCGGCCACGCCGTTGCCGTCGGCGTCCACGGTATCCGCCCCGAGGCCGAGGCCTTGCACGCGGAAACCGGTGTTGGTGACGAGGTAACCCTGGTCGTCGACGCGGAAGTCGCCGGCGCGGGTGACGTATTCGAGTCCTTGGAGCGTGTCGCGGATGCGGAAGAAACCTTCGCCGGAGATACCCAGATCCGAGAGCCCGCCGGTGGTCTGCAACGAGCCCTGCGAGAACTGGGTCTTGATCGTGGCAATCTTGCTGCCCGTGCCGATCTGCTGGGTGATGCTGTTCGAGCCCAGACCGGTGTTGCCGGTGCCGCGCTGGAGGGTGTTGGAGAACGTGTCCTGGAAACGTGTCGTCGCCGATTTGAAGCCGACGGTGTTCACGTTGGAGATGTTGTTGCCGATGACTTCGATGCCTTTGACGAATGAAGACATCGCCTGCACGCCGGAAGTAAGTGAGCCGATCATGGTGTTTCCTCGCGGATGGGAGTTGTGTGTTGTTGGAAATTTCCAGCTCAGGCGCTGGTGGAAGCGTTGGTCGCTGTGTTGCGGATCTCGGTGACGGAGGATTGCGGGTACCGCTTTCCGCCGACGGTCACGACTGCGGCACCGGAATCGTCGTAGCCGACGGCGGTGACGAGGCCGGTGGTCTTGGTGGTCTCGGTCTTCTTGTCCCCGTTCGCGTCCTCGACCGTGCGGGTCGTGGTCACGGTCACCTCCTTGCCGAGCATGCCCTGCGCACTGGAGAGTCCCTGCGCGGCCATGAACGATTTCAGCGTGCTGACCAGCTCCGAGCTCTGCTGGATGGACGAGAACGTGGCCATCTGCGCGATGCTGTCGGCATTGTCCGTCGGCTCCAACGGGTTCTGGTTGGCAAGCTGCGTGGCGAGCACCTTGAGAAAATCTGCCTGATCGAGCGTGGTCTTCACCTTGCGATTGAAGCCGGGCAGTTTGGCCAACTCCTCGGCATAGGCCGGGTCGCTGGCGGTGGGCCGAGTGGAAACAGAGGATACGTCGCTCATGGTCTGTCGGGTTAGGCCCAGGCGCGCAGACCGCGCGTCTCGGCGAGGGTGGATTTGCCGGGAGCAACAGCCGCCGTCGCCGCGGAGTGCGCGGTGCGCCGGACCGAAGCCGTGGTGCTGGATGCGGACGGCCGCAACGTGAACTCCGGCGCGCGCTCGGAACCGTCCTGGCTCCGCCCACGTGAGGAGTGCCGCTGCTGGTCGAAGTCGGACGCATTCTGCGCCGCGGATTGACCGGACTGGTCGCGATTCTCGAAACTGGGTTCGCCGAACTTCAGGCCTTTCTCGGCCAGTTTCGGCGCGGCGTGCTCCCACTCACGCGAGAGCGCCTGCTGCAGGTCGACATCGTGCGTCACGAACTTCGTGTGCACCACCCCGTCGTGCCAGCTGAGCCGAACGCGCAGGTCGCCGTCGTCGCTGGGGAGGCGCAGCTCCACCTGATTTCGGCCGGCCGCCTGGGCTCGCTCCGCCACCTCGAGTGTCTCGCGCACAAGCTCCACCGCGTGCGAACGCAACGCGTGCGTCTCTCCGCTGGGCTTCGTCGAAGGTATCGTCGCCGTTTGCGCGGTCGACACGCTGGCCGCGGCCGGCTCGTTCGAGTCGAGCGCTGCGGAGACAGGCGGCAAAACCGGCGTGTGGACGGACATGGGTTGGGTCTCTTTCGCAATGCCCGTGCCAAGACCGCGGTCGCTACGTTCTACGCCATGAGCATCAATGCCTAGCGTGTTTTTTCCGCGAGAGGTCTGCTCGATCTCGGCGGCTGCCCGGCTGTTTCGCGCTCGGCCAGCGGCAAGAATTTCCGGCTGTTTGCGACGGCCAACCTGCGAGTCTGCAGTGGTGATCGCCTCCTGGGTCCCATCGCTCGTGCTCGCAACCGCGAGCGCGTGGGACTTGTTCGCCGTAGAGCTAGGCGCGTCCGCGCTCGCTGCTTTGTCAGATGCTTGCGGGAGCGGTGCCGTGAGCTGCACGCCGTTCGCCGATTCCTCGACGGCGCTCGCGACGGGTTCGCTGGCGACAGTCGATACCGGGGTCTGCGTATTTGGCGCGGACGAGGGTTGCACCTTCATCTGCGGCGGCTTCTGAGCTGCCGGTGTATTCTCCACGAGGACCTGCGCAAGGGTACGCACTGCCGTCACGACACTGGGCTGGTGACCGGTGGTCGGTTCGCGCGTCGCGGCTGCGTCGGGTGCGAGCGGCACCATCTCGTTTGTGGGCTCCGCAGACCGCGACTCGGCTGACCGCACATTGGTGAATGAAGGAGCCGAGACTCCTTGGGTCTGCGGCCCTGTCGCCAGGCGCAGCGAATCGAGCGGCGCCACGGCAGCGCGCGGGTGTGTCACGACAACTTCGCCACCGCCGGATGCCAGCAATGTGTTCAGGGCCTCGCCTGCGGTGTGCGCAGCCGGCGCCGCCGTGCCGTCGCGACCGGATGATAGGTCCAATGTCTGGCTCCGCGGCGAATCCGGAGACTCGAGCACAGGTGCGGTGCCGATCGGAGAATGCGGCTCCGCCGGGTGAACGGGATGCGACTCCGCATTCTGCGAAGGTTCCCGAACTTCCGTCCCCTGCGCCGCCGCCTCGCCGGCAGGGAGTTCCGCAGGTTGACCGACGGCCGGCCCTCCTGCGGGCACGAACGAAGCGCGCGATTCGGGTCGCGCGTCAGGAAAGAACGCTCCCTCCGCCGGCACAGGATGCTGGACCAACACCGCGGGCGCGTCGGGTGAGATCGACGGCGAGATGTCGGCTGCAGCATGGAACGGTGCGGGACACGCATCTGACGCCGCGTTTTCGGAATGCCCGGTCGTCGGCATCTCGCGGGGGAAGTGCACCGGTGCCGCGACAAGGCTCGCAGGATCGGCGTTCGCGGCAGGTACAACGGGAAGGCTCTCCTCCTCCTGCGCCGGCGCTTCGGCCTGGATGGCCGCTGTCGCCAGATTCCCATCGCAGACAACGCGCGCCTCCGCTCCCGCATCGATGGGGGCGGCCACGACGACAGGCAGGTCGAGCATTGCCGCGGCCGCGGTCAGGAACTCCGGCACACTCAGCAGGTCCGGCGCGGCGGCGGCGGCCGGCTTGCGAAAGGCGGGCTGCGCGACCCCGGCGTCGTTCACCACCGCAGTGTCGCCGAAAGAGGGCGACGGCGCCGAGTCGGGGGAGGACTGACCGGCATTGGAGTCGAGAAGCGAGGCGAACGAAGCGTCCGCGGCGTCTCCGGCGGGCGCTCCGGCGTCGGCCGCAGGTGCGGCGGCGGGATTCGGGGCGGCGGCGGGCGGGGGGAAAAAGGCGACCTGCATGGGGAACTCGACCGACCGGGTTGGCGGGACTGGAAAATAGCGGGTCAGGAACCCGCGCTGGATTTGCCGGCCTTCATCAGGCGGAGCCGTTCGGAGAGCGTGGCGGCACGCTGGGCCTGGTTGTCCTTCTCGCTCTTGTCCTTCGACATCTCCTCGAAGATCGGGCCGACGGAATCGGCCTTCATCAGCGAGAGGATCTTCACGACGGTCACATCGTCCATCTGGGCAAAGATGGCGACGGCGGCCTTCGGCGTGAGGTTCGCGTAGGTCTGCGCGAGGCTCTTGAGATTCTTCAGTTCGTCCATGCCGACCGAGGTCAGCAGTTTGCTGATCTCGGCGCGTTGGGCCTCGATCTCGCGGCGGGTGCGGGCGAGCTCCGCGTTTTCGGCCTCGAGGCGCGCCTCCCGCATGACAACGGCCTGCTCGCGTTCGCGGAGCTTCTCGCGTTGTTCGCGCAGTTCCTTCGCGAGTTTCTCGAGCTCGGGCGTCCACATGTTCCAGGGCGGACGCGTCTCGCGCGGACGCAGGATCTCCGGCTCCTCACCGGCGGGTCGCGCAGCGAGCGATTGGATGATGGCGGGGGCGCTCTGCAGCAGGAGGAAGACGCTCACGGCCGGCTGAAGGAGCACGATCAGCACTGCGGCGAGCCAAGGCTTGGTGAGGATGTTCATGACTCCGGAAAGAGGCCGCCACGGGGCAAGCGGTCGTCGAGTTGGCTTTGTTCGAGACGGAGGAGCTCGGTCTGGAAACGCTCGCGGGCCTTCGCGCGAAGCTTGTCGACAAGCCGCACCTGAAGGTGCGCATCGATCCAGCGTTTGCGCGCGACCTCCTGCTCGCGTTCGGCTTTCACGACTGCCTCCGCGGCCGTCTTCTCCTCGTCGAGTTCACGGCGATAGGCCTGCATGAACGAGGCCTGCACCCCGCCGGGCAACCCGGTCGTGCGACGGACGATCAACGCCTCGACAAACTGCGCCACGCGCAACTGCTGGTGATTGAGCGCGGCGTCGCACTCCTCGCGACGGCGGTTCGCGGCGGAAAACGCCTCGCTCGCGCGCATCTCCTGAAGGTGGCGGAGCGTGGCGACGGGCTCGAGCGTGAAGCGGAATTTTTTCATCCGACGATCCGTTTGAGCGCGCCGAACGCGTCGCCGCGGCGGGCGAACTCGTCCACGCGCTGGCGCAGGAATTTGGTGAGCGGCTCACGCAGCTCGATCGCGCGGTCCACGGCGGGGTTCGAATTTTTCGGGTACGCGCCGATCGTGATGAGGTCCTCGTTGCGCCGGTAGATGGCGAGCGCCTCGCGGGCCTTCGCGACGGTCTCGAGCTCGGGGGCGGTGCAGATGTCGCGGCTCAGGCGCGAGACGCTGTCGAGCACGTCGATCGCGGGATAATGGTTGGAGTTCGCCAGCGCGCGGGAGAGCACGATGTGGCCGTCGAGGATGCCGCGCACGGCGTCGGCGATCGGCTCGTTCATGTCGTCGCCCTCGACGAGCACGGTGTAGAGCGCGGTGATGGCGCCGTGCTCGCTGGTGCCGGCGCGCTCGAGCAGTCGCGGCAGGAGAGAGAAGACGGAGGGCGTGTAGCCACGCGTGGCCGGCGGCTCGCCCACGGCGAGGCCGATCTCGCGCTGCGCCATCGCGAAACGCGTCACGGAATCGAGCAGGAGCAGCACGCTCTTGCCCTGCGCGCGGAACGCCTCGGCCACAGCGGTGGCGGTGAACGCGCTGCGCACGCGCAACGGCGCGGGCTGATCGGAGGTGGCGACGACGATGACGCTGCGCTTCAGACCCGCCTCGCCGAGATCCTTCTCGAGAAACTCGCGCACCTCGCGGCCGCGTTCGCCGATGAGCCCGACGACGACGACATCGGCCTGCACGCCGCGCGCCATCATGCCGAGCAACGTGGACTTGCCGACGCCGGAGCCGGCGAAGAGCCCCACGCGCTGGCCGCGGCCGAGCGGGATGAATGTGTCCACGGCGCGGATGCCAGTGGGGATCGCGTCCTTGATGCGTTCGCGCCGCAGGGCGTTGGGCCGGGCGGAGGTGGTCGGCACCACGGGAGGGAGGAAACGGCCGCCGTCGATCGGCCGGCCGAGGCCGTCGAGCACGCGGCCGAGGAGGTTTTCGCCGGGTTCGGGCAGCATCGGGCGGTCGCCCGCGACGACCTTGCAGCCGGCGTGCAACCCCTCCATGTCGCCGAGCGGCATGAGCAGCACGGTGTGGTGGCGGAAGCCGACCACCTCGGCCTGGAGCGTGGAGCCGTCGCGCTCAGACTTGATGAGACAGATGTCGCCCAGACCGACGTTCGGGCCGTCGGCCTCCACGATGAGTCCGGCCACGCCCGTGACGCGGCCGGCGCGCTCCGTTGGCACCGTTCTTTGGATGCGGGCGGCGAGGTCGTGGACGAAGGGTTCGAGGTTGGTGCTCACGTGGGCGGTGGGTTCGCTAGTGGGTCAGGCGTGGGTGAGGCTTTCCTGGAGCGCGCGCAGGCGCGTGGTGCCGCGGGCGTCGACCACGCCGAAACGGCTGCGCACAAGGCAATCGCCCGGGTGGAGATTCGGCTCGGTGGTGATCTTCAGCCCGGCGAACTCGGCGAGCCAACCGGGGTTGAGCTTCTCCAGCAGCGCCGCGTCGCGCTCGGAGATCACAAGCTCCAGGCCGGTGGTTTCAGGGAAAAGCTCCTCCAGGGCTTCGTGGCAGATCCGCTCGACCACCTCGACCGGCGGTTCCCAACCGGCGAGCAGCCGCCGGCCGATCTCGACGGCGAGTCCGGGCAGCGAAGCGCGCACCTGGTCGGCGAGACGCGTCTCCGCCTGGCGGAGCGCTTCGAAGAGACTCTCGTTGAGCTGCTGCACCTCGGAACGCATCTCGACGAGCTGGGCGTCGGCGAAGCGGCGCGTGTCCTCCGCGCCCTCGCGTCGCGCCTGCTCGCGCAGGTCCTGCAACTCGGCCTCGGTGAGCGTGCGTGCACGAGCCCGCACGACGGCGGTGGCGCCGCGTAGCGGGCGATCGAAGACGACGAGTTTAGACAACGACATTGGATTCCTGGGCTTCGAGGCTGATCTCGCCCTCCTCCTCGAGACGGCGGACGACCTGGATGATCGCGTCCTGCGCCTGCTCGACATCGCGCAGGCGGACCGGTCCGAGCATCGAGATCTCCTCCTTGAGGCTTTCGGCGGCGCGCTTGGAGATCGCGGCGTAGATCTTGTTCCGGAGTCCTTCGCTGGCCGACTTCATCGACACGGCGAGGTTCGAGGAATCCACCTCGCGCATGACGCGCTGCAGATCCTGGACGCTCATGCGGTTGAGGTCCTCGAAGCCGAACATCTTCTTGCGGACCGCGGCGCCGAGGGTGGCGTTGCGCTCCTCGATCTTGGCGAGGAGCGTCTTGGAGATGTCCTTGTCGAGGGCGTTGAGCACATCGGCCACGCTGCGCACGCCGCCGCTGCGGTGGAACGTGGGCCGCGCCTTCACGTCGAAATGTTTGCCGAGGCTGCGCACGACCTTGCCGACGAGCTCGAGCGAGGTGCTCTCGATCGTGCCGAGGCGTTCGACGACCTCCTCGCGCATCTCGGGGCTGAGCATGGTGAGGATCTCGGCGGCCTTCGGTGTTTCGAGGTACGAGAGGACGAAGGCGATCGTCTGCGGCTGCTCGCTCTTGATGAGGTTGCAGATCTGGCGGCCCTCCATCTCGGCGATGTCCTTGATGACGTCGATGGAGGTGCCGCTCGGGCCCACGCGGCCCATGATCGAGGCGGCCTTGAAATCGCCCTTCGCCAGCTCGAGCGTGCGCTGCGCGTAGGGGCTGCCGCCTAGCACCCCTTTGGTGCTCTCGAGGATCACGGTGCTGAACTCGCGGATCGAGGCCTCCTGCTGTTCGACGGGAATGAGGCCGAGCTGCGTCATCTCCTTGGTGACGGACTCGACGGTGTTGTCGTCGAAATGCTTCATCAGCTCCGCAGCGGACTCGGGACCGATGGTGACGAGAAACACGGCCAGCTTCTTCGCGCGGGAGAACTTCTCGTAATCCTGGAGGGGCGCGGCGCCCGGCGCGGCCGTATCGGCGGAGGTGGAGGAGGCGGACATGGCTCAGGTCTGCTTGTTGATCGCCATCCAGTCGCGCAGCGCGGTGCCGACGTTGGTCGGCTTCTGGCGGATGAGCTCGTTGATCAGCTCGGGCGTGACGGCGCCCGAGGCGCCGGTGAGCGCGCGCTGCTCGGAGGCGGGAAGTTCGCGGAGGAGCTCGACCGGCACAGCCTCGGGTTTCTCGCGACCGAGCCGGCGGAGGAAGAAGAGGATGAGCGCGGCCGCGGCGACGACCGGCAGGAACCGCACCGCCATATCGACGTACGGCCCGAGCTTGTTCTGCTGGCGGATCTGCTCGGCCTGCGCGGCGAGCGGTTCGGCGGCGAACGCGACCTCCTGCAACGTAACGACGCTCTCGGGCGTCTGCCCGGCGGCGAGCTTCACGCCGAGGGCGTTCACGACGAGTTGGCGGAGGCTGTTGAGTTCCTCGGCGCTGCGCGGCTGCGGTTGCGGCGCGTCGGGCGTGCCGCCGACGCGCTGGTTGAGGAACACGGCCGCGGTGATCGAGCGCACGGTGCCGGGGCTGCGCGTGATCGAGGTGCGCGTGGTGTTGATCTCGTAATTGGTGGTGCGGTTCTTGCGGTTCTGCTCGGTGCGCGTCTGCGGCGCGCCGCCGGCGGCATTCGCGGCGGCGGCCGCGGTGGCTTCGCCGGGGACGTTCGCGGCGGTGCCGACCGCGCCGCCCGAGCGGCCCTCGGCGGACGCGCTCACGTCCTCGGTGGACGTCTGCGAACGCACGACCTGCCCCTCCGGGTCGTACTTCTCCTCGGCGATCGTGGTAGAGTCGGTGTCGACCTCGGCGGAAACGCGCACGACGGCGTTGCCGGCGCCCACGGCGGCGGCGAGCATCGTCTCGACCTTGCGGGCGAAATAGTCCTCCACGTTCTGCCGGTACTTGATCTGGCTGGACGCGGTGGTGAGCAGCGGGTCGGTCTTGAGCTCCTCGGAGAGCACGCGACCGCGGTTGTCGACGACGGCGACGGCGTCGGGGAGCAGGCCCTGCACGGAGTTGGAGACGAGGTGGCGGATGGCGTTCACCTGCTCGGGCGAGATGCGGCCGCCGCCGAGGTCGACGAAGACGGAGGCGCTCGGCTTGATCGACTGGTCGACGAGCAGCAGGCGGTTTTCCGGCTGCACGATGAGCACGCGCGCGCCGCGCACGCCTTCGAGCTGGGAGATGGTGCGGCTGAGTTCGCCCTGGAGAGCGCGAGCGTAGTTGGTGCGCTGGACGAAGTCGGACACGCCGAAGTTGCCCTTGTCGAAGATTTCGAAACCCACGCCCTCCCCGCTCGGCAGGCCCTTGCCGGCGAGATCCATGCGCAGGCGGTGGACCTGCTCGGCGGGCACGAAGACGGCGCCGCCGCCGGCCTCGATGCGGTGGGGAATGTTGTTCGTCTGGAGATAGCTGATCACCGCCGCGGCATCCTTCTCTCCGAGTCGGCCGTACAGTAGCTGGTAATCGGGCCGGCGCGACCAGCTGACGAGCGCCGCGAGACCGGCGACGACCACCATCGCGGCGATCACGAGCGACACGCGCTGGTTGGCGCCGAGGTGGCTCCAGAGACTGGCGAGGGATTGGAGGATGTTTTTCATGCGGGGCGGCGGGCGGGCTCAGCGGAAAACGGCGATCACACGGGCATGCGCATCAGTTCCTGGTAGGACTCGACGAGCTTGTTGCGCACCTCGACCATCAGACCGAGCGCGAGCGAGGACTCCTGGAGCGAGATCATCGCATTATGGAGCTGGTCGGACTGGCCGAGCATGACCTTCTGCGTCTCG
>DATGXA010000252.1:0-7603 GCA_035299125.1 Opitutaceae bacterium
CGTGCACGCCTTCGACATCACCGAATCGCGCCGGCTCGGCGCAGCCATCGCGCGCAGCGAGAAACGCTATCGCACGCTCATCTCCGCGAGCGCGGCGATCGTGTGGGCCGCGGATTCCTCGGGCGCTATCGTCGAGGCCGACGGCTGGGAACGTTTCACCGGCGAGAACCACGTCACCGGGCCGTTCCGCTCGTGGTGGGAACGCATCCACCCCGACGACCGCTCGCGCGTGGAGACCGGCTGGCACCTCGCCTGCCGCTCCGGCGCCAACTGGGAATGCGTCTACCGCCTCCTCGCCCGCGCCGGCCGTTATCATCACGTGCACGCCCGGGCCGCCGCGATCACCGCCGAATCCGGCGAGGTGGTCGAGTGGGTCGGCACCGTCACCGACATCCACGGACAGGTCGAGGCCGAGCAGTCGTTGCGCCGCAAGGAGGCCGAGCTCGAGCTCGCCGTGAACACCATGCCCGCGCTCGTCTCGTACGTGAACCGCGACCTGCGTTTCGGGCTGGTCAACCGTGCGCACGAACAGTGGTTCGGCCGCGAGCCCACCGCCATCCGCGGCCTGCCGGTACGCGAGCTGATCGGCGAGACGGCGTTCGCGGCGATGTACGACAAGATCGCGCGCGTGCTCACCGGGGAAACCGTGCGCTACGAAGCCGAGGTGCAGTTTGGCAACGGCCCCCGCCGCTGGATCACCGCGCAGTTCACGCCCCATTTCGGCGACGATTCCCGCGTGCTCGGCTACTTCAGCCTCATCCTCGACACCTCCGAGCGGCGAGCCGCCGAGACGCAGCTCGCCGAGGCGCTGGAGCGCTACCGTTTCCTCGCCGACGCGATGCCGCAGAACGTCTGGACCACGGATGCCGCTGGCCACATCGACTACGCGAACCAGCGCTGGGTCGACTACACCGGGTGCGACGTCGAGCAGATGCGCGCGCGAGAGTTCGGCGCTTCCATCCACCCCGACGACATCGAGCAGACGCGCCTGCAGTGGGAAACCGCGCTCGCCGACGGGCGACGTTTCGAGATCGAGCATCGCCTGCGCGATTCCGCCGGCCGCTACCACTGGTTCCTCAGCCGCGCCCTCGCCCGCCGCGACGCACAGGGTCGGATCGTCCAATGGGTCGGCACCGACACCAACATCGACGCCCAACGCCACTCCTTCGCGGCCCTTGCCGAGGCGCGCAGCGAGCTCAAACGCCACGCCGAGAACCTCGAGCAGGAGATCCGCCAGCGCACCGCGCGCCTCGAGGAGGTGAACGTGGAACTTGAGGCGTTCACCTACTCCGCCTCGCACGACCTCCGGGTGCCGATCCACCACGTGCACGAGTTCGCCCAGGCCATCGCCGCCGATCCGGGCAGCAATCTCTCGGCGCGCAGCCGCGACGACCTCCGGCTCATCATCTCCTCCACGGAGCGCATGGACACGCTCATCGTCGATCTTCTCGCCTACAGCCGGCTGTCGCGCGCCGAACTCGAGATCGTCCCCACCCCGCTCGGGCCGATCGTCGAATCCGTGCTCGCCGGTTTCCGCGCGACCATCGCGCGTTCGCAGGCCGTCGTCGAGGTGGAGCGGTCGTTGCCGACCGTGCACGCCGACCGCGTCGGCCTCTCCCAGGCGCTCTCGAATCTGGTGGCCAACGCTCTGAAGTTCTCCGCACCCGGCCGCACCCCGCGCCTCATGCTGCGCGCAGCGGAAACGGACGGCGCCACGCGACTCTACGTCGAGGACAACGGCATCGGCATCCCGGCCCACCAGCACCGCGCGGTCTTCCGGCTCTTCCACCGGCTCAACGGCCCACAGAAATATCCCGGCACTGGGATCGGCCTCTCTCTCGTCGCCAAATCCATGGCACGCATGGGCGGCAGCTGCGGCGTCGAATCCGAGCCGGGCGTCGGCAGCCGCTTCTGGCTGCAGTTTCGTGCGACGGAACCCGCGCCCCTCGGGTCGGGTAAACTCCCCGAGAAACAGGCCTGAGACCACGCGGGCAAGCCACCCCGATGGGCGCAGCACGCCCGACGCGGCATCATCACCGCGCCATGAAGAACCAACAAATCCTAGCTGCCGCGCGACGCGCGGGCAGCGCATTCCTTGTCATCCTCGGGGCCGCCACCTTGTCCGCCGCCGATACCTCCCCCTCCAACTCCTCCACCTCGCCGCGCACCACGCCCAGCCAAGGCCAGTCGCAGAACTCCGATACTTGGGACAATTCCGGTTCCAACACCGGCTCGCAGCGCGACGACAACGCCGCGCGAGGCACCGGTACCGCCTCCGGCATGGGTATGGCCGGTGATCGCGACCAGGACTTGCCGCAGGGCTCCACCCAGCTCGATCGCGACGACCGCAAGTTCCTCGAGAAGGTCGCCAAACTCGGTCAGGAGGAACTCGCGCTTTCCCGCATTGCCTCCGACCGCGCCACCAATCCTCAGGTACGCGCGTTCGCCGCCGACATGGTGCGCGAGCACACCAGCGCCAACTCCGAGATCTCCGCGCTCGCCCAACGCAGGGGTGTCTCCCTCGCGGCCGATGGCGCGCAGGACCGCCAGAAGATGGAGTCCAAGTGGACCGACAAACCGGTTGGCGGCTTCGACGAAGACTACGTCGAGGCGGTCATTTCCAACCACAAGAAGACGATCGACGAACTCGAGGACGCCGCCGACTCGAAGGATCCCGAGATCGCCGCACTCGCGAACAAGCTTCTGCCCACGGTGCGCGCCCATCTCGCCCACGCGCAGAACCTCGAAAAGGCGATCGACTGAGCCATTCCGCGCCGACTGCCAAACACGCCGCGGGCTCCCCGTTCGGGAGCCCGCTGTTATTTTGCGCCGATCGCTTTTCGCCCGCCAGCGCGTGGCGCGCTTCAGCCGCGCCGGGCACCGGAGGCGCGCGCCACGACGCGCGGTGCTGGAGGATCTGAGACAGCCACGGTGCCGTGCGCGAGAGCGGCTCTGCCATCATCCGGCGCCATCCACCGGAGCGCTCGCTCGCGCGAGATGCGGAAACCGCCGCCAAGCGTTGGCGCACACGGCGGTCCGCCGGCGGCCTTCAAAGACGCCCGAGCAGTGCGAGCACCACGAGGATCACCAAGATCGCACCGAGCACCCCGCTCGGACCGTAGCCCCAACCGCGACTGTACGGCCAAGCCGGTACCGCGCCGAGGACGAGAATCAAGAGAATGACGAGTAGGATGGCGGATGTGCTCATAGGATCTCCGGTTGGGTTGTGGTTGCGGGAAAGCGGTCAGCCCACGGCCGCCGCCTCCTCGCGGAACGCCACCGTGTTCTCGTAGGTTCGGCGCCGGCGCCGGTACAACGTCGTCTTGTTGATGCCCAGCAGGCGCGCCGCCTGCATGAAGTTGCCCGTGCGCTCGACGACCCGCCGGATGTGCGCGTCCTCCAGCGAAGCGAGCGTCACGAAATCGCCCACCTGCGGCACCGTCACGGTGGCGGGTGGCCCGAGCTCCGGCAGATCGTCGAGCTCCACCATCTCGCCCTCGCAGAGAATCGCCGCGCGCTCGATGTAGTTGTGCAGCTCGCGCAGGTTGCCCGGCCAACTGTGGCGCTGCAACGCGGTGCGCGCCCCGGCCGCGAAGCCGCGGAGCGTGCGGCCGGCAGCGCGCGCGCATTCGGCGAGGAACAACTCGGCCGTGGGCAGGATGTCCTCGGGACGGCGCCGCAGCGGCAACATCTCGATGGAGATCACGTTGAGCCGGTAGAAAAGGTCCTCGCGGAAACGCCCCGCGGCCACCTCCGCGCGCAGGTCGCGGTTCGTCGCCGCGATGATGCGAATGTCGGCGGTGCGCGTCTTCGCCTCGCCCACGCGCTCGTAGCAATGGTCCTCGAGGAGCCGCAGCAGCTTCGGCTGGAGCAATGCCGGCAGATCGCCCACCTCGTCGAAGAACAACGTGCCGTGTTCCGCGGCCTCGACCAGCCCGGCCGCGTCGGCCACGGCGCCGGTGAACGCGCCGCGCACATGGCCGAACAGCTCGCTCTCGAGCAGCTGCGCCTGGAGGCAGGGGCAGTTCACGGTCACGAAAGCGCGGCCGCCGCGCGTGCTGCGTTCGTGGATCTGCCGCGCGAGCCGGGTCTTGCCGGTACCGTTCTCGCCGAGCAGCAGGAGCGTCGCGCCGGTGGGCGCCACCTTGGCGGCGATCGCGAACTGGCGCTGCTGCGCCTCGTTCTGCGTCGCGAGCGGGGCCACCGGCTCCGAGGCGACGGGCGGTTCGGGCGCGGGCGGCGTTGCGGCGGGCTCGACGAGCGCGGCCTGCGCGCAGCGCTCGAGCGTGGCGCGGGCCTCGTCGATCACGATCGGTTTGAGCAAGGCCTCGACGGCGCCGCGTGCTCGAACTTCGGGCACACGCGAGCCGCGCGAGGTGAGCACCACGACCGGCAGCGTGGGCGTGAGCCGTTGCAACTGGTCGAGCAGCTCGCGCGCGACCGCGTCGCGCATCTCCCAGTCGAGCAGCGCCACTTCGAAGGTGCGCAGGCCGGACAGCCGCGCGAGCTCGCCCGCGGAGTTGACCGCGGCGGCGTGGTCGTCGGGTTTCACGAGCCCGAACGAGAGCAGGCGCCGCGTGCGCGATTCGTCGCCGATGAGGAGGATTTTCATGGGTCTAGCCGTTGATGATTTCGCCCCCGTTGGGATGGAGCACCTGGCCGGTCATGAAGCTCGCATCGGCCGAGGCCAGGAAGACGTAGGCCGGCGCGATCTCCGCCGGTTCGCCCGCGCGCGCCATCGGCACCTGCGAGCCGAACTTCGCCACGTCCTCGGCTTCGAAGCTCGCCGGGATCAGCGGCGTCCACACCGGGCCGGGCGCGACGGCATTTACGCGGATACCGCGCTTGACCAGCGCGAGGGCGAGCGAGCGCGTGAAGCCCACGATCGCCCCCTTCGTCGCGGCGTAGTCGATGAGCTGCGGGCTGCCGCGATAGGCGGTGACCGACGTCGTGTTCACGATCGCGCTGCCCTCGCCGAGCAGTGCGAGCGCCGCGCGGGTGAGGCGGAAACAGGAGAAGACGTTGGTCCCGAAGGTGCGCTCGAGCTGGGCGTCGTCGATCGCCTCGAATCGTTTCTGCGGGTGCTGCTCGGCGGCGTTGTTCACGAGGATGTCGAGCCGGCCGAACGTCGAGCGCACCGCATCGACATGCGCGCGGCACACCGCGGCGTCGGCGATGTCGCCGGGCAGGGCGAGCACCCGCCGGCCGTGGGCGCGCACGCGTTCCGCGGTGTCGCGTGCATCGTCTGTCTCGTCGAGGTATGCGATCGCCACATCCGCGCCCTCCTGAGCGAACGCGATCGCGATCGCGCGGCCGATGCCGCTGTCGCCGCCGCTGATCAGCGCCACCTTGCCGTACAACCGGCTGCCGGTCGGCACGTGGCGCTCGCTCACCGGCCGGGGTTCCATCTCGCGCTCGTGGCCGGGCTGCTGCGCTTGGCTCTGGGCGGGGCGGAGCTCCTTCGGCGCCTCGGTCTTGGTTGGCATGGGGCGAGTATGCTCGCCGGCGCGACCACTCGAAATCGGGCGTCGCTCCAAACCCGGTTAGGTGGAACCACCGGCCGACGCACAGGCCCCTCTCCTATGAACACGCGCCACGAGTTCGGCCGCGACGGTGGGCGCGCATTCGCGTGGCCGAAGGTTGAGCGCAACCGCACTCAGCTCGCCCGCGCCACGGGGGCGCGGAAAAGCGCCGCACCGGGTGTCGACAACCGGAAACCTCGCTCACCGACTCCGGTCACGGCCCCGGCGTCGCCGCTGTAGACGGCCGCGTCGGTGGCGAGCCGCAGCTCCCAACGGCGGTCGGCCGGCGCGCGCAGCTCGCCCTCCGGCTCCAGCACGAGCTCGCCCACCGCGCGAAGCGCGACCAGCAACAGCCAGTCGCCCTCGGGCTGGCGCCAGCGCACGGCCACGGCGGTGTCGCGCACCGGCCACGCCGTCCACCGGTCGCGCGGCGCGGACTGGAAGACGGGATGCTCCGCGCGCAGCCGCAACGCGTCGTGGTAGAGCGCGAGCATGCCGGCGTGCGGCAACTCCGCGCGCTCCTCCCAGCGGAGTTTCGAGGCGGCGAAAGCCGCCTCGTCCTGCGGGTCGCGCATGGCGGATTTCGTGCGGTCGTCGATCTCGAGACCGAAGCGCTGGAGCTCCGCGAGGCGCCCGCCGGCGACCTTCTTGCCGGCTTCGCCGGGATGTTCGCAGAAAAACTGGAACGGCGTGCCCGCCGCCCACTCCTGCCCCATGAAGAGCATCGGCGTGCCGGGGGCGAGGCAGAGCAGCAGCGACGCGGCGCGGTAGGCGGCGTGTTCACGGCCGTGATGCAGGCGGTCGCCAAGCGGGCGGTTGCCGACTTGGTCGTGGTTCGAGATGCAGAGCACGAACGACTCGGGCACGCACTGCGGCGTGGGCGTGCCGCGGGCGCGTTGCCAGTGGGGATAGTATTGGCCACTATAGTACCAACCCCGCAGGAGGGTCGCGGCGATCTCGGGCGCGTCGCCCGAGAAGCTCGCGAAGTGCGACTCGCGCTGGCCGGTGAGGGCGACGCGCACGCTGTGGTGAAAATCGTCGGCCCACACGCCATCGAGCCCGAAGCCGCCGTGTTCCCGCGGCGCGAGGACGCTGGCGAGATTGCGTTCGTCCTCGCCCACGACCCAGGCGCCGCGATGGTGCGCCTCGGCGGCGAGCGCGGCGACGAGCGGTACGGGGGACTCGTCGGTGATGCTGTGGATCGAGTCGAGACGCAGGCCGTCGAAGCGGTATTCGTCGATCCACATGCAGGCGTTCTGGAGGAAGAACGTGCGCACGGGGCCCGACTGCGGGCCGTCGAAGTTCAGCGCCGCGCCCCATGGGTTCTGCCGCGCCGGATGGAAGTAGCACCCGCCGAAGGCCGGCAGCGGGTTCCCCACGGGCCCGAGATGGTTGTAGACGACGTCGAGCATCACGGAGAGTCCGTGCTCGTGCGCGGTGTCGACGAGGTCGCGCAGCGCCTCGGGTGGGCCGTAGCAGGCGGCGGGCGCGAAGGGAAAAACGCCGTCGTAGCCCCAGTTCCGGGTGCCGGGAAACGCCGCCACGGGCATGAGCTCGATCGTGTTCACGCCGAGCTCGACGAGCTCGCGCAGCCGCGCCTTCGCCGCCGCGAACGTGCCTTCCGGAGTGAACGTGCCGATGTGCAGCTCGTAGATCACGCGACCGCGCCAAGCGGGACGTTTCCAGTGCGGCACGCGCCAGTTGTAGGCTTCGGGGTCCACCACCTCGGAGGGACCGAACACGCCCTCGGGCTGCGAGCGCGACGCGGGATCGGGCGCGAGCGGGCCGTCGTCGAGCCGAAATCGATACCGGTCGCCGACACGGCCGTAGAGGTCATGCGCCTCGTGGAAGCCGCCTTCGAGCGGCACGAGCGCGAGGCTGCGGTTGCCGCCGACGTTCTCGATGCAGACCTCGACCTTGCGGTTGTCCGGCGCCCACACGCGATAGCGCACGCCCGTGGCGCACGGCTCCGCGCCGACCGGAGCGGCGAACGAAACCTTCGTCACGCCCGCCTCTCCTGCGACTCGCGCACGTACGCGTGCCGCGCCTCCTCGTCGGAGCCGGTCTTCTGTTGCAGTAGC
>DATGXA010000253.1:0-13372 GCA_035299125.1 Opitutaceae bacterium
GTGGCAAAACCGCCGGCGCCCACAACCGGCGCCGACGGCAGCCGCACGCGGGGCGTGTTCAGAAGCTCACGTCGAGCCGCGTCCAGAGCGTGCGGCCGGGCTCGTTCACACGGGTGGTCTGCTCGAACCCGGAGACCGCCGCGCCGGCGCGGCTGATGTGCTCGGCGTAGGTCTTGTCGAACACGTTGTCCACGCCGGCCGAGAGCCGCGCCCACGGGCGCACGCGCCAGCTCGCGTTGAGCGACACCACCGCGAAGCCGGGCGTCGCGCCGATGTCCTGACCGACGATGTTGCCTTGGCCGATCGCGACGCGGTCCTGTCGCGCCACAGCGCGGAGCAACGCCGCCGCCGACCAGCTCGCCTGCGTGTACGCGAGCGCGAACCGACCCTCGAGCGGCGGAATCTGCGCCAGAGGGCGGAAGTCGGTGCGATTCCGGCCGCGGGTGTACGCGAGCGTGGTATCGACGCGCCAGTGCTGCGTGAGCCGGTAGTTCGCGGAGAGTTCGCCGCCCCAGGTCTCAGCGTCGATCGCGCGGGTGATCGTGGCGGCGCGCGTACCCGTCATGCCCGCCGGTTTCGCGAAGCCGCTCTGCACGAGGAGGAAATCGTCGATGCGGTTGGCGAAGAGCGAGGCGTTCAACGCCCACTTCTCCGTGCGCAGGCCGAGGCCGGCGTCGAGCTGCACGGTCTTCTCCGTCGGCACGCGGAAAGCGCTCACGCTCGTCGCGCTCTCGTTCTTGATCAGCTCCCAGTAGTCGGGAAACCGCTCCGAACGCCCGAGCCCGAGGTACACCGTGCCGGGCAACGCGTAGAGATCGCGTTCGTAGCGGAGGAAACCGCTGGGCAGCTCCGTGCTGCGCCGTTGGCCGGCCGTGGGATTGGACGCGCTGCCCATCATCCCGACTGCGACGCTCGTCCGGCGATCGGTCGCCCGCCAACGGTCGAGCCGGAAGCCGCCGACGAGCCGATCGGCGTCGCCAAATTTCTGCGTCAACTCGCCGAACGCGCCCCATTGCGCGAAATCGGCGTCGCGCGTGCGCGCCTTCGCCTCGTAGGGCAT
The DNA here is from genome assembly GCA_035299125.1 of Opitutaceae bacterium. Lineage (GTDB taxonomy): Bacteria > Verrucomicrobiota > Verrucomicrobiia > Opitutales > Opitutaceae > CAJCBL01. The sequence continues at coordinate 1,061 of DATGXA010000253.1, forward strand.
CGCCGTCTCGTTGCTCGTGCTGCGCACGCTGTGTCGGTTCTCCTGGTGGTCGACGCCGAGCGCGAGCTGGGTGCTCTCCGCGGGCGCGAGCCGGACCAACGCGCGCCCGCCGAGCGTGCGGCGGTCGGGATTCGACACCGCGGGCGCGGGCATCATCGCCGTGGCGACGAACGGCCGCAGCGAGTAGTTGTCCATCACATGGTCCACGTAGTTGTAGCCGAGCTGGAGCTCGACGCTGCGCACCAGGTCGGAGAGCACTTCGCGTTTCACCTTCAGGCCGAGGTTCTCGCGGTCGAACTTCACGCCGTCCATCGCGCGGTCGGCGTAGGCGGCCTCGCCGTCGCTGCGCGCCCCGGAGAACTCGATCGTGGTGTGCGCGTCGGGCGTCCAGCCAACAGCGGCATTGGTGCTCCAACGCTCGTAGGCCGAGTGCACGTCGCGGCCGGAGCCGTCGGCATAGTCGTCGCCGCGGGTGTAGGTGCCGTCGACGCGCGCGTAGCCCTCGGCACGGCCGGCGCGGGCATCGAGCAGCGCGTCGAAGCGCCCGTCGCTGCCGGCGACGAGCGAGGAGCGCAGGCTGGCGACGGGCGCGGCGTAGCGCAGCGGATCATTTTCGAAGAGCACGACCGCGGCGGAGTTGCCGGGGCCGTGCAGCACGGTCTGCGGGCCCTTGAGGATCGTCACGCGATCGTAGGCGCCGGGAAACGCGTATGCGGTCGGCGGATCCATGCGGTTGCCACAGCCGCCGAGAACGCATTGACCGTCGAGGGCGACGACCACGCGCGAGCCGGCCATCCCGCGGAAGACGGGATCGCCGTCGGTGCCGCCCTTGCGGATCACGGAGAAACCGGGGATGGATTTGAGCACGTCGGCGCCGTCGTGCGCGGGGAGCGGCTGGGCCGGCGCCTTGGGATCGGTGGTGACGGTGAGCGGAGCGTCGCCGCGCGGCGCGGTGACGACGTAGGGTTCGAGCTTGGTCGGATCCTCGGCGAGGATCGGCAAGGTAGCGAAAGTGGAACAACAGAGGGAAAGAAAAAGACGGTTCATCGGAATGGTCGGAAATGGCGCTGCGGCGCCACGGCGGAACCGGGCGGCAGCACATGTTGGATGCAGTGGGAGCATCCGTGGAAACGGGGAGACGCGTGCCGCCAGCGCAGGCGGCACCGCGTGGAAGTTCCCGCCGAAGCGGCGGGGGTTCTGGTCAGTTCACACGCCCGCCGTTCCACGCGGGGGCGGCAGTGGCGGGCGCGCGCGTTCGATGCCGATCCCGCGCACTGCAACAGCATCGAGTTTCCTGCCCGGCGGTTCCGGCAACACCATCACCGGCAACGCAAGGAAGACGATCGCCGGTTTCGCGTCGTTTTGCGGCAGCACCGGAGACTGTTGCTGGCGGTCGCGCGCACGTTTCACCGCGTGACACAGATGGCACATGCTCTCGGGCTTGAGCGTCGTCACGATCGCATCGCCCACGCTCTCGTTGCGCGCAAAACGAAACGCCATGGTCGTCCACGCGTAGAGCTGGAGCGCGTCCAGATGGAAACCCGCCGCCAACAGCCACGCGAGCGGCAGGCAGATCCGGGCAAAGCGGGAGAAGCGACGCGTTGGGCAGGCGGAACGCACGAATGAGTGGGCCCTGAGATGGGCCAAGAAATTCGCCGAGCGCAAGCCCGCCACCGCGAACCCACGACCGCGCACCGCATGCCCGACTTCTTTGGCGGAGCAATGCGTCCGCCGGGATTTCAACTGGCCTCAGCTGGTGGCGCGCCGCACAAAGGCAGTCTACCATCCCCGTTGTGAGTTCATCCCCCGTCACCCTCGAAGAAAAGTACCGGCGCCTTCTCGAAGTCATCGCGGCGCACGGCCGTGTGGCTGTCGCGTTCTCCGGCGGCGTCGACAGCAGCTTCCTGTGCCGCGCCGCGCGCGATGCCGTGGGCGACAACTCCCTCGCGATCACCGTGACCGGCCCGATGATGCCAAGCGACGACCTCGTTTCCGCCCGCGAGATCGCCGCGCTCACCGGCATCCGCCACGTGTTTATCGACGACCCCGAGCTCGACGAACCCGTCGCCGCCAACCCGATCAACCGCTGCTACCATTGCAAAAAGATCGAGTTCGCCCGCATCGCCGAGGTCGCGCAGCAGCACGGCATCGCGACCGTGCTCGACGGCTCGAATCTCGATGACGAAGGCGACTACCGGCCCGGCCTCACCGCGCTCGACGAGCTGAAGGTCACCAGCCCGCTCCGCGTCGCCGGCCTGCGCAAGGCCGACATCCGCGAACTCTCCCACGAGCTCGGCCTGCCGACCTGGGACAAGCCCGCCGCCGCCTGTCTCGGCTCGCGCGTGCCCTACGGCGAACGCATCACGCTCGAGAAACTGCACGCGATCGACCGCGCCGAGCAGGCGCTGCGCGCTCGCGGTTTCCGCCAATGCCGCGTGCGACACCATGGCGACATCGCCCGCATCGAGGTCGCGCCGGCCGAGCGTAATCGTTTCTTCGATGCCGCGCTGCTCGACGCCGTTTCCCGTGAGATCAAGGCCGCCGGCTTCCGCTACGTGTGCCTCGAACTCGAAGGCTACCAGATGGGCAGCCTCAACCGCGCACTGCCCGCCGGCACCGCCGCGCCCGCCCCCGCCGCCCATGCGTGAACCCTCCGCGCGCGTCCTCTACTACGACTGCTCCGCCGGCATCTCCGGCGACATGCACCTCGGCGCGATGGTCGACCTCGGCGTGCCGCCCGATCACCTCGAAGCGGAGCTGCGCAAACTGGATCTCGCCGGCTGGCGCCTGCGCTTCACCCGCGATTCGCGCAAAGGCATCGGCGGCACCCGCGCCGATGTCCTCCTCGACGGCGAGCCCGATCCGATTGTAGGCCGCGTCGTTGACGTGGCTCCTCCGCCGTCGGCCAGCCAGGTCGGCGACCTGGCCTACAGACCCGTCGCCAAACTCCACGCACCGCTCGTGCCCGGCCACGAGCCGCACGAACACCGCAACCACCGCGACATCGTCGCGCTCATTGAGCGCAGCGCCCTCGCCGCCGGCACCAAGCGCCGCGCTCTCGCGATCTTCGCGCGGCTCGCCGAGGCCGAGGCCAAGATTCACGGCATGCCGGTCGCGGAGGTCGGCTTCCACGAGGTGGGCGCCGTCGATTCCATCGTCGACATCGTCGCCGCCGCGATCGCGCTGGAGTGGCTGAAACCCGACCGCGTGCTCGTTTCCACGATCGAGCTCGGCGGCGGTTTCGTGAAGTGCGCCCACGGTCGTCTCGCCGTGCCTGCACCCGCCACCGCGGATCTCCTGCGCGGCGCGCCCACACGCCTCGGCACGGTGCCGTTCGAAGCCACCACGCCCACCGGCGCCGCGATCCTCGTCGCCAGCGCCACCGAGTTCACCGACCGCACCGATTTCACCATCGAGCGCATCGGCTACGGCATCGGCCACAAGGACGGCCCGATCCCGAACCTCCTCCGCGTCTTCTTCGGCGCCTCCGCTGTAGCCGGCCGCGTCAAGGCCAACCCTGCCGCCGCGCCCGCGTTCGCATTCACCCCCCGCGACACCGCCATCGTGCTCGAGTGCAACCTCGACGACATGACCGGCGAGACCGCCGGCTACGTGCTCGAGATGTTGCTCGCCGCCGGTGCTTCCGATGCGTGGCTCACGCCGATCGTGATGAAAAAATCCCGCCCGGCGCTCACGCTCTCCGCGCTCTGCCCGCCGGAGAAGGAGGCCGCGATCACCGAGCTCATCCTGCGCGAAACGACGACCTTCGGCCTCCGCCGCCGCGAAGTCGGCAAACTCGCCCTCGAGCGCCGCTTCGAGGAGACCGAGACGAAACTCGGCCCGATCCGCGTGAAAACCGCACTCCTCGACGGCCGTCCGCTGAAATCGAAACTCGAGCACGACGACCTCCGCCGCCTCGCGACCGAGCACCAAATCCCCCTCTGCGAAGTCGAGCGCCAGATCCTCGCCGAGCTTGCCGCGCGAAAAACCGATCCGAGTTAACCGCAAAGAACGCAGAGATCGCAAAGACCGGAAACACATCCTCCTTCCCTCCGTGCTCTTGTGACCCTGTCGTCCTCTCCGGCTTACTTGCTCCGCACTACCCGCTCCTCGCTACTCGTGTCATGAACCGCGAAGCCCTCGCCCAGATCCTCGAACGTTACCGCACCGGCACCACCGATCTCGCCGCCGCGCTCGCCGAGCTGAAGGACTTCCCGTCGGCGGACCTCGGTTACGCGCTCATCGACAACCACCGCGCGCTGCGCACCGGCCACCCGGAGGTGGTCTATTGCGCCGGCAAGACGCCCGCGCAGGTCCGCGGCATCCTCGAGCGCATGCTCACCGGACCCAACGCCATCCTCGCCACGCGCGCCGAGCCCGCGCACTGGGACGCCTCCCGCGACCTCTCGCCCGCGCTCGTCCACGATCCCCTCTCGCGCACGATCGTCCGCCGCCCCGTCGCACCGGCGACTCCGCCGCTCACCTACATCGCCGTCGTCGCCGCCGGCACTTCCGATCTGCCCGTGGCCGAGGAGGCCGCGATCACCGCCGAGGTCTTCGGCAACCGCGTCGAACGCGTCTACGACGTCGGCGTCGCCGGCCTGCACCGCCTGCTCGGCCGCTTGGAGAAGATCCGCGAGGCCCGCGCGATCGTCGCCGTGGCCGGCATGGAAGGCGCGTTGCCCAGCGTGCTCGGCGGGCTCGTCGACAAACCCATCGTCGCCGTGCCCACGAGCATCGGTTACGGCGCAAGTTTCGGCGGCATCGCGGCGCTTCTGGCGATGCTCAACAGCTGCGCCCCCGGCGTGACCGTCGTGAACATCGACAACGGTTTCGGCGCCGGCTACGCCGCCAGCACGATCAACCGCCTGGCCTGATCTCCGCCCCGATCCGGGGCCCGCACCCGCTTCACACCAACGCCAGTACGGCGCTGAGCGAGAGGATCGAAAGCGCGGTGCTGATGACCACGCTGCTCGCGGCGAGCGCTTCGTCGCCGCCGAGTTTGCCGGCGAGCGTGAAACTCGCGGCCGCCGTGGGTGTGGCGAGAAACAGCAGCGCGATCAGCGTCTCCTCCGCGGAGAGCCCGATCCAGCGCGCCAGCGGCCAGCCGACCAGCGGCGCCACGCCGACCTTCAACAACGAAGCGATCAGCGCGTGCGTGCGTTTCCCGCGCAGCGGAATCGTCACGAGCGTGCCGCCGATGCAAAGCAACGCGAGCGGCAGCGCCATCTGTCCTGTCACGGCGATCGACTGCGCCAGCCACATCGGCAACCGCACGCCGGCCGCGGCGCAAAGCACGCCGGCGAGACTCGCGATCAGCAGCGGGTTGCTCGCGAGCTGCCACAGAAGCGTGCGTAACGCGCCGGGGCCCGGTTTGCCGTGGCCGACGAGCAGTAACAACACTCCGAGCACGTTCGCGATCACCGTCAGCGGCGCCATCGCGAGCAGCGCCACCGGCCACACCGCGCTGCCGCCGCGCGCCGCGAGCGCGAGCGAGATCACCGGCAGGCCCACGTACGCGAGGTTGCCGCGGATCGCCGCGTGCAGGAACGACCCGACCGATTCCGCGGGCACGCGCCGCAGTTTCGCCACCACGAAAGCCGTGCCGAGCACGAGCAACGTCGCCCCGCCCATCACGCCGAACACCGTCAGCGCGCGCCCGCCGCCGAGCGTCGCACCCGAGATGCTGGAAAACAGGTACGCCGGCAGGCCGACGAAGTACGTCACGCGGTTGAGCTCGCCGATCAGCGCCGCCGAGAGGAACCGCGAGCGCGTGAGCACCACGCCGAGCGCGACGACGAGGAATACCGGCAGGACGATGGCGAGTACGGGCACGGCGGTCATCCTGCTTCGCCGGAGCCGCGCTTGGCAAATCCGCAGCCTGCGGCGGCTCCGGGCATCGTCGCGCGGTCGCCGCGCCGACGGACCATCGGCGGCGGCGCCGTCACCACGGATTCACTTCGCCGCCGGAGCCACAAAGGCTGCGAGCGCGTAGATCAGCGAGGCGTTCCAGTTGATCGCGATCTCGTTGCGCGAGGGATCGCGCCAATCGTCGAAATAGATCCGCGCGTCCGGATGCGGGCCGCCGACGAGGTAGCCCGGCCAGGCCGGTTCGCCGCGACGGTCGTGCAAATGTTCCGGCGGATTCGCGCCGAGACCGGTCACATAGGAGCGCCCGTGGTAGTTGCGTCCGAAAAGATGCACGAGCGCCTGCTGCGCGGTGAGGCGGTACTCGGGCGCAGGCTGCGGGCTGAGCCGGTCGGCGAGGTGGAGCAGATACGTCTGCGCGGCAACAGAGCCGTTGCAGCCCCAGAAGAAATCGGCGCGCGTCGCGCCAAACGGCCGGCCGTGCAGATTCACGCGGCAAGCTTCGACGATGCGGCCGGCCTGCGCGAGTAGGTTGCCGGTCAGATGCCGCACGAGCGCCGCGTTACGCCCCTCCGGACGGTGACTCGTGAGATACGTACCGAGCGCAAGGTCGCGCACGTCGCCCCAGCCGGGGCCATGCAGCGAGAACTCGACCGACAGCGCGCGCCGCTCGAACTCGGCCAGGAACTCCGGCTCGCCCGTGGTCTCCCATAGCTCCGCCGCGGCCCACAGGCGGTGACTCCAGTCGGGCACGTCGTAGCCGCCGGTGTGGAAGCCCGACTGGTCCGGCGCGTGGTTGCCGGGATGCGCCACGAGGAAGGCCCAGCTGCGCCGCGCCGCTGCGAGGCAACGCTCCGCATACGCCGTGTCGAACTCGCGGAAATGCCGCGCGCCGAGCGCCATCATCGCCGCGAAATCCGCCGTGGCGGTGGAACCCCACGGCGTGAAGAACCTCGGACTGCGATCACCCTCGGCCGGGCCCCAGTAACGGAAGTCGCGCGCGGTGAGCTTGTGGTACGCGCTGCCGTCGTCCGCCTGCATAGTGAAGAGCCAGTCGAATTCATATTTCAACTCCGCCAGCAGGTCGGGCAGTCCGCGCCCGCTCTCGGGCAGGTCGAGCGCCACCTCCTCGATGCCCGGGCGGAACTGCTCCCACGCCTTGAACATCAACCCGACGGTCACGCCGGCGTTGACGACGTACTTGTTGTAGTCGCCCGCGTCGTGCCAGCCGCCCGTGCCCTTGCGCATGGCACCGGTCGGCCCGCCCACGGCGTCGAGCAGCCCGTCCTCGAGATGACAGGGCGCCTCGTGGTACGTGCGGCCGCGCCACTCGGCGTGCACCTCGGTGCCGCAACGCCAGAGGTACATGCCTCGCGTCACGAGCCGGAACGCCTCGTTCCATACCTGAGGTCCGATGGCGAACGGCTCGGATTTTCCCACGCCGTCCACTTCAAGCACGTAGCGACCGGGCTTCGCGAAGGCGCTGAAATCGGCCATCCGCACCTCCTCGTCCGTATCCGTGGCCGCCGTGCGGACCGCCTGCGACAACTCGCCGCGAAACGCCTCCGCGCCGCTCTCCGCCTCGACCAGCCGGAAAGCCCAGGCACGCGCCGCAACGACGGTCGCCGCCTTCACGGCCTCGGGCGTGTAGCCGATCGTCGACAAGCGGATCGCGGCGGCGGCCGGCGCCGGAAGATCCGTGCGACGCCAGTCGTAATTCGCCGCCGGGTTCGAGGTCGGTGCGGCGGTTTCCGCAACAGCGGCGGTCGAAAGCGCGAGGGTCATGACGAGGAGCGAGTGTGTACGCATGAGGAGGGCGTTCGATTCGGCCAAAGCGCACCGCCTCTCAAGCGCCAACGGCCGAAGCCCGGCAGATGCTTCGGCGTTTAACGCATCCCGGACGCCGCGTGCGCAGTGCTCCTGCTGAAAGTCGGGGAAACGCCACCCGGACGCTTGACTAGACCATTTAGTCAACTATTCCTCCAAGCGTCATGGGTCGAACCTCTGATGCCAACGAACGTCTGATGGACGCCGCTCTCGATCTCATCTGGGAAGAGAGCTACGGCGCCGTCACGATCGACGACATCTGCAAGCGCGCGGACGTGAAGAAAGGCAGTTTCTACTACTTCTTCAGTTCCAAGTCCGAACTGGCGATCGCCGCGCTCGAGCGTCTCTGGACCGATTCATGGAAACAACGCCTCGACAGCGCCTTTTCCCCGTCCCTCGAGCCGCTCGCCCGCCTCTCCGGCTACCTCGCCGCGATCTATGAACGGCAGGTCGAGGTGAAAAAAGAGCATGGCAAGGTGCTCGGTTGCCCGGTGGTTTCCGTGGGCTCTGAGACCTGCACCTGCAACGACGAGATCAGCTTGAAGATCCGCGAGTTGCTCGCCCGCAAACGCCGGTATTACGAGTCCGCCATCCGCGATGCCGTCGCCGCCGGCGCGATCCCGTCGTGCGATCCCACCCAGAAAGCGCTCGCGTTTGCCGCATTGATCGAGGGAAGCGTCAGCCAAGCACGCATTCTCAACGACCCCGAGGTCCTCCGCGAACTGCCCGCCATCGGCCTGAGCTTCCTCGGCGCCCAGTCGCCCAGCCTTCCTCCCGCCCGAACCTGATCCGATCCCCAGCGCAGCCCCGCGGACTGCGCTTCTTTTGCGCCGCAATACTAGATAACCAGTCAACTATCACTCCACTTCCCGAAGCCTAGTTTCGCTTACCGTCCTGTGTCCCGCGCCACCGCCGCGCTTCGCTAGTCCGCCGCCTACCACTCTCTCCCACGCGCCCGGGCGCCGCCCGCGTCCGTTCCAGCCACTGCTTTGTCCGATGATGAACACCCGCACTCTCAGCCGCTCCGGCCTCCACGTTTCCGCGCTCGGCCTCGGTTGCATGGGCATGAGCGAATTCTACGGCGCGCGCGACGACGCCGAATCGCTCGCCACAATCCATGCGTTTTTGGCCGCCGGCGGCACCTTCCTCGACACCGCCGACATGTACGGTCCGTACACCAACGAGGAACTCGTCGGCCGCGCGCTGCGCACGGCGCCGGTCCCGCGCTCCGCCGTCGTGCTCGCGACGAAGTTCGGCATCGTCCGCGACCCGGCCGATCCGACCCGGCGCAGCGTCAACGGCAGGCCCGAGTACGTGCGCGCGGCGATCGACGGCAGCCTGCGTCGCCTCGGTGTCGACCATGTCGATCTCTACTATCTCCACCGCGTCGATCCGGCCACGCCGATCGAGGAGACCGTCGGCGCGATGGCCGAGCTCGTGCGCGCCGGCAAGGTCCGCCACCTCGGTCTATCCGAGTGCGGGCCGGAAACGCTCCGCCGCGCCCACGCCGTGCACCCGATCGCGGCCGTACAAACCGAATACTCGCTTTGGTCCCGCGATCCGGAAACCAACGGCATCCTCGCCGCCTGCCGCGAGCTCGGCGTCGGCTTCGTGCCGTACAGCCCGCTCGGCCGCGGCTTTCTCACCGGCCAGCTCAAGCGGTTCGAGGACCTCGCGCCCGACGACTACCGCCGCCAATCGCCACGTTTCCAAGGGAAGAATTTCCAGCGCAATCTCGACGTCGTCGCCCGCGTGCAGGCCCTCGCCGCGCGCAAGGGATGCACACCCGCGCAGCTCGCCCTCGCCTGGGTGCTCGCCCAAGGCGACGACCTCGTCCCCATCCCCGGCACCAAACGCCGGGAGTACCTGCATGAAAACCTCGGCGCGCTCGCCCTCGCCCTCACCGCCGGCGAGCGCGCCGAGATCAATGCCGCCTTCCCCGTCGGCGCCGCCGCCGGCGAACGTTACCCGACCGCGATGATGACCCACCTCGGCCGCTGAGCTTCCCCGTTCTCAATGCACCAACCTATGAATACCACCACCGCTCCCTCGTTGTTCGATCCCCTGCGCATCGGGGACCTCATCCTGCCCAACCGCGTGATCATGGCGCCGCTCACCCGCGCCCGCGCCGGCGCCACGCGCGTGCCCAACGCCCTCATGGCCGAGTACTACGCCCAGCGCGCCTCAGCCGGACTCATCCTTTCCGAGGCCACCTCCGTCGACCCGCTCGGCGTCGGCTACGCCGACACGCCGGGGATCTGGTCCGCCGAGCAGGTCGAGGGCTGGAAACTCGTCACCCGCGCCGTGCACGCCGCCGGCGGCCGCATCTTCCTCCAACTCTGGCATGTGGGCCGCATCTCCGATCCGCTCTTCCTCGACGGCAAACTCCCCGTCGCACCGAGCGCCCTCGCCGCCGAGGGCCACGTGAGCCTCGTGCGCCCGCAACGGCCGTACGTCACACCGCGCGCCCTCGAGCATCGCGAGATTCCGGAGCTCGTCGCCGCCTACCGCCGCGGCGCGGAGAACGCCCAGCGCGCCGGCTTCGACGGCGTCGAGCTTCACGGAGCCAACGGCTACCTGCTCGATCAGTTCCTCCAAGACCGGACCAACCGCCGCACCGACGACTACGGCGGCCCGATCGAGAACCGCGCGCGTCTCATGCTCGAGGCCGTCGACGCCGCGATCTCCGTCTGGGGCGCGAGCCGCGTCGGGCTGCACCTCGCGCCGCGCGGCGACTCGCACTCGATGGGCGACTCCGATCCGGCGGCGACCTTCGGCTACGTCGCCCGCGAGGCCGGCCGGCGGAAACTCGCTTTCCTCTTCGCCCGCGAGAGCCTCGCGCCCGGGCGCATCGGCCCGCAACTGAAGGCCGCGTTCGGCGGGCCGTTCATCGCCAACCACGGCCTCACGCCGGCGGAGGCCGCCGCGCTGCTCGCGAAGGGCGAGGCCGACGCCGCCGGCTTCGGCGTGCTCTTCATCGCCAACCCCGATCTGCCGCGCCGCATCGCCGCGGGCGCGCCGCTCAACATGCCCGACCAGGCCACGTTCTACGGCGCCGGAGCCCGCGGCTACACCGACTATCCGGCGCTTCCCGAAGCAGCCTGAACGCACTCTTTTCGTTTCAGCAACTCAGCTACCCAACCGTATGAATACACACCAACTCGCGGGTAAAACCGCCCTCGTCACCGGCGCCTCCAAGGGCATCGGGGCCGCCATCGCCAAGCACCTCGCCGCCGCCGGCGCGCAGGTCGTCGTCAACTATTCCAGCAGCAAGGCCGGCGCCGACCAAGTCGTGGCCGCCATCACCGCCGCCGGCGGCAAGGCCGTCGCCCTCCGGGCCGACGTCTCCAACCCGGCGGAGGCCGAGCGCCTCGTCGCCGAGACCCAGGCCGCCTTCGGCCGTCTCGACATCCTCGTGAACAACGCCGGGGTGTACGAGTTCGGGCCGCTCGCAGCGATCACACCCGAGCATTTCCACCGTCAGTTCGACCTCAACGTCCTCGGCCTCCTCCTCGTCACGCAGGCCGCCGCGAAACGGTTTCCGGATACAGGCGGCAGCGTCGTGAACATCAGCTCCGTCGCCAGCCAGTCCGCGATCCCGAACGCCTCCGTCTACAGCGCCACGAAGGGAGCCGTCGACACGATCACCCGCTCGCTCGCCGCCGAACTCGGGCCGCGGAAGATCCGCGTCAACGCCCTGAATCCTGGCATGGTCGAGACCGAGGGAACGCACACCGCGGGCGTCATCGGCTCCGACTTCCAGAAACAGGTCGAGACGACCACGCCGCTCGGCCGCATCGGTCAACCCGACGACATCGGCCCGGTCGCCGTCTTCCTCGCGTCCGACGATTCCCGCTGGGTGACCGGCGAGATCCTGCGCGTCTCCGGCGGCCAGCATTGATCCTGCGCGTCGCGGCCGCACTCGCACGGCGGCCGCGCTACAGCCACAGCCAACCGCCCGCCGCCGCGGCCGCGACGATCGCCCACGCCGGGAACCGCGCCCATTGCAGGCCGGCGAACAACGCGAGCGCGAGCGCGGCGGAGCGCAGATCCGCGATGCCGGCCGGCAGCACCGGCCGGCAAAACGCCGCCGCGAGGATGCCGACCACCGCGGCGTTCGCTCCCCGCAACGCCGCCTGCGCCGCCGGCGCACCGCGGAGCCGTTCCCAAAACGGCCACGCGCCGAGCACCAGCAGCAGACCTGGCAGAAACAACGCCGCGAGCGCCAGCACGCCACCGGCGATACCGCCCGGGCCGACACCGCTCACCGACCCGAGATACGCGGCGAAGGTGAACAACGGCCCCGGCAACGCCTGCGCCGCGCCGTAGCCGGCGAGAAACGTGTCGTGCGTCATCCAGCCGGGCCCGACGACCTCCGCCTCGAGCAGCGGCAGCACCACGTGCCCTCCGCCAAACACGAGCGCACCGCAGCGGTAGAAACGATCCACCACCGCGACCCAGCCCGCGCCGCTCGCCACCGCCAGCCACGGCAGTCCCACGAGCAGCGCCGCGCAAGCAGCGAGCCACGAGAGCCCCACGCGGCGTCGACCGCCCGACACCACACCGCCGGCGCGCGTAACCGTTGTCCGGGCACGCAGGCACCACCAACCCGCCGCC
>DATGXA010000254.1:0-3361 GCA_035299125.1 Opitutaceae bacterium
ACAGAAGAACATGGCGAACTTCGCCTCCGCACGCGCGTCGCCGCTCAGACGGCCGCGTCGGGCGCGGCGCCGCGCTCCGGGCGCAGCACGCGCAGGAGCGCATCGACGAGCTGTTCGTTGAACAGCGGCTTGGTGAGCACCGCGGACAACCCAGCCTGCTTGAGCTGCTCGGGAGTGATCGTCGCGCCGTAGGCCGTCATCAACAGCACCGGCACGCGGCGCTCCGAATCCGCGATCTTCTCGGCGAGTTGCAGGCCGTTGAGGCGCGGCATCGCGAAATCGGTCAGCACCACCGCGAACGGCTTCTCGGCGCGGCTGAAAATCTCCCATCCGGCCGCGCCGTCCGCCGCCACCGCCACCTCGCAGCCGTGGCGCTCGAGCGCCGTCGTCAGCACGTAGACCACGGCCGCGTCGTCCTCGACGACGAGCACGCGCACGCCGCGCAGCGCCGCGCTCTCGGCCGGCGTCGCCATTTTGTGGAAGTGCGGGAGCAGCACATGGAATATCGCGCCGCGGCCCGGCTCGCTCTCGACCCACACGGTGCCGTTGTGCCGCGAGACGACGCTCTGCACGACGGCGAGCCCGAGCCCGGTTCCCTTGCCGGCGGGCTTGGTGGTGAAGAACGGCTTGAAGATCCGCTCGATATGCTCCGGCGGGATGCCCGTGCCGGTGTCGCGCACCGAGAGCCGCACGTAGTCGCCGGGCGGGAGGTGGTTCGCCCGCGGTGTCTCGGCCGAGGGCAGCCGCACATCGGCGAGGCCGATCGTGAGCGTGCCCTTCTGCCCCATCGCGTCGCGCGCGTTGTTCAGCAGGTTCATCACGACCTGCAGGAGCTGTGTGCGGTCCGCCATCACACGGTCGTCGACCCCGCTCACGTGCAGCTGGAGCTCGATCGTGCGCGGGAGGCCCGAGCGCAGGAGCATCAGCGATTCGCTCAGCAACTCCCCGAGGCGGATCTCCGCGATGGGCTCCGAGCTCTGCTGGCTGTACGCGAGCAGCTGCCGGACGACGGAGGCCGCGTGCGCGACGGAGTTGAGCGACAGGTCCAGCTGCTCCTGCACCGGATGCTCGTGCGGCAGATCCTGTTTCGACAACTGGAGCCAGCAGACGATCGACGTGAGGCAGTTGTTGAAATCGTGCGCCACGCCGCCGGCAAACTCGCCCACCGCCTCCATGCGCTGCGCGTGCAACAACTGTTCCTGGAGCACCTCGCGCTCCTTGCGCGCCTGCTCCCGCTCGTGGTCGCCGCGCTCGAGGTTCTCCAGCATGCCGTTGATCCGGCGCGCCACGCTGGCGATCTCGTCGACGCCTTCGACCGGCACCCGCCCGCGACCACCGGCAACTTCGCCGACCTTCGCCACCTCCTCGCTGAGGACCTCCAGGCGCCGGATCACCTGGCGGCGGAGCATCCACGTCGTCAACGACGCCACCAGCACCGCCGCGCCCACGAGCTGCCAGAACATCAGCCGCCGCGCCCGCACGCCTTCCTGGTACGCGGTCCGATCGAGCTCCAGCCGCAGCCCGAAAAGCGGTTCGCCCGCCACATCGCGAAACAGCGCCGAGACCGACATCCGCGCATCCGAGAGCAGATCCACGCGCACATCCCGGATCGCCGTCCGGCCCGTCTCCGGCTCGCGCCACTCCGCTGCGGCGAACAACTCCGGCTGCACGCCGAGGATCTTCGTCAACCGGTCGATCAACCGCTCGTCGATCCGCCGGACGGCCACCAACGCGCCCTGCGGCGCCCCTTCCCTCGAGGTGGGCAGCACCGGCAGGCACACGAAGAAGGACAACGTCCCGTCGTAACGACAGATCCCGTCCAGCTCACGTCGCGGGGTGCCGTCGCCGGCCGCCTGCTTCGCCGCGGAGGCCAGCCCGACAACCTGATCCCCGCTCGGGCGCACCAGTTCCTCCCCACCGGCCGGCAGCAGCGCCCCGCCCACGAAATCACCCGCGCGGCTGTAGATCAGCATCGCGTCGACCTGCACGTTGCGCAGCGAGTCCGCCGTCCAGTTCGCCAGTTCGTAGGCGACGGTCGGCGCGGCGGCGTACACCGCCGTGTCGTCCCACTCCGCGTAGTCGCGCGCCGTGCGCCGCAGGCTGCGCGCCGCCTCGTGCGCCTCGCGCAGCTCCATCGCGGCGAGGCCGCGCATGAAGGCATGCCCCGTCAAACCCGCGATCAGCAGGATCAAACCGGCGAATACCAGAACTACTCCCAACCGCGCTCGACTCTGAAGCTTCATGGGGGCCATGGCCGGATTTCCGGCTTTGTGCCCTCGTACCAATCACATGCCCGCGGGCAGGGCAACTGCGAGCCTCCCCCAATTTTGCGGGTGCGGCGCAAGGGCGTTCCACCCATGTTTCCTCTCGGCCGCCATGTTCTGCGACGCGCACAACCACCTCCAGGATCCCTGGCTCGCGCCCCATCTCGACGCCATCGCCGCCGAAGCCGCCCGCCTCGGCATCTCCGCCATGGTCGTGAACGGCACGTGCGAGGCCGACTGGCCCGGCGTCGCCGCACTCGCCCGACGTCTCCCCTTCGCCCGGCCGAGCTACGGCCTGCACCCGTGGGATGTCGCGGGCCGCTCGCCCGCCTGGCTGGAAACGCTGCGCGCCCGTCTCGCGGCGGAGCCGCGGGCCGCGGTCGGCGAGATCGGCATCGACCGTTGGATCCTCGAGAGCGCTCCCGCCGACTACTTCCCCGCCGACAGCCCGCCGCCCGCGCCGCTCGCCCGGCAGATCGAGTGTTTTCTCCCGCAACTCGCGCTCGCCGTCGAACTTGACCGCGCGGCCACGATCCACTGCCTGCAGGCGTGGGGGCCGCTCGATGAGCTGCTGCGCTCGCGTCCGCTGCCGCGCCGCGGGTTTCTGCTCCATGCGTACGGCGGCCCGGCGGAGATGGTTCCGGGGTTCGCGCAGCTCGGCGCGTATTTCTCCTTCAATGGCGCGTTTCTCGCCGAGAAAAAGACGCGCCAACGCGCCTGTCGTCATCGTCGAATTCCTTGACCCGGCCTGCGAGACCTGCCGCGCGTTCTATCCGCGGGTCAAGCAACTGATGGCGCAGCATCCGGACAAGATTCGCCTGGTGCTGCGCTACGCGCCGTTCCACAACGGTTCGGACAAGGTCGTCGCGATGCTCGAAGCAGCGCGCAAGCAGGACAAATTCTGGCCCGCGCTCGAAACGCTGCTGGCGACCCAGGCCAACTGGGCGCCGCGCCATACGCCGCAGGCGGCATTGGCGATGAAGCAGCTCGACGGACTGGGATTGAACATGGAGCAGATGGCCTTCGACGTCAGCGCGCCGGAGATCGGGAAGCTGATCGCGCAGGACATCGAGGATGCGCGCGTGCTGAACGTGACC
>DATGXA010000255.1:0-9436 GCA_035299125.1 Opitutaceae bacterium
TGGCGCTGTCCGGGAGGACAGCCACCCGCGCCGATCGATGCCGCCGGTGATCGCCCGCCGCATCCGCGTTCCGCCCCCCGCCGCCGAAATCCGGCACCCCACGGAAATTCCCCGATTCTTTTCTTCCCACCGCCTCCACCACGCCCTTACCGTCGTCGCGCTTTCTTATGGCGTGGTACTATGCGGTTTCGAACCAGCGGCTCGGCCCGGTTTCCGAGGAGGAATTCGGCGCGCTTGTCACCAACGGGACGATCACACCTTCGACGCTGGTGTGGCGCCAAGGCATGCCCGACTGGCTGCCCTACGCACAGACCACCGCCGGCGGCGCGGCGCCCGACGACCCGGACTCCGCGGTCTGCGCCGTCTCCGGTAAACGTTACCCGAAGAGCCAGATGCTCCAATTCGAAGGCCGCTGGGTCAGCGCCGAGCATCGTGACGTGTTTTTCCAACGTCTGCGCGAAGGCCTCAATCCCGCCGCCGCCGACACTATGCCCGGCCCGTACGGCTACGCGGGCTTCTGGATCCGCTTCGTGGCGCGTTTCATTGACGGCCTCGTCGTCGGCTTCGCCAACATGCTCATCGTATTTCCGTTGGGATTCTTGTTCGGCATGTACATAGCCTCGAATCGCGGCACTCCGCCGAATCTGGCGCTCATGATCGGCTTCCAAGTCGTAACGAACTTGCTGAGCTTCGCGATGGCGATCGGCTACGAACTCTGGATGATCCGCAAATACGACGCCACGCTCGGCAAGATGGCGCTCGGGTTGAAACTCCTGCGGGCCGACGGCGCGAAACTCGGCAAAGGTCGCATCGTCGGCCGCTACTTCTCCCATTTCGTCAGCGCCATCACCCTCATGATCGGCTACATGATGGCCGGCTGGGACGACGAGAAACGCGCGCTTCACGATCGCATCTGCGACACCCGCGTGATCCGCACACGCTGAACGCCCGCGCGCGCCGCACACCATGCCTCTCGCCTCCAACTGCCCGAGTTGCCACCGCACCCTCCCGCGCGACTCGTGGCTGAACGAGCGCCAGGTGCATTGCCGAAATTGCGACGCCGACATCGAGTTCGTCCCCTTCCCCGCGCTCCACGCCAACCGCTCCGTCGTTCGCTCGGAGGCCGCCACGCTCGGCGAAGACGCCACCTGTTTCTTCCACGCGACCAATCGCGCCGCCGCCGTCTGCAACGGCTGCGGTCGCCTGCTCTGTTCCGTCTGCGCGGTCGATTTCGCCGGCCAGTGCCTCTGCCCGACCTGCATCGCCAACCGCCCGACCTCGCGCCCCGACAACGTCTCGTCGCGCATGCTTTGGGACGGCGCCGCGCTGATGATCGCCACGCTGCCGATCATCGTGTGGCCCTTCACCATCGTCACCGCGCCGACCGCGATCGGGCTCGCCATCTACGGCTGGAACAAGCCGTGCAGCTTGGTCCGCGGCTCCCGCGTGCGCCTGGTTCTGGCGATGATCCTCGGCGCCGCGCAGCTCGTGGGCTGGGTGGCGTTCCTGACCACCGTGCTCCGCGCCACCCCGGCCGTGCGCCACTGATCCCATGGCCCGGCCACGTTTCTACCGTCGCCTCACCCGCAGCCGCTCCGGCGTCGGCACGTATTCGAGTCTCTGGCTCGGCCCCGATCACCTCCTGCTGGTGACCTCCACCGGGTTTTCGGAAAGCTACCAACGCTATTATTTCCGCGACGTCCAGGCGCTCGTCGTCTCCGACTCCAACCGTTTCGTCGTCCTGCTGGCCGTCACCGGTGTCGCCCTGTTCTTCCTCGGCATCTCCGCGTTGATGGCCGTGCTCTTCGGCAATGGCGTCTCGCCTTGGATCATGCTGCCAACGATCCCGACGTTCATCGTCTTCCTCTGGAACCTCATTCTCGGTCGCACCTGCAAGGTTCACATCGTCACCGGAGTGCAGACGGTGCCGCTGCCGCCGCTCTCCCGCTTCCGCCGCACGCGCCGCGTCTTCGCGAAAATCGTCCCACTGATCGAAGCCGCGCAGGCGTCCCTCGTGCCACCACCGATCGGTGACACCCCGACCGGCGCCCCGCCCGCCGCCGGAGCAAACGTCGCGGCCGCTCCGGAAATCTCGCCCGAACTCGGCTCCGGCGCCGCGGCCTCCTGATCATGCCGCCGCCGCCCGTGCCCGAATTCCGCCCCGTTGCCGTTCGGGCGTGGCGCTGCGCGCGCCACGTCGATCGCGAAGCCGCCGCGCGTTGCCCCGCCTGCGGTCAGCCATTCTGCCGCGAATGCGTCGTCGAGCACGAAGGCCGCCTGCTCTGCTCCGGCTGTCTCGCGAAGCTCACCGCCGCCCCGGCCCGCGCCTCGCGCGATCTCTCCGGCCTGCGCCACGCGCTCTCGCTGGCCGCCGCCGCCACCTTCCTCTGGTTCGCGTTCTTCTTCGTCGGCGAACTGCTCGCCCGGATTCCGCAGAACATCCACGACGCCACCGTCTGGCAGGAGCTGCCCGCGCCGGGCGCCAAACCATGAAGGCGCACCGCACCGCCCGCCGCGACGGTCCGTCCGGCACCGAACTCGTCGAGGAGTCGATCCATCTGCTCCGGCGCGCGCCGCTGGCCGCGTGGCTCGCGTATTTCGCCGGCGCGGTGCCGTGGGTCGCTGGCGTGTGTTATTTCTGGGCACGGGCTTCGTGGTTCGCCCCTGGACCCGGCGAACGCGCCTTCGCCGCCGCCGCGCTCGTGCTGTTGTTCGCCGCACTCAAGACCGCGCAATCCGCTTTCTGCACTCACCTGCTCGCCCTCCGACTCGGCGCGCCGCCGCCGTCGTTCTCCGTGCGCCACCTTCGCGCACTCGCCGCCGCACAGCTCCGCTTCCAAGTCTGGGGCGTGCTCGCGCTCCCGCTCGCCGCCGTCCTCACCGCGCCCTTCGGCTGGGTCTACGCGTTCTACCAGAACGCCACCGTGCTCGCCTCTCCCGCCGCCGACCGCCCGCCGCTGCGCCGCGAGGCGTGGGCGCTCGCCGAAGTCTGGCCGGCGCAAAACCACCTCGGCTTGCTCTGGATCCAAGTGCTCGCGGCCGTCGTCTGGCTCAATCTCGCCGCTGCGTTCTACGCCGTGCCGTGGCTCGCCACACGCTTTCTCGGCTGCGCGAGCATCTTCGAGCTCCACGGCGTCGCCTTTCTCAACACCACCTTCCTCGCCCTCGTCACCTCGCTCACGTGGCTCTCCGTCGATCCGCTCGTGAAGGCGTTCTACACCCTCCGCGTTTTTCACAGCCGCTCCCGGAAAACCGGCGACGATCTCCGCAGTGAACTCGCCCGCCTCCACCCGCCGTCTGCAGCGCTCGGTCGCGCAACGGCCGCGCTGCTCGCGACGCTCCTGTTCTTCGCCGCCACGCCCCGCACCGCACGCGCCGAGGAATCCGCTTCGCCCACGCCGCCCGCGCCGAGCTCCGTCACCTCCGCGTTCGAACTCGAGCACGCCATCGACCGCACGCTCGAAGCCGATGATTTCCAATGGGCGCTCCGGCCGCTGCCGTCCGAGGCCGCGCCGTCCGAACTGAACGCCGTCGAGCGCTTCTTCGCCGACTGCTCCGCGTTTCTCCAACGCACGCTGCGCTCGATCGGACGCACGCTCGGCCGTTTCGTCGACTGGCTCGAGGGTCTCTTCGGCGGCCGCTCCCCCGGGAGCGCCGCTGGCGCCGGCGCGGCGGCCGGTGCCATGAAAGTCCTGCTCTACGCGTTGCTCGGCGCCGCCGTGCTCGGCCTGTGCTGGCTCGCGTGGCAGATCTGGAAACAATCCCGTGCCCGTCCTTCCGTTACGGCGCAGACAGCGCAGCCCGTCTCCGCCGCCGTGCCCGACCTGCGCGACGAATCCGTGCAGGCCGCCCAACTCCCGTACGAAGGCTGGCTCGAACTCGCCCGCGCGCAGATCGCCGCCGGCGAATGGCGGCTCGCCCTGCGCGCGCTCTACCTCGCCACCCTCGCCCGCCGCGCCGCCGAAGGCCTGCTCGTGCTCACCCGCTTCAAGACCAACCTCGACTACGAACGCGAACTCGCCCGCCGCGCGCTCGCTCGCCGCGAACTCGTCGACCACTTCCGCGCCCGCCGCCGCGCGTTCGAGGATGTCTGGTACGGCGACGTTCCCGCCACGGAGCCGCTCGTCCGCGAGTGGCTCCTTGAGTTCGCCCCCGCTCCGGTCGCCGCATGAAACCGCGCCTCCAGCTTCTCGCGCTCGGCGCCCTCGCCGTCCTGCTGATCCTCGGCCTCGGGCTGGTCTTCCAACGCCGGCTCGCGCGCGACCTCTACCCGCCGTATTCGTCCTTCCGTGCCGATCCGCTCGGCACGCGCGCGTGGCACGATTCGCTGGCCTCGCTGCCGGATTTCCAGGTCGAGCGCTCGCTCGCTCCTCCCGAGAAACTCCGCCCGACCGCCGCCGCCACGTTGTTCTTCATCGGCTCCTCGCGCCACGACTGGGCCGCGGTGTCGGCCGAAGATTTCGCTGCGCTGAACTCCGCCCTCACCCGTGGTTCGCGCGTCGTCGTCTGCCTCGCGGCGGAGCATTACGCGCCCACCTCCGAACTCGAGCGCGACGCCGCCGAACGCGACAAGCTCAAGGAGGAGCGCATCGAGAAGGAGAAACGCGAGCGCACCGCCCCTGAGCCGTCCTCCTCCGAACCGACCAAGGACTCCGAGTCCGCCGACCCCCAAGCTGCCAAAACCGCGCCCAAGCGCCCGCCGCCGGTCGACGCCTTCGCGCGCTGGGGTTTCAAGATCGAACTCCAACGCGACCACAGCGGGAACCTCGCCGCGAAGGATGTCGACGACCTCGTTCCTCCGCCCGACCTGCGCTGGGAAAGCTCGCTGGTCGTCGCGCCTGACGACCCGGCGCAATGGACCGTCGTGCTCGCCCGCGACGGCAGGGCGCTCTGGGCCGAGCACGCCGTCGGCGCCGGCACGCTCGTCGTGCTCACCGATTCGTTTCTCGTCAGCAACGAGGCGCTGCAACGCGCCCGCGCGACCGCTCTCCTCGTGCGCCTCGCCGGCCCGCACCGCCGCATCGTGTTCGACGAGCACCACCTCGGCGTCGCCGCCAGCCCGGGCATCGCCGCGCTCGCGCGCCGCTACGGACTGATGCCGGCGTTCGGCCTCTGCGTGCTGCTCGCCGGCCTCTACGTCTGGCGCATCGGCGCGGCCTTCGTGCCGCCCGCGCCCGCGCCGGCCGAGACGTCGCTCGACTACCGTCCGACCAGCAGTCTCGCCGCGCTGCTCCGCCGCGCCGTGCCCGCGAAACAACTTCTCCCCACCTGCCTCGCCGAGTGGCGCCGCACCGCGCGCGCCGGCGATGTCGCGCGCGCCGAAGCTGCGGTCATCGGCCAATCCGATCCAGTCGCCGGCTACAACGCGATCGCCGCCGCGCTCCACCGCCGGGCTGCCCCGCGGTCCCGCAAACCTTGATCGGCCCCCTCCTCGTTTCTCCGAACCTTTCCCGTCATGCACCCCGCCCTCGAACAACTCACCGCCACCCTCGCCGCCGCGCGCGCCGAAGTCGCCAAGGTCGTCATCGGCCAAGACCGCGCCGTCGAACTCGCGCTCGTCACGCTCCTCACCCGCCAGCACGCGTTGATCGAGGGCGTGCCCGGCGTCGCGAAGACGCTGCTCGTGCGCACACTCGCGCGCGTGCTCGGCGCCTCGAGCGGCCGCGTGCAGTTCACCCCCGACCTGATGCCGTCCGACATCACCGGCACCAACGTCTTCAACCTCCATCGCAACGAATTTCTCCTCGTGCGCGGGCCGGTCTTCACCGCGTTCCTCCTCGCCGACGAGATCAACCGGGCCCCCGCCAAGACCCAGGCCGCGCTCCTCCAGGCGATGCAGGAACGCCAGGTCTCGATCGACCGCGAGACGCATGCGCTCGATCCCGATTTCACCGTGTTCGCCACGCAGAACCCCGCCGATTCCGAGGGCACGTATCCGCTTCCCGAGGCGCAGAAGGATCGTTTCATGGTGAAGATCCAGATGGCGCCGCCCGCGCGGGACGAGGAGCTGCAGCTCGCCAAACGCATGCTCGGCCGCGACACCCCCGAAGCCGCGCTCGCGGCCGGCGCCGTGCAACCGGTCCTGCCCTCCGGCCAGCTTGCCGAGCTCCGCGCCGCCCTCGAACAACTCACGCTCCGCGACGAGATCACGACCTACGTCGTCGACATCGTCCGCGCCACGCGTTCGCACGAGAGCGTGCTCGTCGGCGCCGGCCCGCGCGCCACCCAGTGCCTGTTGCTCGGCGCCCGCGCCGCCGCCGCCCTCGCCGGCCGCGACTACGTCACGCCCGACGACGTGCGTGGTCTCGCCCCGGCCGTGCTCGGCCACCGTCTCGTGCTCCGCCCGGAGTTCGAAATCGAGGGCCTCACGATCGACGAAGTCCTCGCGCGCATCCTCGAGCAAGTCGCCGTCCCGCGGTGACGCCAGATTCCGTCTGCTGCTCCGCCCATTCCGCACTCCGCATTCCGCAATCTCCGGTGTCCTTCCTCCCGGCTCCACGTCTCTTCGGCCTGCTCACGATCGTCATCGTGTTGGCGATCGCCGCCGGGCCGTGGCCGCAACTCGCGCCGCTCTGGATTCTCGCGCTGCTGCTCGTCGTGCTCGCCGCGCTCGCCGATCTCGGGCTGAGCCTGCGTCGCACAGCGCCGCCCGCGGTCTCGATGCCGCCGATCGTCCGCATGGCGAAGGACCGGCCGGCGAAGATCCCCGTCACGTTCACCCACGGCCTACCGCAGACCCGCCGTGTCCGCCTCGGTCTCGGGTTGCCCGCCTGCTTCGACGAAGAACACCAGGAACTCCTCGTCGATCTGCCCGCCGGCGCGGCGAACGCCCGCGCGGAATGGTCCTGCGTGCCCCGCCGCCGCGGTCGTTTCTCGGCGCTGCTCGCGTGCGTCGAGACGCTCTCCGTATTCCAGCTCTGGCAACTCCGCCGCCGCACGGCGCTCGCGGGCGAGTTGCGCGTTTACCCGAACCTCTTCAGCGAACGCCGCGCCCTCGCCGCCGTGTTCCTCGATCGCGGGCAGGTCGGCGCGAAGCTCCAGCGCACCGTCGGCCGCGGGCGCGAATTCGAGAAACTCCGCGAGTACCAGCCCGGCGACGGCTTCGACGAGGTCCACTGGAAGGCCACCGCCAAGCGCGGCAAGCCGATCACCAAGATCTTCCAGACCGAGCGCACGCAGGAGATCTACGTCGTGCTCGACGCGTCGCGCCTCTCCGGCCGCGTGATCGAGCGCGACGGCACCACGCAGACCGTGCTCGACCGCTACCTCGCCGCGGCGCTCGTGCTGCTGCTCGCGGCGCAGCGTCAGGGCGACCGTTTCGGCCTGCTCGTGTACGACGACCGCGTGCGCACGTTCCTCCGCGCGGGCAACGGCGCCGTGCACTACGGCGCGTGCCGCGAGGCGTTGCACACGCTGCAACCGAGCGAGGCGACGCCCGACATGGCGGAAATCGTGCGCCATCTGCGCACGGCGCTGCGCCAGCGCGCGCTGTTGTTTTTCCTCACCGATCTTTCCGATCCCGTGCTCGCCGAAGATTTCGCGCGGCAGATTCCGCTGCTCGCCCGCCAACACCTCGTGCTCGTCAACCAACTGCGCGCGCCCGATGTCGCCCCGCTCTTCACCCGACCGGTCGCGAACGCCGCCGAAATCGCGCGACACCTCGCCGGTCACGCCCGCTGGGCCGAGGCGCACGCGCTCGCGCAGACGCTGCGCCCCTGCGGCGCCGCTGCCCACCTGCTCGAGGACGAGCACCTCGCGACCGAGCTCGTGAGCCAATACCTGCAGGTGAAACGCCGCCAGGCGCTCTGAGCTTCCGATGATCGTCGATCTCGAACGTTTCGTGCACGAGGAGCGCCCCAAATGGGAGCGGCTCGACACGCTGCTGCGCCTCCGCGCGAAGGACCCGTGGCGGCCGCTACCGTTGGACGAGGCGCGCGAGCTCGAGCGCCTCTATCAACGCGCCTCCGCCGATCTCGCGCGACTCGCCACCTTCGCCGCCGAACCGGAGGCACGGCGCTACCTCGAGGGACTCGTCGCCCGCGCCTACGCCGAGGTGCACGGCGCCGAGGCCGAGGTCCGGCACTTCCGTCCGTGGCATTGGTTCGTGAACACGTTTCCGCGGACGTTTCGCCGGCGCTTCGGCGCGTTCCGCTTCGCGGCGGCGCTTCTGCTCATCGGCAGCTTCTTCGGCGTGTTCGCCGTGGCGCTCGACCCCGACGCCAAGTCGGTGCTGATGCCGTTCTCCCACCTCGAGGGCGATCCGCGCGAGCGCGTCGCCGCCGAGGAACGCGGGGACAACCTCGATCGGCTCGGACAACAACGCGGCACGTTCGCCGGCTACCTGATGGTGCACAACACCCGCGTCACCCTGCTCTCGATGGCGCTCGGACTCTCCGCGGGCATCGGCACGCTGATGATCGTCTTCTCGAACGGCGTCATGCTCGGCGCCGTGGTGATCGACTACGTGGTGGCGGGCGAAAGCATTTTCCTCCTCGGCTGGTTGCTGCCGCACGGCGTAATCGAGTTGCCCGCGGTGTTGATCGGGAGCCAGGCGGGTTTCGTGCTCGCGCAGGCGATGCTCGGTCGTGGCGAACGCCGCCGGCTCCGCGAGCGTCTCCGCGCCGCCGCGCCGGATGTCGTCACGCTCTCGCTCGGGGCCGGTCTGCTGCTCGTGTGGGCGGGGTGCGTGGAATCGTTCCTCTCGCAGTATCACGCGCCGGTCGTGCCGTACGGGGCCAAGATCGCCTTCGGGTGCGTGGAGGCCGCGGCGCTCTGGTGGTGGCTCGCGCGCTCCGGTCGGAGCGAAGATGCCACGGCGGCATCCCAGCCATGAACGCGAGTATCTATCACGAGATCCGCCTGCGCACGCCGGAGGGCGTGGCGTTCTCGTTCCGGCTCGCGAGCCCCGTACTCCGCCTCGCCGCGCTCGCGATCGACACCGCCTGCATCGCCGCGGCGTGGAGCACGCTCTCGGTGCTCTTCAACCTGCTCGGCATCGTGAGCCAGGACTTCGCGCGCGCCGCGGCGATTGTCGGCTATTTTCTCTTCTCCGAGGGCTGCCGCATCGCGATGGAGTGGCGCTGGCGCGGCCAGACGATCGGCAAACGCCTGCTCCACCTGCGCGTGGTCGACGAACGCGGACTGCCGCTCACGTTCGCCCAGGTCACGCTGCGCAACCTGCTCCGCTTCGTCGATGCGCTGCCCATTGCGTATGCGATCGGCGGCATCGCCGCGCTCGCCAGTTCGCGCGGTCAACGCCTCGGCGATCTCGCCGCTGGCACGCTCGTGATCTGGGAGCCGCTCGAGCCGATGCCGGACCTCGCCGCACTCCGCGGCGAAAAGTACAACTCGCTCCGCAGCCACACCGCCGTCGTCGCGCGCCTGCGCCAGACGATCTCGCCGGCCGAGGCTCGGCTCGCCTGGCAGGCGCTCGCCC
>DATGXA010000256.1:0-1954 GCA_035299125.1 Opitutaceae bacterium
CCGTCTTCCGCCGCGAGGAGGAGCTCCGCGCCCTCACGCCCGACTTCGCCAAATTCGGCCCGCTCGATGCCTTCGGCGTGATCGCCACCGCGCCGGGCAAGAGCGTCGATTTCGTTTCCCGTTTCTTCGCGCCCAAGGCCGGCATCAACGAAGACCCCGTGACCGGCAGCGCGCACTGCACTCTCGCGCCCTACTGGTCGAAACGCCTCGGCAAACCGCGCCTGCGCGCCGAGCAACTCTCCGCGCGCGGTGGCCGCCTCTGGTGCGAAGTCGATGGCGATCGCGTGAAGATCGCCGGCCACGCCGTCACCTACCTCCGCGGCCAGATCGAGGTCTGAGCGATCCAGTCGAGTGTCGAGAAGACGAGAGACGGGAGCCCGAAGATCCAAGACGGCGCCTAGTCACGCGAGCGGCCGATTCCAACACTCCGATAGTGCGGCGCCCGGCCCTCGACGCTCGTCGCCCGACCGATTTGTTCCGCCGTCAGCGTTTCTCCACCCAGCGGCCGTCGGCGTCCTGGATCAACAGACCGCGGGCGCTGGCGTTGGCGATCTGCTTCGCACGCGCCTTGCCGACCGTCTCGGCCGTCGTCTCGCTGCGCTTCGCGATCGCCTCATAGACCGCCGCGCGGTCGCGATTCTCCGCCTCGACCAACTGCTCCTCCTCCGGCGTGGCCTTGCCGCGCACCTCGAGGAACCCGGCGTTGTTTTCGCCCACCACATGGCGCCGCCGCAGATCGTCGATCGCGGGGAGACGCTGCGCCATCTGCTGCTTGAGCTCGGTCGGCTGCGCCGAGGCGACGGGCGCCGTCGCGCCGAGCAGCGCGACGACGGCCAGGGAAAGGATCAATCGGGTGTTCATGGCTGAGCGTTCGGGGTTTGCAGCGTCGTGGACTTCTGGTCGAGGTCGCCGAAGAAATCTTCGAGCGCCTTCTCCACGCGGACGTTCACGTCGACGGTGATGTGAATCGGCTTCACCTCGACCGTCGTGTACACGCAGCCGGCGAAACCGGCCGCGGCCAACGCGAGGAGCGCCGCGCACAGGGAGTTTTTCATGGGTGGGAGGTTGGAAACTTGGATCCGCGGGGACAACGGTTGTTTCGGCGTTCACAGCGCGGCGGTGTTCAGCGTGTGCCTCCACGCGGCGCGGCGGACCGGTTGCGGCCCCAGTTGAGGAAATGCTCGAGCGGCGCGTTCACATTCACGTCGAGGCTCACCGGCATGCGCTGCTCGCCTTCGCTCGGCATGCCGATCACGCGGATCCGCGCCGATCGGCCGGATTCATCCTTCGGGTACGTGTCGATCTGCAGTCGATCGAAGACCAGATCCATCATCGACTCCTCGATCTGCCGCAGCGCCTTGTACTCCATGCCGCCCGGCTTCCGACCCGAAGTGAGCAGCCGTAGATCGCGCGTGAAATGCATGCGTCCCAATTCGCCCGGCGTGAGCCGCAGGTAACCGGTACCCACGCCGAGCCGCCCTTCGCTCCAGCGCAGCGGGATCGAGCCGTCCATCGCGCCCTCGGCCTCCGCGGGCACGTTCTCCGTGAGCTGCAACAACTGCTCGAGCCGCACGCCGTTCAGCTTCAGCCGCGTCTCCAGCTCCGGCCGCTGCAGGTCGAACGCGAAGGGCGTGCACTCGATCTGGCCGCCGAGCCCGCCGGTCGCGAAACGGCTCACCGCCAGTCGCCCCGCCGCGTCCAAGCCGAACGTCGCGCTGCCGTTGACCAGCTCCATCCCTCCGAAACTCGCCCGCGTGTAGGTGATCGTCTGCTCCGGCTCAGTCCGCCATTGCGGGCCGCTCCACGCGAGACGCCCGCGCAGCCCCTCGACGACTGCATCGCGCGCCGTCCAGCGCACGCCGACGTCCTTCAACAACACATCGCCGCCAAAGCGCCACTCTCCCTGCGCCAATCGGCTCCGGCCGCTCAGCGCCACCCCGCCACGCTGCCGGGC
>DATGXA010000257.1:0-5897 GCA_035299125.1 Opitutaceae bacterium
GAGGCTGCCCTTGGTCAGGCCGATGCCGGGGACGAATTCCTGCGTGTTGAGGATCTTGCGATAGGCCTGCGCGGTGGCGGCGGTGAGCCAGCCGCAGTTTCGGCCCATCACCTCATGGATGATGAGCATGCGCGGGTTCGCGCCGTGCTCGGCGACGACGTTCTTGAAATAGCGCGCGCCCTGCTCGGCGGCCGTCCAGGCGCCGAGCGACTGGCGAATCGGGTAGACGTCGTTGTCGATCGTCTTCGGCAGGCCGATGACGGTGAGGGCGTAGTTGTTCTTCGCGAGGAACGCCGCGAGGTCGGCCGCGGCGGTGTTGGTGTCGTCGCCGCCGATGGTGTGGAGGATGTCGACGCCGTCCTTGATGAGCTGGTCGGCCGCGACCTTCTGCGGGTCCTGGCCCTCCTTCACGAGGCCGCGTTTCACGCAGTCCTTCACGTTGGTGAGCTTCACGCGGCTGTTGCCGATCGGGCTCCCGCCGTAGCGGTGCAGAACGTGGGCGTTGGCCCGCACCTCGGGGGTGACCTTGTAGCTGTCGCCCAGCAGCAGGCCCTTGTAGCCGCCGCGGTAGGCGATGATTTCAATCTCCGGCGCGATCTCGGTGTAGCGCTCGATGAGGCCGCCGATGGCGGAGCTGAGACAGGGGGCGAGGCCGCCCGCGGTGAGAATGGCAACTTTGCGTGGTTTCACGGGTGGCGGATAAAGCGAAGCGACCGCGAGCAGGCAAGGCCGGGATGGCCGTGGCGTTTGCACCGGGTCGGCGGGTCCATGCATCGGGCGCGCCGGCACGCCGCTCAATCCGTGGGTGATGCGCCGTCCGGCTCACACGCGAGGCCGCGGCGTGGCGCGTCAATGTGCGGCCGCCAGCGCCGGCAGAAACAGCCGGAAAGTCGTCCCGCGGCCGCCGTGCCGCACCACGCCGATACCGCCGCCGTGCGCCCGGGCGACGCCGGCCGCCACCGCGAGCCCGAGTCCGCGCCCGGCACCCTTCGTCGTGAAAAACGGTTCGTAGATGCGCGGTAGGATCGCCGGCGGGATGCCCGCGCCGGTGTCGCTCACCTCGAAGCAGACGTAGCGCCCGGGCGCGACCGGCGACGAAAGCGCCGCCGCTTCCCGCGCCTCGAGCGGCAAATCGTAGACGACCACACGCACGTTGCCCTCGCCGGTGCCGACAGCCTCAAACGCGTTTTGCAGCAGCGCCGCGAGCGCCTGCTGGAGCTGCGCCGCCACGCCGCGCACCCGCGGCAGCGGGATCAACGCCGGCACGTACTCGAGCGGGCAACGCCCCGGATCGGCCCGACCGACCAAGTTGAACGTCGCATCGACGAGCGCCTGCGGCTCGAGCTCGCGCCGCACGGCAAACGAGTGCCCCGCGGCGTCGAGCATGCGCCGGCACAGGTCGGTCGCCCGCCGCGTCGCGTGCCGGATCTCGTCGAGCGAGTGCGCGAGGTTCGAACCTGGCGGCGCCTCGAGCGCGGCGAGGCCCACGTGGCCGCCGATCACGGTCAGCAGATTGTTGAACTGATGCGCGAGTCCGCCCGCGAGCGCACCGAGGCTCTCGAGACGTTGGGCATCCGCACGTTGGCGCTCCGCAGCGACCGCCGCCGGATCGATCGCGGGCGCGGCGCCACTCGCCTGCAACGCGCGCTGCTTCTCCGCAAGCTGACGGTTCACCTCCTCGATTTCCGCGTGCAGCCGCCGCTGTTCCGCGCGCAGACGCTCCACCTCGGTCTTCGCGCAGCCCGGGCCGCGGCAGATGCGGATCTGGGTGAACGTGGCGGACGGCTCCGCCGGTGCGCGCAGTTCCCCTGCGCCGGCAGGCGGCGCCAGATCGTCAGGAGGGCGGTTGGCGGAATTCACAAAAAAGCGCCGGTGGTCCGGCACCCGAGACATCGGTCCGCACCACCGCGGGCCCAAACGGATCGGGACCACTTAGGGAAACGTCCCCGGGCCGACCTCCACCCGCGCCGATCCGGCCCGCGTCGTGAACCGAGGGACAACACCCACCGGCGAGCTTGCCAACGCCTGACAGCGATTCTCGATTGCCGGCGGTGTTCAAGAAACTCCTCCTCGCGCTCCTGCTGCTGGTCGTGCTGCTCGTGGGCGGCGCCTATCTCGCCGGCGGGTGGCTCGTCGGCGGCGTCACGCACACGGTGTTGCCACGCTTCACCGGGCTCGCCGAGCGCGCCGGGCTGCGCGTCGTCCGCTGGGATTTCCGCGACGCCTCGGTGCGGCCCGTCGCGCGACTGAGCTGGCACGATTGGGAGCTCGAGGTCGCCCGCACCGCCGCATCAGCCGAATCCGCCGCCCCGTTACGCCTGCGCCTCGGGGCGGTCCGCCTCGTCGCCACCGACTGGAACCCGCTCACCGCCGAGCTGCGCGTCGAGGACGCCGCGCTCGAGACGCCGTTCGTGCCCTCGGCGCCAGCCGATCTGCCCTTCGCCGCCGACGAATTCGGCGTCGCCATCGACCGCATCGACAGCGGCCGCCTCGTGCTCGCCAAGCTCGATCTCTCCGCCGGCACACGCGCCACCGCGACCGCGCTCGCCCGCGACCTCACCGATCTGGCGCGCGACGGTCGCACCGCTCGCGAGCTGGAGCTCGGCGCCCGGCTGCATTTCCACCTCAAAGGCCGGCCGCTCACTGTGCGGCTCGAGACCGAGCGCCGCCACGGCGCCACGTGGCTGCGGTTCAACGCCTCCGATATCGCCGAGCTCTCGCGCCGCTACGATCGCCCGCTCACGCCGAACGAGCAGCAGATCCTCTGCGAGCATCCGCAACGCGCGTTGCTCCTCCTGCGCATCAAGGAATACGCCGAACGCCTCTCGCAACGCCTCGCCCGCACCGATCGCGCCTACGGCGAGGACTTCACGCGGCATGTCATCTGGAGCTACTGGCTCACGCGCACCTTCGGCCCCGATTTCGCGCAGCAGGTCACCGATGCCCACGAGGCCGGCGCCACCGACAACACCGCCGCCGAGCACCGCCAGGATTACGCGAACAACCTCGTCGGCCGCACGTACGCCGCCGCGAAGAAGACCGAGAACCAGGTGCTGAAGCTCATCAAGACCGACCCGCTGATCGTGCGCCAAGCCAAGTAGCCCGGGCACCGCCACCGCGCAGCCGTGTTCAAACACCTCCGACACTTCGCCCAACGTGTGCGCCGCGAGTTCGCCATCTATCGGCGCGTGTGGCGCGATCCCCGCACGCCGTGGTTGCCGCGAATTCTGCTCGGCCTGGCCATCGCGTACTTCGCGCTCCCCTTCGACCTCATTCCCGATTTCATCCCGGTGTTCGGACAACTCGACGATCTCCTGATCGTGCCGTTCCTCGTCTGGCTCGCGTTGCACCTGATCCCGCCCGCAATTCTCACCGAGCACCGCGCCGCGGTGCTGGCGGCGGAAATGCCGGGGCGCTGACGCGGAAATTCTACACCTAGCGAAAGCCGCCAAGGCTTCCGACCCGGCGGCGCAGATCAAAACTGGCGAGTATCGCCACAGCGATTCTCGGCCGCTCGATCGCCCCTCAACCGTACAGATGCTGATTGACCGCGCTCAGCCCGTTGCGCGCGACCTCGGCCACGTGGGCAAGATGCGCGGCGCTGAGTTTGTTCGCCTGCGCGAACGGCTGCTCGGCAAGGGTCGGCATCGTCGCGGTGAGCACGTCGCCGAGTTTCGCGCTGGTCGTCCCTGCGGGTAGCGCGGCGGCCGCAAATTCCAGCGCTTCGGCGATCCAGTTCGGCTGCGGCGCCTGCGCGGGCGCACGTTGCCACTCGATGGCCTGCACCGTCTCGTCGGGAAACTGCCAATGCTTGAGAAGCACCGCGCCGGCCTGTTCCTGCGTCACGCCCACATTCTCCATCTCCCACATCTCGACCGGCGCCGAGCCATCCCAGAAGAGCCCACCGCCGAGGTCGTCGATGCTCTGGTTGATCGCGAGGCGGCCAATGTAGCGGAGCAAGCCGGCGGTGTGCGCCTCGTCGGCGGTGACGGCAGCGGTCTCGCGCGCGAGCTCCTCGAGAAACAATCCCTGGAACAGGCTCTCCGCCCAGAAATCCTCCGCGGCGATTCCGTAGCTGCCGAGATTCCGGCCCGACGCGAGGTGCGCCACGGCGTGGTTGAGCAAGCGGATGCCCTCGCGGAAACCGATCTTCTGCAACGCGCGCTCGAGTGACGACACGCGTTCGCCGGCACCGTAGAACGCGCTGTTCGAGCCGCGGATGATGTCGGCCGCGAGCGCGGCGTCGGCACGGATCAGGGTGACGATGTCGTCGATCTCGGCGTTCGGGTCGCGCAGCAACATGAGCGCTTTGCTGAGCACCCGCGGTGCGGGCGAGAAACGCTCGATCTTGAGGATCGCCGCGACGAATTGGTCCTTGGTCGGTTTCACGGGAATGGGCGGTTTGCGGAAGAAGGGCTGCGGTCAGTTGGCCATCGCGTAGGCGGCGCCGGCACCGAGGCCGATGTCGGCGGGCGTGCGTGCGGCGTCGAACGCGACGAGACCGGGGATGTCGATGATGAGCGCGACCCGGCCGTCGCCGAGCACGGTGGCGCCGGTGAAGACGTCGACGCGCCGGCCGAGCCAGCCGAGCGATTTGAGCACGGTCTGATGGTTGCCGAGCACCTCGTCGACCGCGAGGCCGACGCGTTTGTCCTCGAGCTCCACGATCACGATGCGCTCGATCGGCGGCGGTTCGCCGTCGTATTCGAAGACCTCGCGCAGACGCAGGTACGGCATGAGCTCGCCGCGGAGCTCGACGACATTACGGCCGTTGGCCGGCAGACGGCGGTCGCGGCGCAGCTCAATCGTCTCCCGCGCGCTGCCGAGCGGGAGGATGTAGCGGTCGTCCGCCACGCGCACCATCAGCCCCTCGATGATCGCCAGCGTGAGCGGCAACGAGAGGCGGATCTCCGCGCCGCGGCCGGGCTGGCTGCGTAACTCGATCGTGCCGCGGAGCGCCTCGATGCTGCGCTTCACGACATCAAGACCGACGCCGCGGCCGGACACCTCGGAGATCTTGTCCGCGGTCGAGAAGCCCGGGAGGAAGATGTACTGATAGATCTCCTGCTCGGAGAGCGTTGCATCGGCCGCGAGCAGCCCTCGCTCAACCGCCTTTGCGCGGATGCGGGCGGCGTCGAGTCCGCGGCCGTCGTCGGTCACGACGATCCACACGCGGTCGCCGCGCTGCTCGGCGCGCAGCGTGAGCGTCGCGGTGCGCGGCTTGCCAGCGGCGACGCGTGCCTCCGGCGGCTCGCAACCATGGTCGAGACTGTTCCGCACCAAGTGCATGAGCGGGTCGGCGAGCTGGTCGAGCATGGTCTTGTCCATCTCGGTCTCGGCGCCCTCGATCACGAGCTGGACCTCCTTGCCGAGGTCGCGCGAGAGGTCGCGGGTGAGCCGCTGAAACTTCGCGAACGTTTCCCCGATCGGCATCATCCGCACGCCGAGCACGACATCCCGCAGCTCGAACGCCAGCCGCTGCAACCCCTCCGCCGCGCCCTGCAGCATCGGCGGCAACTCGGGCACGGCGGCGCAGCCCTCGCTCACCTGCGATTTCAGGATCACGAGTTCGCCCACGAGGTTCACGAGCTTGTCCAGCTTGTCGGCCGAGACGCGGAGCATCTCGCGTTTCACGCCCGCCAAGGTGGCTGAGGCGGCGGTGCCCGCGTCCTTGCGGAGCTTCGCCGGTTCGGGTTTCGAAGCGGAAGCAGCGGGGACAGGTGGAGTCCCGCGGGCGGCCGCTAGCGCCGTCCCGACCGCAGGCACGGAAACCACGTCCGTAGGGGCGCCGCTCGTTGGCGCCCGTTGCGCTCCGCCTTCGGCGAACGGCTCGCGGCCGATCCGCGGCTGCGCGTCGATGGCGAACATGAACGCGTCCTCGATCCGGTCGCGCGGCT
>DATGXA010000258.1:0-5206 GCA_035299125.1 Opitutaceae bacterium
GCTCTCCGTTGTGGCCTCGTCGGCATCCGAGTTGGCTGTTCCAAACTCGAATTCGCCCGCGTCGGCCGAAGGTGACGCGCTGCGCTTGCGGCGCGTGCGCGACGCGATGCTCGCGATGCAGCGTCGTGCTTGGGAACAGGGCACGGCGGCGCAGGCGTTGCTCGAGCTCGGCGAGACAGAGATGGTCGTGCTGCTCGCGAAGGACGCTGTCGTGAACCAGCTCAAGGACGGCCGTCTCGGCCTGAACGAGGGCAACGCGCCCGTGTGCGACCCGTGCGTGAACGGTGAGCCGGTGCTCTTCGCCGCGCGCGTGACGGGCGATGCCGCGCTGCAACGCGCCGCCGACCGCATGCTCGAGTTTGCACTCCACAAGGCGCCGCGCACGCGCGACGGCATCGTCTTCCACAACCAGATCGAGAACCGGATCTGGGTCGACGCGTTCTACATGTTGCCGCCGTTTCTCGCCGTCGCCGGTCACCCAGCGGAGGCGATGAAACAATGCGCCGGCTTCCGCCGCATCCTGCAGGACCCGAAGACGAAGCTCTATTCGCACATGTGGGACGCTGACCGGCAGGATTTCGAGCGCAGGGCGTTCTGGGCGTCGGGCAACGGCTGGGCGCTCGCCGGCATGGCGCGTGTGCTCCGCGCGTTGCCCGCGGCGATGGCGGCCGAGAAGGCGCAGCTCGTCGAGTGGATCCGCGAACTCGTCGACGCCGCACTCCCCTGGCGCCGAGCGTGCGACGGGCTGTTCCACGACGTGTTCGACGACGCCGGCACGTTCGTCGAGACGAACTTCGCCCAGATGCTCGCGTACACACTCTACCGCGGCGTCGCCGAGGGCTGGATGCCGCACTCGTTCCTCGTCACCGCGGAGTCGCTGCGCGAGGCGGCGATCGCGAAAGTCGACGCGTCCGGCCTCGTGCAGGGCGTGTGCGGCGCGCCGCATTTCAACCGGCCCGGGACATCGACGGAAGGGCAGGCGTTCCATCTCCTCATGGAGGCCGCGCGGCGCGACTGCCTGAAGGAGACCGCGACGCGCGGGGATTGAACGACTCCGGAGCTCCTGCGGCGTCTCCACCGCGGCCGACGCATCCCACCACCGAACGAAACAGCCATGAACTCCCGACGTATTCTCCTCTGCGCGGTGCTGGTCGGCTCGGTGCTCGGCGCCGCAGCTGCGCCAAAAGTCTCACACTCCTTCGTCTGCACCGACTACACGTCCGGCGCGCTTTGCCGGGTGCATCCGGATGGTGGTTTTGACCGCTTGGCGGACGCGGAGGCGGCGAACGACGTGTGGGTGCTACCCGACGGCAACGTCCTCTTCACCACCGGGCATGGCGTGAAGGAGATCACGCGTAACGGCCGCGTCGTCTTCACCTACGACTCGGCGAGCGCGGTGTACGGCTGCCAGCGGCTCGCGAACGGCAACACGTTTGTCGCCGAATGCAACGCGGGCCGGTTGCTCGAGGTAGATGCGACCGGCGCGATCGTGAAGCAGGTGCGGCTCCTGCCCGAGGGGGAAGACGGCGGCAGCGCGTTCATGCGCAACGCGCGCGTGCTCGCGGGCGGCGGCTACCTCGTCGCGCATTACGGGCTTGGCTGCGTGCGCGAGTACGATGGCGACGGCAAACTCGTGCGCGAGATCCCGGCGCGCGGCGGACCGCACAGCGTGGTGCGCCTGCCCGACGGAAACACGCTCATCTCGATCGGCGACGCCGATCGCAACCCGCGCGTGGTCGAAATCGACCCGTCGGGCGCGATCGTGTGGCAGCTCACCCCGGCGGATCTGCCGGCGAAGATGAAGCTGGTGTTCGCCGCTGGCCTGCAGCGGCTGCCGAACGGCAACACCGTTGTCGCGAATTGGCTGGGACATGAGCAGTTCGGCCAGGGGCCGCACGTGATCGAGGTCACACGGCAGAAGAAGGTGGTGTGGACCTTTGCCGACCACGCGGCGTTTCGCACCGTGTCGAGCGTCGTCCTGCTCGACGTGCCCGGCGACTGCACGAAGGGCGAGATCCTGCACTGAGGCGCGGGTGGACCGAGCGCGGATTGGTACGCGGAGAAATGCGCGAGGGTGGAGCGCGGGCGCGGTGTATGTCTCGTGAAGCCGCCCGGTCGGGTGGCACGAACCGAAACCACGTTCGCCATGAAAACCTCCAAGACTCTCCTTCTTTCCGCGTTCCTGCTCGGCACCGCCACTCTCGCCTACGCCGGCCCCGGTCCGCAGTACTGGCAGCAACGCCGCAATCCGCCCGCTCGGCAAACCAAGCAGGTCGTCGCGCACGACGAATCCCGCACGGCGAAGACTCCCGAGCCGGCGAAGCCCGCGAAATGCTGCGCTGAGTGCCCTTCGTGCGCGGCGTGAAGTTGCGCCCTCCGGTCCCGGGGAGTTCTCCGCTGTTCAAGTCCGCCGACACGGGAGCCGATAAACCCGCGGCTTGGCTGGTGGATATGATCTCCTCCGCGCGCCGCGCGTGTCTCCAGAGTTGTCATCAGAGCCGCATTTGCGGCGCCGACTCCGCCCACCATACTAAGCTATGTCCCGCTCCGCCGTTTTCGCTGCGCTAGGACTCGCCGCCGTCTTTCCGAGCGGTTGCCAAACGACCTCCGCGAAATTGGAGCGCGCCGAGCGTGAGCGCCTCGAGCGCGTCGCGGTGCGCCCGGCGCGGGATGAGATGGCGTTGCCTGTGCTTGATGCCGACGCGGCGCCCGCCGAGTACGTGCGCTACGCGTTGTTGAAGCATCCGGCGGTCTTCGCCGCCTACAGCGAGTGGCGCGCGGCGGCGGCCGACATCGGTCCGGCTGGAGCGCTGCCCGACCCGCAGCTCACGTTCCAGGCCGATGTCACCAGCATGGTGATGTCGCTGATGCCGGGCGTGATGTTCGATCTGATGTTGCCCGGCAAACGCGCGGCGATGGCGCGCGACATGGCGGCGTCGAGCGAAGTCGCCCACCGCGAGTACCTCGCGACGGTCGTGCGCGTCGCCGCCGAGGTGCGACGCGCGTGGATCGAGCTGGCATTTGTCGACGAGGCGATCCGGCTGCGCGAGCGTTCGCTCGGCTCGCTGGGCGAATCGGCGGATCTCGCTTCCGCGGCGTACGCGACCGGCATGGGCATGGGTGCGACGCTCGATGCGCAGATCAAGGTGGCCAACGATACCGCGCGAATCCGCAGCGAACTGGCGAGCCTCGCCGATCGCCGCCGCGCCGCGCAGGTGCAGTTCAAGGCCGCGCTCGGGCTCGCCCCGACCGACGCCGACCCGGCGTGGCCACGTTTTCCGCTCGTCGCCACCGCGCTGCCGAACGAGGGCGAGCTGTGGAGCGGGGTCGTCGCCGCGAATCCCGAACTCGGCAAGATGCGCGCGATGGTCGAGATGGCTGTCGCGGGCGAAGAGGTGGCGCGGCAGAAACGCTGGCCGGATTTCACCGCCGGGTTGATGGCCGACGTGAAGCCCGCGCCGTGGATGTGGCGGCCCACCGCGACCGCCACGCTGCCGGTTTGGCGCAGGAAGATCGCCGGGCAGATCGAGGCCGCGCGGGCGCGCCGGGATGCGGCCGCGGCGCGCGTCGACGCCGAGGTGCTCACGATGGCCGCGGAGTTCGCGCGCATGCTCTACATGGTGCGCGAGAGCGACCGGATGATCGCCTTCATCGACACGACGGCGCTGCCGAATCTCGAACGCACCCTCGCCACCTCCGCGGCGGCGTTCCAGTCGGGCGCCGCGGGTCCGGCGATGATTCCCGAGACGGAGTTGATGGTGTTCGCCATGCGCGCCGAGCGGCTCGATGCGTTGCGCGAACGCGAACTCGCCGCCACCGGGCTGCTCGCGATGAGCGCCGCGGTCGTCGGCGACACCGGTTTCCCCGGCCTGGAGGCCGCGCTGACCGCGAACCCCTGACCCGCCGCCTTTCATGAAGACTCGTCCCGCCGTCCTGCTCCTCGCCGCGTTCGCGTTGTTGCTCCTGGCGCCCGCCGCCGGGGCGGCGAAACAGCTCTACACCTGCGGCATGCACCCGCAGATCATCCGCGACCAGCCGGGCGACTGCCCGATCTGCGGCATGAAGCTGCAACCGATCCTTGGCGACGCCGCCGGCGTGGGAGCCGCCACGATCCAGATCGACACCGCCACGGTGCAGCGGATGAACCTCAAGACCGCGCTCGTCCGCACCGGCCCGGCGCGACGCGAAATCCGCACCGTGGGCTCGGTCGCGTACAACGAGGAGGGTTACCGCGACATCACCACGAAGTACGAAGGCTGGTTGGAGACGCTCCACGTGAACGCGACCTGGACGGCCGTGAGAGCCGGCGATCCGCTTTTCGAGATCTACTCGCCCGATCTGTACGGCGCGGCGCTCAACTACCTCGCCGCCCGGAAGGCGGAGCGCGACGAGCCCGGACCGCTCTCGCGCGCGGCCGAGATGCGGCTGCGGTTGCTCGACATCCCGGCCGAGGAGATCGCCGCGCTCGAGCGCGGCGGCGAGGCGCCGCGCACCCGCGTGTTTCCCGCGCCGACCGATGGCGTGGTGATCGAGAAGATGGGCGTGGCCGGGCAGATGATGAAACCCGGCGAGCGCATCTATCGGCTCGCGGATCTCTCGAGCGTGTGGGTGATCGCGCAGATCTACGAGAGCGACCTGCCGTTCGTGCACGAGGGCCAGGCAGTGACCGTGCGCACGAGCTATGGCGCGCGTCGCGAGTTTCCCGGCACGATCGCGCGGCTCCTACCGCAGGTCGACGAACAGACGCGCGCGGTGGCAGCACGCATCGTGTTGCCGAATCCCGACGGTTTCCTGCGGCCCGGGATGTACACCGACGTGCATCTCGCGGCGCAGGTGAACGACGCCGCGGTGCTCGTGCCGGAGAGCGCGGTGCTGCGGAGCGGCGAGCGCAACACGGTCTTCATCGCGAAGGACGGCGGCACGTTCGAGCCGCGTGAGGTGCGGCTCGGCGTGCGCAGCGAGGGTGGCGACTACGAGGTGCTCGCCGGACT
The DNA here is from genome assembly GCA_035299125.1 of Opitutaceae bacterium. Lineage (GTDB taxonomy): Bacteria > Verrucomicrobiota > Verrucomicrobiia > Opitutales > Opitutaceae > CAJCBL01. The sequence continues at coordinate 4,992 of DATGXA010000258.1, forward strand.
CGCCGCGGGTGAGCGCGTGGTGACCTCCGGCCAGTTCATGCTCGATTCCGAGAGCCAGCTGCGAGAAGCGATCCAGAAGATGGTCAAAGGCGATGCGGCGTCCGGCGCGGCGTTGCCCGGCGGACACGCCGGCCACGGGGCGTTTCCCGGAGCGACGCAGAAGCCGGTGGAGCGCGTCGCGCCCGCGGATTCGGCGCCCGCGCACGAAGGACATG
>DATGXA010000259.1:0-2317 GCA_035299125.1 Opitutaceae bacterium
TCGAGCGTCTGGCTCACGCCTTCGGGCCAGGGGAAAACGCGCTGCTCCTTGGCGAGCACGCCCACGGTCTTCGTCACCGCGCCGGTGAAATACCAGAGCTGGAATCGATATTCGCCCATTACGCGCTCGATCGGCGAAGGCGATGGCCCCCGCAGCTCCGCCGCGCCGGCAAGCATGGGCTCCACGCGTTTCTTCCACTGCTCGGCCACCCAGAGGACCTTTTCGGCGTTATCGCCGCGGAAGACGTGGTGCACGAGGTGCCTGAACGGCGGATACCGAAACTGCTCGCGCGTCTTGATCTCGCCCTCGATGAAGCCGTCGAAGTCGCTCTGCTTCGCGAACTGGATGGCGTCGGCCTGCGGCGTGAACGTCTGCACGACCACCTCCCCCGCGCGGTCGCCGCGGCCCGCACGGCCCGCCACCTGCACGAGCAGTTGGAACGTGCGTTCGTTCGCCCGGAAATCCGGCACGTGCATCGAGATGTCGGCGTCGACGAGACCGACAAGCGTCACGTTCGGGAAATCGAGCCCCTTCGCGATCATCTGCGTGCCCACGAGGATATCGATCCGCCCGGTGCGGAACTCGCCGAGGATCTCCCGAAAACGGTTCTTCTTTCCCATCGTGTCGGTGTCGATCCGCACGACCTTCGCCCGCGACAGGATGCGCGCCACATGCTCCTCGACCTTCTGCGTGCCCAACCCGCGCATCCGCACCTTCGGCGAACGGCACTGCGGGCAAACCAACGGCGCCGGCCGCACCTCGCCGCAGAGGTGGCACTTCAACGTCTCGTCGGCGCGGTGGTACGTGAGCGCCACGCTGCAATGCGGGCACTCCGCCACGTAACCGCACTCCTGGCACAACAGGCTGCTCGAGTACCCGCGGCGGTTGATGAACAGGATCGACTGCTCCCGCTTCTCGAAACGATCGTGCAACTTGTCGATGAGCAGACGCGAGAGCACCGAAGTCGCTCGCTTCGCCACGATCTCGCGGCGCATGTCGACGATGTGCACCAGCGGCATCTTCCGGTCGTCGATTCGCGTGGGCAGCACGTCGTGCCGGTAGCGCCCGCGGCGCACGTTGTTCACCGACTCGACCGACGGCGTCGCCGAACCGAGCACGCACACTGCGCCGGCGAGCTTCGCGCGATAAACCGCCACGTCGCGCCCATGGTAGCGCGGCGTTTCGTCCTGCTTGTAGGCGGGCTCGTGTTCCTCGTCGACGATCACCAGCCGCAGGTCGCGCACCGGGGCGAACACCGCCGAGCGCGCGCCCACGACGACCCGCGCCTCGCCCGACGCCAGCGCCAGCCAGCCGTCGAGCCGCTCGCCCTCGCTGAGCGAGCTGTGCCAAACGACGACGCGCTGGCCGAGCTGTTGTTCGAGCCGCCCGCGCAACCGCGCGACCGTCTGCGGCGTGAGCGCCACTTCCGGCACGAGGTAAACCGCGCCGCCCCCCCCGCGCAGCATGTCGGAGATCGCGTGCAGGTAGACCTCGGTCTTCCCCGAGCCGGTCACGCCCTGCAGCAGATGCACCGCGAAACCGCCCTTCTCGCCGCTCGCGCGGATCGAGTCCACAGCGGCCTTCTGCGCCAGATTGAGCTCCGGTGGGACCACCGCAACAGGCTCCACTCCACCGAGGTCGTCGCCGTACGCCACGCGCTCGATGCGGTGCTCGATCTCGCGCACCACGCCGTGCTGCACCAACGCCGCCGCGCTCGACGGCCCCACGCCAAGCCGCTCAAGCACGAGCGACTTCGCAACCGGGTGAAGCTGCGCCTTCAGAAACGCGTAGAGCTTCGCCTGCTGCGGCGCGCGACGGTTGAGCGTCTCGAGTTCGTCGACGCCCAGTTCCCGCTCCACGGCGAGCCGTTTCTCGATCTTTAGCGCGAGCCCCTTGCGCACTGAGACCGGGATCATCGCCTCGATCACCGTGTCCAGCGGCGCCGCATAGTAGGCGGCGATCCAGCGCGCGAGCGCGAGCAGCTCGGGCGTGAGCGCGGGAAACGGATAGACCAACTGCGCCACGTTCTTCAGTTTCTCCACGGGGCAGTCCGGCACGGGATTCACCTCCGATACCACCGCGAGCGTGAAACGATTCACCACCGGCACACGCACGAGCGAGCCGACCGCAATCCCCGGGCAGAGCTTCTCCGGTGCGCGGTAGTGCAGCACCTTGTCGAAACCCGCGAGCGGATGGACGGCGACGATCATCGCCGCCGAGTCGACACGGGAAACCCGGCAACGAAAAGCGCGGAGTGCATTGACGCCGGATTCAAGATGTGACGCGACACCGCTGCCAGTCCGCCGCCCCCCCCCCC